>CAIYGI010000001.1 GCA_903925685.1 uncultured bacterium
AGGTTGCGCTCCCGCAGAGCCCTATCTTGTCAATGCCGCCGCCACTCTCTCGCACAGCTTTCTGCCCTGTCAACCCCTCTTCAGCAGAATTCCGCTTTTGATCGCGCACAACTTGTCCGCTTTTGCTCGCCCCGCGACAGAGGTATTTTGCAAGAGCTCTAGCGCCGCGGCGAAACCCTGTGCATGACGAGTTTGGGGTTGCGCTCCTCGACGAAGCGCAGCGCCCACTCGTTGGGAAAAAGCAGCGCCAGTTCCTCGTCCGCGTCCGCGACGATCGTCACCCCGACGCCCAGCGTCAGTTTCTCAGCCGCGGCGCGGGTTGTGTCCGGTTCCAGCCAGCGGATCAGCGTATACGGCGCGGTATCGAGCCGCGCCACGGCGCCGTATTCTTTTTCCAGGCGGTAGCGTACGACGTCGAACTGCAAAGGCCCGACCGCGCCCAGCAAGGGCGCGTCGGAAATGTCCTCCGGCAAATGGAAGCGCTGGATCACGCCCTCCGCCAAAAGCTGCCCCAGCCCGTCGCGGAACTGTTTGAAGCGGCTGGGGTTGGGGTTGCGCAGGTAGCCAAAGACCTCAGGGGCGAAGCGCGGAATTTCGTGGAAGCGCAACCCGGGCGTGGCGCTGAGCGTGTCGCCGATGTGAAAGTTGCCGTGGCTGACCAGGCCCACGATGTCGCCCGGGTAGGCGCGCTCGACCGTTTCCCGCTCCTGACCGAAGAGGCGCTGGGGGTACGCCAGACGCAATTTCCGCGCGGAATCGCGCGGGTCGAGCACGGTCATGTCCTTCTCGAAAATGCCGGAGCAAACCCGCACGAAGGCCAGGTTGTCGCGGTGCTTGGGATTCATGTTGGCCTGGACCTTGAACACGAACCCGCTGAAGTCCGGGTCCTCCGGGCGCACCACGCGGGTTTCGGTCTGGCGCGGCGCGGGCGGGTCGCCGTAGCGGATGAAATAGTCCAGCAAATGCTGCACCCCGAAGTTGTTCATGGCGCTGCCGAAAAAAACCGGCGTCATCTGGCCCGCCGTCACGCGCGCGTGATCGAACTGCTCGCCCGCCGTGGAAATCATCTCGACCGATTCCATCCACTCCGCGTAGTGCTCGCCGAGTCGCTCGCGGAATGCCGCATCGTGGATGCTCGAAACCTTAAACGGCGCGCGGTGCTGTCCGTGCTTGGTCGGTTCGAACAGGAAGACCTGCTGCGTCAGGCGGTCGAATACGCCCTTGAAATCCCCCCCGCTGCCCAGCGGCCAGGTCACCGGCACGGCGTGAATGCCGAGCACCTTTTCGATCTCATCCAGAAGGTCAATGCTGCCGCGGGCGGGGCGGTCCATTTTGTTGACGAAGGTGAAGATCGGGATCTTCCGCAGGCTGCAGATTTCAAAGAGTTTGCGGGTGCGATCCTCAACGCCTTTGGCGGCATCGAGCACCATGACCACATTATCCACCGCGGTGAGCACGCGGTAGGTGTCTTCGCTGAAGTCCTTGTGGCCGGGGGTGTCGAGCAGGTTGACGCAGGCATCGCCGTATTCGAACTGCATCAAGGTGGAACTGATCGAGATGCCGCGTTCCTTTTCCAAATCCATCCAGTCCGAAGCGGTGGCCCGCATGTTGCGCCGGGCGCGAACGGATCCCGCCAGATGCAGCGCGCCGCCATAGAGCAGCAGTTTCTCCGTCAGCGTCGTCTTGCCGGCGTCGGGGTGGGAAATGATCGCAAAAGTCCGTCGCCGGGCGATTTCTTCAGTGGTCGTGCGCGTGCTCATCGTGTGTTACATCCGGTCCGGGGCGTGCAAAAGCCGCGCACTATACCACGCCCCACCCGTCCGCGCCATGATTTGTCGCAAACGTGACATTCACCAGTTGACGGCATGCCATATCTTGGATATGGTTATCCATATGAAGACGACACTCAATATCAGCGATGTGACGATGCGTGAGGTCAAGCGTGAGGCCGCGCGTCGCCGACAGACCATGTCCGCGATGGTAGAAGCGGCGTTGCGCATGATTGTCAATCCGGAACAGCGAAAGGTCAAATTGCCGCCCCTGCCGGAATTCAGCAGTGGCGGACTGCGAGTCAACGTCGCCAACCGCGATGCCCTGTACACCATGATGGGAGGTTAGACGTGTTCGTTGTGGACACTAACATCCTGATCTACGGCGTGGACATGGACTCACCAGACCACGCGCGATGCCGCGAGTTGATCGAACAGTGGCGCCTGCAGACAACGCCCTGGTATGTGACCTGGGGCATTGTGTATGAGTTTCTCAGGGTGGTCACCCATCCCCGTGTCCTTACCCGCCCATTCTCCTCATCGCAGGCATGGCGCTTTCTTGATGCCTTGTTTGCCTCCCAGCGCTTCCGGGTTTTGGCCGAGACTGACCGGCATCGTCATGTTGCGGCTGAAGTCTTTGTCGAGGCGCCGGACATCTCCGGCAATCTGGTCTTCGACGCACATACTGCGATCCTGATGAGAGAAAACGGGATCAAGACGATTTATACAAAAGGGGGTATCCATGTAACGCAAACGCCCCCTACAGGTTGTGTTTTCTTTCGACGATCTGTCGGTAGGGCAATGGGGCGGTCTGCACGGCTTGCTCTACGAGACGATAAAACAGCAAGCCTCGTGATTGAGATGTGC
>CAIYGI010000002.1 GCA_903925685.1 uncultured bacterium
CTGCGGCCCCACGCGCGTCAATGGAACTCAGGCATTTATGGGCACTACAAACCGAAACCCACACGATATATCAGGGACTTGCGACTGAAATCGAACCGATTTTGCCCGAAACCGTTGAGTACCCGCGAAACTTGGGCTAGAGCTGTTTAAATAATACTGTAGGCGGACCGTTGTTTACGAAATGCGAAAGTCAGGAAGACTGGTGCATTTCGATCCGGTGAGCCTGATTTGCAGTCCCCGGCGCGATTTCGAGGGTTGACCTTCGCGCCCCGCTCGCGCCCTGCACTTCCGGCTGCACCTGGTGCCGTTCCGGCGTACGCCCCTGAACTGAACCCGGACGAGGGCGTCTGGAATCACCTCAAGAGAACTCTGTCCAACGGCCGCCCCGACACTCAGTCTGAGTTGATGGACGTGCTGGCAGACGAAATATGTGTTCTGGCCGCTTCTCCTCGTCCTTTGCGCGGATGTATTCAGCAATCCGAGGTGCCCCCTTTTTGCCATAACTGTTGCATTACTTATGCGGATATCAATAACGTCGAGAGTCATTGAAAAATGCAAATTTAAACTGCCATAAATATATCGTCCATAAAACTGGTATAGACCGTCTTGTATCCCTTGCCGTGTAGAAATTTTGCAATCTTTTCTTCGCCATCGTGTATAGTTTCGGCCATAATCACGGTAGGCCGATATTTGTCCCAGTCATTGCCTTTTAACACTGGGATTTCGTGGCCTTCAACATCCAGAGACATAAAATCAATCGGCCATTTTGCATGTTTATCAAACACATCTTTCAATGTAGTTGCCTCAACCTCAATCCCTGATTTTTCATGTTGCCGCATCATACAAGGCTCAAGAGTGGCTAATCCACTATCAGATTCCGATTTCGGCAATAGCAACCTCATTTTCCCTGTATGATCGGATATTGCTACATTCAAGTTCGTGTCACGTTTTCTGGAGACACACAAATTGTCAAACTGTTTCTTCTGGGGTTCTATGTTTATCCCCGACCATCCGCGATTATAAAACCTTCGGGTGCTATTTGGGAGATTATCATCGTTCGCCCCAACGTCAATATAGTGGCCTATGGTTTTGCATCCCAAGAGCAAGTCTATGAATAAGTCCGTGTTTCCGTTGGCAAAAGTATTGAATATGGGATCAAAACAGGGGGCCTTGCAACATTTTGGCAGCGTATTTCCAGCCAGAAACATCTGTCTTGCCAAAACTACCTTTGAAAAAATGGGCGGCACAAAATCCTTTTGTCTTACCATTTTTATCAATGCTAATATGTATTCAAACTTTGTCATTTCAAGGACTCCTCAATCTTGTGTAACAGGATGCCATCAATTGGTTCGCCTCGTGCGGCTACAGTATTATTTAAACCGCTCTAGTGTTTCCGGAGTATGGCGGTGATACATGTCAGATGCGATCTAAGAACCGCGACAATATCCTCGTTGCGCGTTGCTGCTTCGCTCGCCGTGTCAACTCGAACGAGCCCCACCTGGAACAAGTTTCGGCTGAAAACGAAGAACTCATACCCGAGTGAGTCTAAGAATCGCACGGCAGGAACGTTGCGGAGCGGCCCGGGGCTCTTGCATTCGAAAATAATGACTCTAGGCTGGATATCCCTAACCCACCGTTCCCCGCCACGAAAAACCGCGTTTTCATAACCTTCGACATCCAG
This sequence comes from uncultured bacterium, assembly GCA_903925685.1. GTDB lineage: Bacteria > Verrucomicrobiota > Kiritimatiellia > CAIKKV01 > CAIYGI01 > CAIYGI01. The sequence continues at coordinate 1,682 of CAIYGI010000002.1, forward strand.
TTTCATGACTCCCCCGTGCGGTATGCCGGGTTTCAGGAATGAGTCCAGTGTTCGCACTTGAACGACCTGCGTTGTGCTGCCCTCCTGTTCTGCTCGTGGCGCACCTGAAGAGAGTCTCGCGTGCCCAGAAAAGCCGACAGGGTGGCACAAGACCTGGGCGCCTTCACAGTCGCCGAGAGCGACATTTTCGACACGCGTCCAATCTGACACATTGCTTACGGAGATGGATGCCTGAAGTGCGGAGGCGAGGATGTGGTTCGGTTCGAAGGCCAGTACATACCCACCTCGCCCGACAATGCCGGCGGCAGCCAGAGACAAGGAACCGCAATTCGCCCCGACGTCGACAAAACTGTCGTTTTCGTGTAACAGGAATTCCAATAGTCGCATCAGGCGAAGGTCGTTCGCGCCGAAGAGGAAGACTTGTCTCCCGTCATCATTGGCCAGGTTCAACCGGATTTGAGTCCCGTTTCTGTGCGGAACTGTGATCCAGGCGTCGCCTGACGGCAAGAGCAGGGATACGGAACGGATCACGCGATCAAAGTATCCGTACAGTATCGGCGTCCTGCGTGTGAAGAAGCGTACCGTCGACAGCAGTTTTCGTTTAACTGTCTTCATGCGTGTCCTTCTCGTTGAGCGACCCGTCGGGCGACATCTTCGTAAACCCGGGATATGCCGTCTTCAAGGGATACTCGCGGTGCCCAGCCGGACAGTAATCGCCTAGCGAGGGCCGTGTCGGCAGCCTGTCCCCATATACGTGTGGCAACAGCGGTGTCGTAGAATACGTCGATCGGCTTACCTGACACGGAGACCACTGTGTCAACGATCCTAGAGATGGTGACGCGTCCGTGGTTGCCCAGGTTAAATGGACCCAGACACCGCGTGTGCTCAAGGGCGTCCACGGCACGAACGAAGGCGTCTATGACATCGTCGATAAAAATGTACGACCGCGTTTCCTGGCCCGTTCCCCACACCCGGAAAGGCTGCAGATCTGGCCATCGTGCCGCACGGTGGCACAAGACCGGTATGATGGCGCCAGTGTCGAGGTCAATATCCTGGTTTGGTCCGTACGCTCCGACGATGCGCGCCAGTGCCACATGAAGCCACTGGTGTTCATCAAGCAAGTAACCCAGCGACTTTTCCCCCATCAGTTTTGCCCAGCCGTACGACAGTCCTGGTTGTGCGGGATAGGCCATGTCTTCAAGCAGGTCTGGCCCGGACGGCGTTTGCTGCAATGCTTCCGGATAAACGTGACCGCTGCTCGCGTAAAAGAGTCGCGAGATGCGATTTTGGATCACGGCCCGAAAGACATTCTGGTCAATCAGCGTGTTGTCCAACCAGACCGTCGATGCGTGTTTGATGTAAACCCCGATGCCGCCAACTATGGATGCAAGGTGATAGACGACATCCGCTCCCTTCAATGCCTCCAGCGTCTGATCCAGATTGCGCAAGTCCGCGGTTACCAGTTCAACCTGGCTGGCGCAGTCGCCAAGGTTCTCCCACGCGCCACGGTGGAGATTGTCGATGCATCGCACGCGGTTTCCGTTCTCCAGCAGACGACGGCACAGATGCGACCCGATGAATCCTGCTCCGCCGGTCACTGCAACCACTCTCCGGTGTTGTTCCGCATGAACCTTTACTGACATGGTCTATTTTTCCTCCGTTCTCGGGTAATTCGCAACGTACCAGTCGATGGTCTTTCTAAGTCCATCATCGAGTGACGTGGATGCGGACCAACCAAGGGCTCTAAATGCCCTGGTTACATCGAGTCGTCGATGCTGCTGCCCCTCGGGGCGATCCGCGATCCAGCGTACAGCACCTCCATAACCTGTAAGCCTGCGCAAGATTTCGGAGATGTTGCGAATTGAGGTGGATTCGCCTGAACTCACGTTTACAGTTGAAGCACTCTCGCTGCGGGTTGCGCAGCGAATCAAGGCATCGACAACATCGTCCACGAACACGCAGTCGCGCGTAGCGTTGCCGGTGCCCCACACTTCAACGGCGGGCGTCCGTGAAGCAGCGGCGTCGCAGAATTTTCTAACCAACGCCGCCATAAAAGGCGCGTTTTCCAAAGCAAAGTTGTCATGTGGTCCATACACACTGCCAAGGACCGCCACGACACATACAAAACCATACTGGCGGAAATACGCCTCAGACTGGACGCTCAACATGCGTTTGGCTAGTGCGTACGGGGCGCTTTCGGGCTGGGGGGAACCGTTCCACAAATCATCCTCACGCAAGGGGTTGGGCGCAGTCGAAGGGTAGCCACAACCTGCCCCGGCAACAACGCACCGCTCGACACCAGCTCGCCATGCATGGTGTATGAGCAAGGTGCCCATCATGAGGTTCTGGTAGTAGAATTCCGCAGGGCGTTTCTGGTTGGCTAGTATGCCGCCATTTAACCCGGCCAAATGAAACACGATTTGCGGGCGGACCTCTTTGAAGAGTCTTTCTACTTCTGGCTCATGGGTTAGGTCACAGTCAGCACGGGCGGGAGCGATAACATCCGACACACCCATTGAGCCAAGCGCCGACAGCACGCTACTCCCGATAAATCCGTTTCCCCCGGTCAGCAGGACGCGTTTTCTTGAAAGTTCCAACGGTTCAACAGCCAAAAAACACCTCATCTCCCGACAATATGCTGGTTGCGTTGTAGTCGGCGCAACAATACGGCGCAACAATACTGTTGCCCCTCAAAAACGTCAATGCTATAATAAACAACAGTAAATGCATCGCACTCGCGGAAGTGAGCTGGTGAAAACAGCGTAACGCGCGGGCACTTGCGCTGTTGCGGGCCGAGCAGCGTTGTTAACAATCTATGAATGTTCTGGTTACAGGCGCATCGGGATTTCTTGGGTCCCATCTTTGCCGTGCACTCGGGGCGCGCGGCGATCGTGTAGCCGCAGTAAACCGAGCGGTTGCTGACTTGCGTCTGCCCGACAGGATCGCTATATCGTCTATTTACAGCAATGCCGTCTTGGATTGGTAAGTGTGCGCAAGAAACCTGACATTATGGCGACACCCCTAGACAATCTTCGAGTTCTGTTTTGCAGCCCCGCACTGTCGTTTCAGGCGGACAGCCCTTACAGCACAAGATTCCGGGCGCGGGGCATGGCGGCGGCGGGACTGGATGTCACGGTGTTCGGGTTGCACGAGGCTTTCCCACTTGTCGAGCCGAATTTGGGACTGCCTTACCGATCCTTGGCGGGAATGGTGAAACCTACGACAGCGCGGCGATTGACTTGGTGGCACAGCCATGGCGGAAATGTTTTTAGGTTCTTGGTCGAACCGTTGCTGATGATGATCGGCGCAGCACGATTCGCAGTCCGGGAGCGCATGGACATCTGCTTTATTGCTGATGCCGAGCCTTGCGTGGCGACAGCGTTCCTGCTGTGGGCACGGGTTGTTCGCCTTGGAATCCCGTTGGCGTGCTACATCCCCATGAACTACGGCAATTGGCCCGCAACTAAAGGCAACACGTTACGTACCCGGTTGCGTAACTTGATAAACTATCGCCTGTCGCGATACTTGCCCAGATTCATGCATGTCATCGCGACATCGCGACAGGTGCTGACTGAATTAGGCATGTCGGGTATGGCTCGGACTTGCGTTGTGCCGGAGGGCCACGAGGACCTGAGCGGCATTCGATCCAAGACTTCAGCACGGGCGGCGTTGGAATTGCCATTAGAGCCCCGTATGGTTTTGCTTTTTGGCGTGGCGAGCCATGTCAAAGGGGCAGATCTGTTGTTCAAGGCGCTGGAGCAAGTGCCTCCTGAGTTTCTGGTGTGCGTAGTCGGCAAGACAGGGGACGTCTATCTGCCGTCCTGGGGCGACACGAGTCGCCTTAGTCGAAACGGCTGGGGCGACCGGATTCGCCAGGTGTCACGGTTCGTGAGCGCCACCGAAATGCAGGACTACTATGCCGCATGCGATGCGGTGGTAATTCCGTATCGACAGGGGTTTGCCGGAACAAGCGGCACGTTGCGTACCGCCAGCGAATACGGCAAGGCGATAATCGCTTGCGACCAGCATTTCATCGGTGAAAGAGTCCGGCAATGGCAGCTTGGATTGACGTTTCGCACTGAGGATGTTCAGTCGATGGCTGCGGCTCTGAGGAAGTTCGCTGCAAAGCCCGACTCGTGGTTCACTGAAATCGCAGAGCGATCCAGAAGTTTGGTAAAAGTGGAATCTTGGGAGGCTGGAGGCCGCATGTACCGCCAACTTTTCGAGGACATGGTGATTCAGAAAAAAACTTGCTGAAGATCTGCGGGGGCGCGGCAGGTCTTGTATCACGAAGGAGTAACGAAATGGAAGCAGGCGCAACTCAAACCAAAAAGCGAAGGGAGCCATGAGAATTCTGCTGGCTATGCCTCGGTTTACGAGGAAGACGGGTGCTTGTTACAGATATGACTCCTGGTTTACCATTGACACATGCGGATATTAGTCACGGGGGCCTCGGGTTTTTTGGGCACGCACCTCTGCGGGGCGCTGGAGGCGCGCGGCGACAGCGTGACGCGGGTCAGCACACGCGAGGCGGATTTGCGGGTCGCAGGTAGTTTGGTCCAGTTTGCGGGCGTGCGTTACGACGCAATCTTTCACCTCGCCGCCTGGACGCAGGCGGGCGATTTCTGCCTGACCCATCCCGGCGAGCAGTGGCTGATCAACCAGGCGATCAACACCCACGTCCTGGCCTGGTGGCAGGCGTGCCAGCCGCAGGCCAAGTTGATCGCGATGGGCACGAGTTGTTCCTATGCCCCCGACAGCGAACTGGTCGAGGAGCGGTACATGGACGGGACGCCGATCGACAGCCTGTACACGTATGCGATGACCAAGCGCATGCTGTACGTTGGGTTAGAAGCGCTGCGCAAGCAGTTCGGGTTGCGCTACCTTTATCTCGTTCCCTCCACACTCTACGGGCCTGGCTACCACACCGCTGGGAAGCAGATGCACTTCATCTTCGACCTGATCCGGAAAATCGTGGAAGGGAAGGCGCACGGCACGCCAGTGGTGCTGTGGGGCGACGGGCGCCAGAAACGGGAACTGGTGCATGTAGGCGACTTCGTGCGCGCGGCGCTGCAACTTGCGGATGAGGTAGACAACGAGATCGTCAACGTCGGTGCAGGACGGGAGCACTCGATCCGGGAGTTTGCAGGACTGATCGGCACAATTGTCGGGTACGATGCCGCCCTGATCGAGTATGACACGACGCGCTATGTGGGTGCCCGCTCCAAGATCCTAGGCACCTGTAAATTTTCGCGACTGCTGCCGGACTTTGCGATGACGCCGCTGGAGCGCGGACTGAGCGAGACGGTGGCGTGGTACACGTCGGAAGACCATAAAAAGGGGGAGCAATGATAGAAGTAAGAACCAATAAGTCTGTGACCGACGGCCAGTCGATGAAGTTCGATCTCATCACCGCGTGGGAACTGATCGAACATCTGCCAGAGGCGGGATTTCGTGTTTTCTGTCAGAATGTACTAACGCACCTCGACCAAGGTGGGCTCTTCGTGGCATCCATCAGTACGACACCAGATCGCGAGTGGCATCGTACGGTGAAACCCCGCGTATGGTGGCTTCGATTGTTTGATGAGTACAAATTGCAAAACCATCCAGAGATTGTTTCTTGGTTCCGCAGGCAGTTCGTTCGTGGCGCTCGTTTTAATGCGGGAGGTTCTTTTCATGTCGCACTCACTCGGACAGGAGATCCTGCGCCGCGTGTTCCCGCCATGCCTTTCAAGGAGACTCTTATTGACCTTTGGCATTTCTCGAAGCCACACCGGATTCTGCGCGAAATCGTTGTCGGGCGAAAGTAATTGGCCGCCTTGACGAATGCGCGGCGAATTCGAACCGGAAAGGACGGCGATGCGAAACGCAGGAAAACCGGAACCGCCAGGCAAACAGGTCGGCAAGAGCGTGTTGATCGTGGGCACCAGGGGACACGTCCAAGCGCAATGGATGCCTCTCATCGCGGGTCCCGCCCGCGCGCTTCTGCAATGCGGAATCCCCGTGCATATCTTGCTTTTCTCCGTTCGCGAGGCCCCCGTTGACCCGGATCTTGCCGATCACGTGCGGGGTGTCTTCGACCGATTGCCTTTCTGGTTGCGGCCCTTGACCCCGGCGCTCACGCGCGGGTTATACGCCAAACGAGTGCATGACTTCGACCTGGTCCTGGAGTCCGCTTTCTGCGCCATCAAGGCGTTGACACTCCTGCACCGCCTTAATGTCGGCGCCGTTCATTTTGCCGATGGGTGCATACCGGTTACGATCCTGTTCGCCATGTTCTGCCGGTGCCCCGTCGTACACCACTGCTGCACTCCCTACACCTGCCGGCGGGAAGGCAAACGGTCCCTCCGGGATCGCGTGGTTTGCCTCCTGACGGATTGGGCGCTGCGGCGCGGTCGCGTGTTCTTCGTGTTCGAGAACGCGCACACGAGCGAGATTTGCCACAACGTGCTGGGCGACTTAGCCGTGCATGTGCCGTCGGGCCGTACGCCCGTCGAGCGGATGCCGTCGAAAACCGAGGCTCGGACACGGCTCGGGCTCCCCGCCGACGGCCCGGTATGGCTGTGCTTCGGGGGCCACCGGGACACGAAGGACTACCGTACGGTGTTCGAGGCGGCCCGTCTTTGCGATCATCCGCCGTTTCTGCTCTTTGCTGGAAAGGTCGTCAATCGCGACCCGTACGCTATTGGCTCGGAGGCAGGCTACACGGCCTTTCGGGTGGACGACCGCTTTATTCCGGACAACGAGGTGCCTTTTTACTTTGCCGCAGCCGACGGCACGATCCTCTCTTATGTCCCCGGTGCCAGTGAACTTGGCGGCTCGGGAGTTTTATTCGACGCCTGTGCCTATGATTGCCCCGTGATCGCGGTCGACACGCCGTATTTCCGAGACTTCGTCGCGCAGCATGGCTGCGGGGTTTTATTCGAGTACGGATCGGCAGCGCAACTGGCCGACGCCATGCGCGTGTGTGCGGGCGGCGACCCCGAGCGCATGGCGCGGATCCGGGACGGGTTGCGGCACGCGCGGGATACCTATGCTTGGAGCAATGTCATCAAGATGTATCTGGTGCTGTACGGGGACCCGTTCGCGCGCCTCGCGGGCGCTACGTCCGTCCTCTACCCCACTAACCCGCCCGTTCGTGCCGTCCCCATGAGCGACGGTCAACCAGAAACTGTGGCAGTTAAAGAGCGAGGAGTAACGCTGACTCCGGATTAAACGGATATTGGCGCCGGGCCATAGGAACAAGCAATGGTCGAGAAAACACCCGCGGTTTGGCGCGCCTACGGTGGGAGTGGGCAAACCGAACGGAACGGGCGATCGAGATCGTGCGCCGGACGGCGACCGTGCGGTGCGTGAAGGCGTGAACGTTGGGAAGGCGGACCATTCGATGAATACAATCGAAGCGAGACAACATGCGGGATGGTTCTGGGCTGCGGTGGCGGTCACCGTCGCCGGCGTTGCGCTGTTGGTCTTCTGGAACGTATGGCAGTCCGGCATCTGCCTGTTTTCCACTGACGACAACATCGGCGCGGTAGTCGAGAGCAGGCGCAGCCTGACCTCTCCGTTCGTGGGCTTGTGGGGTGTCGCGCCGCTGATGGGCGCCGGCGGGGGCATTCAGACGCTGTCATGGTCGGCGTTGACACGCTGGGTGCTGTCGCCCGTCGCATTCGTGAACACCATCCACGCTCTCAATTTGGCCCTTGGCGCCTTGATGCTGGTGACGTTTCTGAGGCGCCGCGGCGTCTCCGCCGCCGCGGCCACCATGGGCGCGTTGGCCGCCTTCTGGGTGGGTTCCAATCTTACGCTGGTCTATGCCGGGCATGTGCTCAAGTTCGACATCCTCTTCCTCTCCGCCCTATTGCTGGTTGCCATCGACATCTGCAGCCGGCATTCCCGCCCGGTAGCCCGCAGTCTGCTGGCGGGCGCCGTCGCCGGACTAATGCTGATCGAACAGCAGGACGTGGCTTTGTTCTTTGGCCTCTTTCTGGGCGCCTACGCCGTCCTTCGCGTGTTCCGTGCCGAGTCTTCCGCCGTCCGCCGCACCAGTCGGGCCCTGGCCACCTTCCTGCCCATGGGCGCGGTGGTGCTGTTGCTCGCCGGCCCGTCGCTGCTCGGCAGTTATGCCACCAACGTGAAGGGCGTGGCCAGCGTCAGCGATGAGAACCCCCAAGCAAAATGGGAGTTCTGCACACAGTGGAGCGTGCCGGTGGATGAGACGATCGATCTGATCGCGCCCGGCTACACCGGCTGGCGCTCGGGCGAACCGGAGGGGCCCTACTGGGGGCGCACGGGGCAGTCGGCGAACTGGGACCAGACCCGTCAGGGGTTCATGAATTTCCGGCTGGAGAGCATTTACATCGGCGCGATTCCCGTCGTGCTGGCGCTGTTCGCGGTGGCGGCGGCACTGTGGGGCGGAAGAGGTGGAGGGTGGAAGGTGGAAGGTGGAAGTCAGAAGACAGCGAACAGTGGACAGAGGGCGGAAGTCGGAAGTCAGAGGTCGGAGGTCGGAGGTCAGAGGGCGGATGTGACAGTATCCTCGCCACCCTCCACCCTCCACCTTCCACCCTCCACCATTCTTTCCGACCGTCGTTCCGAGATCCTGTTCTGGGGCGCGGCCGCGCTGATTGCGCTGCTGCTGGCTTACGGCAAGTATTTTCCGCTCTACGCGTTGTTTTATCAACTGCCGCTGGTTAATTCCATCCGTAATCCGAACAAGTTCATTCAGGTCTTCCAGCTTTGCCTGGGCATTCTGGCGGCGTATGGGTTGGATGCGGCGTTGAGGTGTCAGAAATCGGTGAACAGTAAACAGTGAACAGTAAACTGCTCACTGCTCACTGTTTACCGTGCAAACTCTTTTACGCGTTCTTTCCGCTCACGCCGGCGGAGGAGAAGGTGGCCATTTCGTTGTAGACCCTGAGGGCGCCCTCGATGACCATCATCGCCAGCGCCGCGCCGGTGCCTTCGCCGAGGCGCATGCCGAGATCCAGCACCGGCGCGTCCGCGAACAGTCCCAGCACATGCCGATGGCCCTGCTCCTGCGACACATGGCTGAAAAACAGGTAATCCCTGACGGCAGGCGCCAGCCGCAGCGCCGCCAGCGCGGCGGCGGATGAGATGAATCCGTCCACCACGACCGGTAGACGCCGCGCCGCGCCGCCCAGGATCAGCCCGCAAATTCCCGCGATCTCGAGCCCGCCCAGCGCCGCCAGCGTATCCAAAGGCGTGGTCAGGCGCGCGCGGTTCACGTCGAGCGCGCGGCGGATAACACCGACCTTGCGTTTCAGGGCCGCATCGTCAACGCCCGTGCCGCGGCCGGTGATGGCTTCCACGTCGCAACCCAGGAAGGCCGCATAGAGCGCCGTGGAGGGCGTGGTGTTGCCGATGCCCATTTCCCCGGTGCCCAGCAGCGTCACGCCGTCGGCCTGCGCCTGGGCCGCCAGCGCAATGCCGACATCGAGCGCGCGGCGCGCATCCGGCACGCTCATGGCCGGGCCGGCGGCCAGATTGGCCGTTCCGCGCGCGACTTTGCGCTGGATGAGACCTTTGACTTCGCCGAAATCGTAATCCACCCCGATATCGACCACGCACAATTCCGCGCCCGCGTTGCGGCTCAACGCGCAGACCGCCGCGCCGCCGGACAGGATGTTAAGCACCATTTGCGGCGTCACTTCCTTGGGATAGGCCGAGACGCCTTCGGCCACGACTCCGTGATCGCCGGCAAAGCAATAGATGCGCTTGCGGCCGAGGGTCGGACGGACCGCGCCGGTCGCCAGACAGTAACGCATGGCGTAATCTTCCAACCGCCCCAGACTGCGCGGCGGCTTGGTCAGATCGTCCAAATGCGCCTGCACCGCGGGCGCCAAAGTTAGGTCGGCGGGAAGGATGGCTTTCAGGGTGGATTCGAGAGTGGGGAGGGACATGGGTTGGCTCCTTTATAGGTGGTAGGTGGTAGGTGGTAGGTGGGAGGTGGGAGGTGGGAGGGTGGAGGGTGGAAGGTGGAAGGTGGAGGGTGGGGGTGGAAGGTGGAGGGTGGAGGGTGGAGGGTGGAACTTGTTCTGCATCACTATTCAATCTTTCCTGATTCGAAACACTTAGTCCCACACTTAGTCGGTTACGCTTAGTCGCTTACACTTAATCGACTAAGCGGTTCGACTAAGCGGTTCGACTAAGCGTAGCCGACTAAGTGTGCCGACTAAGAGTGCCGACTAAGAGTGCAATTATCGTCTCATGCTCCGTTCCATCCGGCCACCGGCCGGTGGCGCGCCTGAACCCTGACACCCTGAACCCTGGTTTCTCAGCTCAGTGTTCGGCGGTGAACGTTCAACATTCGCGCCGCCCAACTTGCCCTACCCCGCCGCACCGCGTCAAGCATTTCGAGTGATCCCGACATGGCGAACACATGATGAATTTCGATGTAATTAAGTTAATCGCGGATTACGGAAAAAGTGGAAGACTTGACGCAAAGGCGCTAAGGCGCAAGGAAGACCGGTTGTTAAATTTTAATTCAAAAAAATTACTTTGCGTCTCTGCGCCTCTGCGTCAACGAATTCGTGCCCATTATTTGTCAGTTTGTGGTTTTCAGGTTACAGATCTGCGTCGCATATGATCCCAAGACGGCGCTCTCGGCGAGAGCGCCCTACCGGGGAGAATGACCTTCGTGTTCGTGGTGAACCGAAGGCAAAGAGATTCTCCCGCGGAGACGCAGGCGCAGAGAATAGTTCACCGACTCACCGACTTACCGACTCACCGATTCACCGCAGTTGACACTTGACGGCGCGGGGCGCGCAAAGCAGCATGAGCGGTGGACGCGGGAGTCATTCCGGAACGCGTCCGGGAAGGGACGGCAAAAATGCCCAAGTTGCGCAAACGCCGCGGCAAGTGTTGGATCGGTTTCGATTTGGGCGGCACCAAAATGCTCGCCACGGTTTTCGATGCGGAGTTCCATCCGCTGGGGACCAGTCGGCAGAAAACCAAAGGTCTGTACGGCGTCAAGGCCGTGCTGGGACGCATCCAGCAGGCGATCGAAAACGCGCTGGAAGACGCCCATGTCAAGCCGTCGCAAATCGCGGGGCTGGGGTTCGGTTTCCCCGGCTCGCTGGACCTGACCCGCGGTGTCGTGCTGTCCGCGCCGAATCTGGGCTGGCGCAACGTGACGCTCAAGCGCTGGCTCGACAAACATTTTTCCTTCCCGTCGCTGTTGGTCAACGACGTTGACGCCGGCGCCTATGGCGAGTATCGCTTTGGCGCGGGACGCGGGGCGCGCTGCCTGGTCGGAGTTTTCCCCGGCACAGGCATAGGCGGCGCCTGCATTTACGACGGCCGTTTGATTCGCGGCGCAACCACGTCGGCTTTCGAAATCGGCCATCTCAAGGTTCAGTCCAACGGACGCCTTTGCGGCTGCGGAAAGTTCGGCTGCCTGGAAACCGTGGCCAGCCGCCTGGCGATCGCGTCCGAGGTAGCCGCCGCCATTTACCGGGGCGAGGCCGAGGTCATGCGCGAACTGGCGGGGACCGATCTGTCCTCGATCAAGAGCGCGGTCCTGGCCGCGGCGATCAAAAAAGGCGACGCCACCGTCAACGCCATCGTGCGCAACGCGGCGCGCCTGCTGGGCTCAGGCGTGGCGGCGGCGGTCAACCTGATGGCCCCGGACCGCGTGGTGCTGGGCGGCGGACTGGTGGAAGCCATGCCCAAACTCTACCTGGAGGAAGTCAGGCGCGGAATGGAACCGGCCGCACTGACGCCTTTCCTGCACGATGTCCGACTGGTCGCCGCGGCGCTGGGCGACGACGCCGGCGTACTGGGCGCGGCGGCCTTGGCGGCGGAGGAGTTCGGCGGAGGGCGATAGGAGAAGAGGTGGTAGGTGGTAGGTGTTAGGTGTTAGGTGGTAGGTGGTAGGTGGTAGGTGGGAGGTGGGAGGTGGTAGGTGGGAGGTGGGAGTGGGAGTGGGAGGCTTTTGTAGCCGCCGCGGTGACGCGGTGGCAGAGAACGGCGGGTGACAGGAGCGTGACCGGTATCGTGCCAGGCGCTGCCACCTGCCGCAGGCAGGCGGCTACACGAAAATGGAGCCCGTGGCGATAGAATAGATTTGACCATGGATTGCGCTGATGGCACGGAAAAAAGAATTTGAATATCCAATATCCAACAAGGAATTTCCAATGATGAAAGAAATGCAGTAGCATCCCATAGGATGCAGGGTGATGGAAATTGGACATTCCTTGTTGGATATTGGACATTCTCTCATGATTAAAAAAAACGCTCCTCCCGCTTCCGACAGCAAGCTGGTCGCGATTCTCGACATCGGCGCGCGGGCCATTCGCTGCGACGTGGCCGAATTGCGCACCGGCGGCGGCGCGACCATCCTGGAATCGCTCCAGAAAGCCGTTTCACTGGGCAAGGACACCTTTGGCGAAGGGCGCATCGATCCGGCCTCGATCGAGGCCTGCGTGGAGATTCTCAAGGGCTTCCGGCACGTGCTGGACGAGTATGGAATCACGCAGCCGGAACAGATTCGCGCCGTCGCCACGAGTTCCGTGCGCGAGGCGCAGAATCGCGACGCCTTTCTCGACCGCATCACCGTCGGCGCCGGCATCAACGTGGAAGTTCTGGAAGACAGCGAGGTCGAGCACCTGATCTACCTGGCGCTCGACGACCTGCTCGAACATGAACCGGCGCTGCGCCACGGCGATGTGCTGGCCGTCGAGGCCGGCGGCGGCACCACCCGCGTGTTGCTGTTGCGCGACGGCTACGTCGTGTACTCCGGCGCCTTCCGCTTGGGGGCGCTGCGCATGCGCGAATCGCTGGGCCTCGAAGAAACTCCCGCCGAGCGCGTCTGCGAAGTGCTCGACGCCCACATTCACCGCACGGTGAATCAGATGCTGGAACTGATTCCGGCGGGCGCGGCCCCCGTCTTCGTGGCCCTGGCCGGCGACACCGAGACCGCGCTGCGCAGCCTGGTGCCCGGCTGGAAGACGGCGGAAACGGCGCGCATTCCCCTCCCCGCCTCGCATCTGGCCGAGACCGTGGTCAGAACGCCGACGGACGAACTCATCCGGCGCCACCACCTGCCGCCGCAGGAGGCCGAGACGGCCGGCCAGGCGCTGCTCACCTTCGACCGCATCGCGCGCTCCTTCGGCGCCCGCGAGATTCTCATGACCGCCCGCAGCATGCGGCGCGGGTTGCTCTTGAAGATGACCGGCATCCCCTCCGCCATGGCGCGCTACGGCGAGCAACTGGCGCATTCGGCCAGGGAGCTGGGACGCAAATACCGCTTCGACGAAAAGCACGCCGTCCACGTCTCCGTGCTCAGCCTGCGCCTGTTTCGCGAACTTCAGCCCGAGCACGGACTTGGCCCGTATGAGGAAGGCCTGTTGCGCACCGCCGCGCTGCTCCACGATATTGGTTCCTTCGTCAACATCGGCAGCCACCACAAACACTCCATGTATCTGATCGGCAACAGCGAAATTTTCGGCCTGCCCCGGCGCGACTTGAATATTGTGGCCCTGGTGGCGCGTTATCACCGCCGCGCCATGCCGCAACGCTCCCATCCCGAATATCTCGCCCTCGACCGTGAAAGCCGCCTGACGATCAGCAAACTCGCCGCCATCCTGCGGGTGGCCGACGCGCTGGACCGCAGCCACCTCCAGCACGTACGCCACCTGCAATGCGAACGCGATGGCCGCAACTTCGAGATCACCGTCACAGACCTCGACGACGTCACGCTCGAGCGCGCCGCGCTGCGCGACAAGGCCGACCTTTTCGAAGGCATCTTCGGTTATCCGGTGGTATTGCGGACGGCGGCGTCGCAGAAAGGCACAATGTTCCATGAATAACGGGGCCGAGCCGAATTTCTTCAATCGCGAACTGAGCTGGCTGGCCTTCAACGAACGGGTGCTCGAGGAAGCCCAGGACGTCTCCAATCCGCCCCTGGAAAGGCTGAAGTTCCTGGCCATCACGGCCTCGAACCTGGACGAATTTTTCATGGTGCGCGTCGGCGGCCTGCAGTCGCTGGTCGAGCAGGGCAGTCAGGCGCCCGACCCGGCGGGCCTTACCCCCGCCGCCCAGCTGGAGGCGGTGAGCGCCCGCGTCCACGCCTTCGCGGAAGCCCAGGACGCCTGCTTTGGCGCGATCGCGTCCTGCCTGGCCGAGGCCGGTTTGCAGCGTCTGGTCATGGCCGACCTGACCTCCCAGCAGAGCCTGTATGTCGAGCATGTTTTCGATCATGAAATTTTTCCCCTGATCACGCCGCGCGCCGCGCCGTCGGTAAACGAGCTGCCGCTGCTGCCCGGCCTGGCAATCTGCCTGGCCGTGCGGCTGCGCGGCGCCGCGACCGGGCCGCGCGGGCGCCGGGCGCTGCGCCTGGCCCTGCTGCCGCTGCCCCGGGCGGTCAGCCGGTTCGTCACGATCGAGGCCGAAAAAGGCGCCCGCTATGTGCTCGTCGAGGATGTCGTGCGCGCCTTCGCGGCGCGCATTTTCCCCGGCGAGACGGTGGTCGAAAGCGCGACCCTGCGCATCACGCGCAATGCGGACATGATCGTCCGCGAGGACCTGGCGGGCGACCTGCTCTCGCAAATGAAACGCGTCCTCGATCAGCGCCGCGAAAGCGCCTGCGTGCGCCTGCAACTCGACGGCGACACCTCCCCCTTCCTGCGAAGTTTCCTGATGCAGGCTTTGCGCGTGTCGGAACGCGAGCTGTACAGCACGACCGCCCCGCTGGCACTGGACGGCTTCTTCCCGCTGGCCATGCTGCCGGGTTTCAATCTGCTGCGCGACAAACCCTGGGATCCCCAGCCGCCGCCGCTGGCGCGCGCGCGCGAATCGATCTTCGCCACCATCGCGCGCCAGGATCTGCTGCTGGCCCATCCCTACGACAGTTTCGACCCCGTGCTGCGCCTGGTCAGCGAGGCGGCCGACGATCCCGACGTGCTGGCCATCAAGCAAATCCTTTACCGCACCAGCCGCAACAGTCCGGTCGTCGCCGCGCTGGCGCGGGCCGCCGAGCGCGGCAAGAACGTCACCGCCGTCGTGGAGCTGAAGGCGCGCTTCGACGAGGAGCGCAATATCGAGTGGGCCCACGCCCTGTAACAGGCCGGCGTGCAGGTGGTCTACGGAATCAAGGGACTCAAGACCCACGCCAAACTCTGCCTGGTGATCCGCCGCGAGGTCAGCGGCATCCGCCGCTACATGCACTTCGGCACCGGCAACTACAACGAAATCACCGCGCGCCTCTACACCGACGTCAGCCTGTTGACGGCCAACGCGGACCTGGCGGCCGACGCCTCGCTCTTCTTCAATACCATCACCGGCTACGCGCAGCCGGCGCGTTACCGCAAGCTGGCCGCCGCGCCGCTCACGCTGCGCGAACGTCTGCTGGAACTGATTGACGGCGAAATCCAGCGCGTCGGCCAGGGCCAGCCCGCCCGTATCCAGGCCAAGCTCAATTCGCTGGTCGATCCCGGCTTGATCGAAGCGCTTTATGCGGCCTCGCAGGCCGGCGTGCGGGTGGACCTGAACGTGCGCGGCGTCTGCTGTCTGCGCCCCGGCGTGCCGGGGCTTAGCGAGAACATCCGCGTGATCAGCATTGTGGACCGTTTTCTGGAACACAGCCGCATCCTCTGCGTGGAACACGGCGGGGATCAGCAGTGGTTCATTTCCAGCGCCGACTGGATGCCACGCAACCTCGACCGCCGCATCGAATTGCTGGCACCGGTCGAGGATCCCGCCTGCCGCCGGCGCCTGCGTTTTCTAATGGACGCCTGCCTGGGAGACACCGTCAAGGGGCGTTGCCTGCAGTCCGACGGACGCTACACACGCGCGTACGATCCGGCGTCCCAACCGCGGCGGGCGCAGGAAACCCTCTGGCATGACGCCGTAACGCAGGCGCGCGCCACCGAGGAATCGGAAAAAGGCAACTTCCAGCCGATCAGGCCCGCCAACGTCAACAAAAGGAGCGAACCGTGAAACTGCGCATACTCTGGTTGGCGGCCGCACTGCCGCTGCTCAATCCGGCGCAAGGACTGACGGCGGCCGCGCCGTCCCTGGAACCCGGCGCCGCCGCGCCCGCCTATGCGGCCTTTCAAGAGCGCGTTACGATCCTCACGGCGCGCGAGCGGGCGGCGCACAGGGGCGATACGAACTGGTTCGTGCGCCCCGGCGTTTTCGCCAGCGCCACCGGGCACACCGCCTGGGTCTATGGCCGCGCGACGGGACTAAGGCCGTCCGATCCAGTCGAGTTCACGCTGATCGCAACCAACAGCGGCCACGACTACGAAGCGCTTGCGACGGCCTTCGCCAGCGCGGCCGATCTGGCCGGCGCCATGCGCTTCATCGGGATGCCCGACGGGCAGCCGGTGAATCGCGAGCAACCGCGGTTCTGGCCCAAGGGCGAACGCGTCAGGATGACAATCGAACGTTTCGCGGGCGACGATTTTACCGGCCGCGTTGCACGCGCCGACACGATCGAAAGTTTGTTGTTCGACACCCGCACCAGTCGTACTCCGCCCGCGCAAGGCTGGGTCTATACCGGCCCCAACCGGATACAAGACCCGGCGGCGGCGGACCGCACCGCCTGCGCCGCGGATGTTGCCGGCCCCCAGGCCATCGGCGCGCTTTACAACGAGTCCGCCGCCATTTTCGACGTGCCGCGCCAGGCGCTGCAGGGGGAGGTTTACGGCGCCATTTCGCCCAACCCCGACGCGCTGCTAGCTCCCGGAGCCTGCGTGCGCGTGCGAATCGAACCCGAGCATACAGACGGACGGCGGCGGGTGCGCAACCTGGCGTTGACCGTCACGGCGGCGGCGGGCGGCCCCGAGTCGCTGCGTTTTAAGCTGCAAGAAGGCGACCGCATCGACACCATGAACGTTGTGACCAACGGGGGCCGGAAGGCGATTTTGGCGGCCTTCGGACGCCTGACCGAGTCCGGATACGATCCGTTTGTGAGCGTGGCATTCGACGCCGCCATGTCGGTATCGAATGCGCAGGTTGCCGCCGCTTTTTTGGACGGCATCGAGGGCGAGCACGGCATCCGCGTCGAACCGCCCGCGCCCGGCGAACTTTTCTATCGCGCCCTGATTCCGCCCGAGCGTTTCCGGCGGCGGGCGGATCGTCCGCAGCAGCCCCGCGAACTGCATGCCAGTCTTAAGGACGGCCTGCTCAATGCCAGCCTGGTGACAATCGAAGAACACTGGGCGGAGGGAGCAGCACAAGCCGACCTGACGGTGACCTCCGCGCCGGCGATCGATCCGGCGGGACTGTCAAAAATGCTTGCCGCCTCACCCCAGCCGCCTGTGCTGTTGATCTTTGCCGACCCCTCGGTGACCCTCCAGCAACTGCGTCCCTACCTGTCCGCCGCCCGTCCCACGCACCCCACGGTGCATATTTACACAGGGGCGCCGAGGTGAGGGTGTTAGGTGTTAGGATTAAGATTCCGATTCCGATTAAGATGATAAGGCAAACAGGGGTCTCAAATCAGCGTTCGGGAAAAACAGTTAACGAGACCTGGGGCCGGTGTTGCGTGCAAAATCCGTTCCCGTTTTCGCGCTTTTCGCGTGTTTCGTAGTTCCGCCTGAATATATTTTCTGAACACCGAACGCCGAACAACCTTCTTCGTTCGCTCACGCGCTGATTTGAATGGCAGGTTCGTCGGAAACCTTTTCGGACGCGTCCGACTTGTCTTCCTGTTTGTGATAACTCGGCAGATAGCGGTAATAGACTTCCAGCATCAGCGTGCATAAGCAGGTTGTATATACGGGGCCACCCCAATCGCCGTTTTCCCAATGGCCATCGGATTGTTGATTGGC
>CAIYGI010000003.1 GCA_903925685.1 uncultured bacterium
GAGCGGACATAATGAATATAGTGATATACCACCAATATATCGCCTGTCAAGACCAAATTGCATCTTTTTTCAGATTCATCTAGGAAATTTACACCTGCGCACTCCCTGCCCTCTCTCTACGCGCGGATCATGGGAGGTCAACAGGGTGCGGGTCCGGTCCAAACGCAAACCGTCGCGTTGAGACGCGATGGAACTTTTTGCCCTTCTCCTCCTTTTCCAGTGCGTCACGCGCCCGCGCCGCAGCACTTCTTGTACTTTTTGCCGCTGCCGCAGGGGCAGGGGTAGTTGCGGCCGAGACCTTGGGCATGTCGCGTTTGATCGGGTTGCTGCCCGCCTGCAGCGCGGACTGCATGGCCTCGTCGCCGCCCTGCACGACCTGGGTGGTTTGACCCGTGGACTGGCCCGTGTTGCCGCCGCCGAAGAAGACCGACACCTGTTCGTGCATCAGCGACCGCGCATCGGTAAATTGTAATGTTTTTTGTTCGGCTTCCCCTCGATTTTTCGAGGAATTTGCCTCCGATGGTTAAACTTCAAAAAATCAGTTGACTTTTAGTGGAGGATGGTAGAAGTTCCAAGCAGTTGGAAAGCGATGAGAAAAATGGCGCCAGGAGGGCTTTGTAAATCCCAAGGGGACGCGAAACGGGAACTAAACAGTAACGCGGCTTAAGTAGATTCCATAGTGGAGTTTGCGAAGGTCGAAAAACCAGAAAGGTCTCGGGTCATTAAAGCAGTGAGTAAGGTAGCGCTGAATTCGGTATTTACAACCGGCGGTTGGCTGTCAAACAGCTAGTCGCGCAATTCAGAAGGAGAGCAATGTGAAGATAAATAGGACGATCGGAATGAGAAACTGTTTGATAATGCTGGCCTGCATGGCGCTGGGGAGCGCCGCAGGGGCGGCAAATCTGCTGACGGAGTCTTTCGCGAATAACTCCGCGTCAGGCTGGTCCATCGGCGGCGACGCGTTCTTGACAGCCCCGAGTATTGACGCGACCGGCTCCGGCTGGCTGCGGTTGACGCCGAACGACAGAAACCAGTCAGGCTATGGCATTTATAATACGGCGATCGCCGCCACCAGCGGCATTCAAGTTGCGTTCGATTTCAACGACTGGGGCGGCGGCTCTCCACCCGCAGATGGCATTGTCGTCGCCATCATTGATGGCAGTAAATCGCCATCTTTGCCCGGCGCCTACGGCGGTTCTATTGGCTATGCGCAACGCACGGGTGTGGCCGGCATCGCCGGCGGTATGTTGGGTATTGCGTTGGATGAATTCGGCAACTTCTCCAACCCTACGGAAGGCCGGCAGGGTGGACCTGGAGCAGTCGCTTATTCGGTGACGATCCGTGGGCCTGGAGATGGCACCAGTAGCGGCCTCATCACCACGCCCGGCGGAACACCCAACTACCCCAATTACGGGTACGTTACCAAGTCCGCCGCCCTGTCTTCGACCATTCTTGTGCCGCAGCCGTCCGCCGGCTCGCGCCCAACAGGCGGCAATGTGCGCCACGCGGTGGTCAACTTCGATATGTCGGACATCGCCAACGGTAATGCCTATGTGGGCGTGAAAATATACGATGGCAACGGAACGCTCCTGGCGACTCCGGTGCCCAACGCCAACGTTGGAATGACACTCATCCAATACTTCGGTGCGGGCAACGTGCCGACCACCTTCAAGCTCTCGTTGACCTCGGGAACGGGCGGTTCCCAAAATACCCACGAAGTCAAGAACCTCACCGTTGATCCGGCCGCGCCCGGCGGCAGTTTTGGCGTCACCGACTCCACGGTGACGACGGGCGTCACGCCCGGCGGCAGCGGCAGTTCCACCGGTGACGGGACCTATCCTCCGGGCACCAACATCACGATTTCCGCGACCGCGTTTAGCGGCTGGCTTTTCGTCCAGTGGAACGACGGCGTGACGAACAACCCGCGCACGATCACGGTGCCGGCGACCAACATCACGTACACGGCAACCTTCGCGCCGGCGGCGACGATCACCGTAACGGTAAACAACAATGCCGGCGGTTCCGCGACGGGCGGCGGCACCTACTTGGTGGGCAACAACGTCGTGCTGACCGCGACCCCCAGCAACAACTGGTTTTTCACCGGTTGGAGCGACGGGGTTACCACCAACCCGCGCAGCATCGTGGTGACCAGCGACATGACCTATACCGGAAACTTCATGCGGTTGGTGGTGTTGCTCCAGCAGGGCGATGGCGGCTTGGCGGGTGTCTGGACCCTGGGCACCAACTATCTGCCCTTAACCTGGAATCTGGTTACGCCCGCCTTGGGCGGGAATTGGGTGCTGC
Organism: uncultured bacterium; assembly: GCA_903925685.1. Classification (GTDB taxonomy): domain Bacteria; phylum Verrucomicrobiota; class Kiritimatiellia; order CAIKKV01; family CAIYGI01; genus CAIYGI01. Next base: position 2,305 of record CAIYGI010000003.1, read on the forward strand.
GGGGCATGAATCAAAACAGGATGCTGTTGCAGAATGGCGTTGGAGGTATCAGCGGTTTGTGGGACACCACCAATAATCTGCCGTATCTTTGGTGGCTCGTGTCCTTCCCGCTGCCCGGCTGGGTCATCCGGGATGTGGACGGCGATCGCATTCTGCTCCAGCAGGGCGAGGGCGGCACGGTGGGCATCTGGACGTTAAGCTCCAGCAATACGCCGGCCGCGTGGACCGAGGTGTACTCTCCTTTCCCTGGTTTGATCGCCCGCGCGCTGTCCGGCAATCGTGTGTTGGTGCAATTTGGCGATAGTATCCCATACGGCAACTTGGAAATCGGCACCTGGAGCCTGGATGCCAACAACCATGTTGTGTCGTATTTGCAGTACAACGATGTGGGATTTCCATCGGGCTGGATCCTGCGCGACCTTACGCAGAACTACATTTTGCTGCAGAAAGGCGATGGCGGCATCGGTGGCCTCTGGAAATTGGATGCCAACGGCTACCCCATCGCCTGGTATAAGATCAGCGACCCGATGGAGGGCTGGATTCTGCGCGCTCTCGAAGAACAACAGTAACTGCTCAGGTGGCATCCCAAGGAGGGATGCCACCTGAAGGATTTTTCCGTATCGACTTTTGCAAAGTCAATATATACGGCGCTATTGGGTTTTGCATGGTCTATTTGCCAGCGCGCGCGACTGCCGTTCCACCATGACCCGGCGGCGCGGGGCGGCGATCAGGCGTGCGAAGCGCCGGACTTGCGGCCATTTGAACCCCTTGGGGAGATCGAGTTCCGGCAACGCCGCGAACAGGCGCGAGCGTGCCGAGGTCAGGTAGAGGAAGTCGGCAAGGGCTTTTTCCGGGGAGGCCATGGGAACGCCCGTTCGGGGATCCACGGCAAAGCCGGTGAACCATGCCGGCACGACATGATGCACTGACACCGCGCCCATCGGCGTCCGGATCAAACGCGTGCGGCCGGGTGACACCACGTAGAGTCGCCGCGGAATCTGCGAAACCATGCCGTGAAAGTAAAGGGCGCTCTGTAGCGACAGGTAACAGGGGGTTGGCGCCGTCAGGTAGACGGGCAGCAAGAGCGGGCTGACCCTGTCCGGGAAGGCCCAGAGTCCCCGGCGCAAACGCACGATCTGCCGCGCCGCCGCCAGACGCTCAAGCGTCTTGCTGGCGTGTGGCCGGCCAATGCGTAGCGCCGCCGCCGCGTCGTTGGTGGTGAACGCGGCCGCGTGCAGATCGGACAAACGCGCCAGTGCGTCAAGGGTTCTCATGGCTGCTTCGCAACGCCTTCGCCACCTTCAGTGCGATCCCGTCCCACAGGCCGGGCGCGTCATACACCGGCTGTTGCTCCGGGTCCAGATACGACAACACCTGCCCCTTGAAATCCTTGAAACGCAGGTCCAGACAGCGCTTCTCCGCTTCACGAAGCACGTCCGGCGACAGAAGAGCGTTTTCGCTGGCGGCAACGACCGCACCGGAAGCGAGAAGCAAGTGCAGATCGAAGACATCCCGCGCCTGAGTCACGGTCCGGTGGGCCAGCGCGCCGACCTTTTGTCGCCAGGCCGGGCCGGCGGCGTAGTGCGCGGCCAGTATGGGCGGTACTCCGGCCATCCGCAGGATAGCAGGATCCACGCTCTCCAAGACGGCATCGGAGAACGGGGCGCGCCGCGAGAACTCGATTTTGGTAGGCACAGGCAGCGGCGCGGCAGGCGAGAGAAGGCCAAACTTCCACCGTTGCGTGGTCTGGGTCTGCTTGGACTCCGTGACGTGTTCGATCTCCATCGCCCGAACCGCCAGTGCCTGACGGAACGCCTTGGACCCCAGTATGCGGTTGACCCGGCTGCGCAATTCCTCGGTGGAGAGTCCTTGGACATCGAAGTCCATGTCCTCCGAATAACGGATGCTTCCAAAGAAAAACCGGAGATTGCATCCACCCTTGAGGGCATAGCAACGTTTATCGAGTGTCTGGCCCGCATGGGCGAGGAACAGCAGGTGAAAAAGCTCGATACGTTGGACTTGAGTAATAGGGTTCATGACAAACTGCTTTGTAACTGGCGGAATAACGATGCTCTTTATTGACGCTGATGTCAACTATGCGTATTGTCACGTTTTCGACGGTTTTCCAATCTTAAATATCCCGCGGGTCGCTTCGTCACACGCCCGCGCCGCAGCACTTCTTGTATTTTTTGCCGCTGCCGCAGGGGCAGGGGTCGTTGCGGCCGACCTTGGGCATGTCGCGTTTGATCGGGTTGCTGCCCGCCTGAAGCGCGGACTGCATGGCCTCGTCGCCGCCCTGCACGACCTGGGTGGTTTGACCCGTGGACTGGCCCGTGTTGCCGCCGCCGCCGAAGACCGACACCTGTTCGTGCACCAGCGCCGTGGGCATCAGGTTCAAGGCGGCGCGCGCCATGCGTTCGGTCTGGGTGCGGAAACTGCGCGTCGCGATGTCCTCGCGAATGTCGTCCATCAGGTTCTCGAACATCTCGAAGGCGTCGCGTTTGTACTCGACCAGCGGATCGCGCTGGCCGTAAGCGCGCAGGCCGACGCTTTGGCGCAACTGGTCCATGCTGCGCAGGTAATCCTGCCAGTGGTTGTCGATGGCGTCGAGCATGACGGCGCGCTCGACCATGGCCGCCATCTCCGGCGGTTCGTTGGCCCACTTCACGGCATAGGCCTGCCGGACCTTTTCGAAGACCGCCTGCGCGGCGGGTTCGGTGTCCTTGCCTTCCGCCGGTATATCGGCGGCCGCGATGACCACCGGGAAGGTGTCCCGGATCCAGGTCATGAATGCCTCCATGCCCTCGTCCTTGCGCCGCGGTCCGAGCGCGTTCTCGGCGTGCGCGGAGATGACCTCGTAGAGCACGTCGAGCAGGATTTCGTTCGGTTTGGTGCTGCGCACAATTTCGCCGCGGAAGCCGTAAATGATCTTGCGCTGCTTGTTCGTCACGTCGTCGTACTGCAGCGTGCGCTTGCGTATCGAGAAATTCTGCTGTTCGACGCGGCGCTGGGCGGTCTCGATCGAGCGGTTGAGCCAGCGGTGCTCCAGCACCTCGCCCTCCTCGAGCCCCAGGCGCTCCATGATTCCGGCGATGCGGTCGGAGCCGAAGAGGCGCATCAAGTCGTCTTCCAGCGAAACGTAGAAGCGCGAAGAACCGGGGTCGCCCTGGCGCGCGCAGCGTCCGCGCAGCTGACGGTCGATGCGGCGGGATTCATGGCGTTCGGAACCGATCACATGCAGACCGCAGGGGCGGTCCAGCAGCAATTGCCGCATGGTCTTGCCGCCCTCCATCTTGTCCTCCAGCCGCAACGGGCCGAGGATTTGGTCGCGGCTGACCCAGACCACGCCTTCGCCGAGCTTGATGTCGGTGCCGCGGCCGGCCATGTTGGTGGCGATCGTGACCTGGCCCTTCTGGCCGGCGCTGGCCACGATGTCGGCTTCGCGCTCGTGGTTCTTGGCGTTAAGCACGCTGTGCGGGATCTTGGCGCGCGCCAGCATGCGGCTGAGCAGTTCGGAAGAATCCACCGAGACGGTGCCGACCAGCACGGGCTGTCCGGCGGTGTGGCATTCGACGATTTCGTTGAGCAGCGCCTTGTACTTCTCGCGCTGGGTCTTGTAGATGGAGTCGTTGTTGTCCACGCGGCGCACGGGGCGGTTGGTGGGGATCACGATCACGTCGAGCTTGTAAATCTGGCTGAACTCGTCGGCCTCGGTCTCGGCCGTGCCGGTCATGCCGGCAAGCTTGCTGTAGAGCCGGAAGTAGTTTTGAATCGTGATCGTGGCGAGGGTCTGCGTCTCGCGTTCGATCTTGACCCCTTCCTTGGCTTCCACGGCCTGATGCAGCCCGTCGCTCCAGCGCCGGCCCGGCAGGATGCGGCCGGTAAACTCGTCCACGATCAGCACCTGGTTGTCCTGCACCACGTACTCGACGTCGCGTTCGTAGATGCAGTAGGCGCGAATCAGCTGGTCCACGTTGTGGATGCGTTCGCTGCGCACGCCGAACTGTTCCTGCGCCTTGCTGCGCAGGCGCAGGCGTTCGTCGTCGGGCAGGTCCGTGCGACCGTCGAGATCGGACATCACGCTCACGAGATCGGGTATCACGTAAGCCTCGGGGTCGTCGGGACTCATTGCCTCGCAGCCCTTCTCGGTGAGGTTGGCGTCGTGGCCCTTTTCGTCCACCGTGAAGTACATCTCCTCGCGCAGCGCGCGCGCCTCTTCCTTGTACATATCAGTCGTCATCGCGCCTTCGACCTGTTCGGCGAGCTTGCGGACGGACTGGTCTTCGAGCAGGTGGGCGAGCTGCTTGTTCTTGGGCATGCCGTGGCGGACCTGGTAAATCTTACGCTTGGCGGTTTCCTGGTCGCCCTTGTCCCAGGCTTGCTTGGCCTCGGCCATGATGCGGTTGCACAGTTCGACCTGGCGGCGATAGAGGCGCTCGACACGGGGGTTGAGTTCGCCATACTGGTGGGTGGAGACGGGCGCCGGGCCGGAGATGATCAGCGGCGTGCGCGCTTCGTCGATCAGGATGCTGTCGATTTCGTCAACGATCGCGTAGAAGTAACCGCGCTGCACCTGGTCTTCCGGACGCCAGGCCATGCCGTGGTCGCGCAGGTAGTCGAAGCCGAACTCGCTGTTGGTGCCGTAGGTGATGTTCTTGCCGTACTCCACGCGGCGTTCGGCGGGGCTCATCTGGTTCTGGATGCAGCCCACCGTCATTCCCAGATATTGCAGCACCTGTCCCATCCACTGCGCGTCGCGGCGGGCCAGATAGTCGTTGACCGTCACCAGATGGACATTGTTGCCCGTCAGCGCGTTCAGGTAGAGCGGCATGGTGGCCACGAGGGTCTTGCCCTCGCCGGTCGCCATCTCGGCGATCTTGCCCTGATGCAGCACGATGCCTCCCAAAATCTGGGTGTCGAACGGCACCATGTCCCAGGCGAGTTCGTGCCCGCAGACCATGAACTTCTGGCCGCAAAGCCGGCGGCAGGCGTTTTTGACGACCGCGAAGGCCTCGCACAGCAGGCTGTCCAGGGCGGCGCCCTGGGCCAGCCGCGCGCGGAACTCGTCCGTCTTGGCCTTGAGTGCTTCCTCGCTCAAAGCCTGGTAGCCCAGCTCCTGTTGGTTGATCTGGGCCACCAGCGGCCGCAACCGGCGGACATCCCGCTGATTCTTTGTCCCCACAAAATGTTTCATCACCCAGGACAGCATCGCATGATCTCCTTAACGTAAACGCAAGAGCAAAGCGCAATACTATTGAATCGGCGGGCGGATTGCGAGCCCGAAGCGGTTTCAAACCAGGTTGTACCGTCCCGGGGAGATGATGTGATTGGGGTCGAGGACCTTTTTCAGATCGCGGACGGTTTGCCAGAAGGGATCGTCCGCATGGACCACCTGGGCCATCGATTGGATGCCCACGCGATAGGGAATATAGCCCTGCCGTATGAATTCGGCGGTCAATTCCTCGTTGCAGGCATGCGCCGCCGCCACGCGCTCGGGCTGGCGTTTGTCGAAAGCCATGTTGATCACCGTTTCCAGGGCCCGGCTGTTCATCAGGTTCAAGGTGATATAGGGCGTAAAGCCGTAACTGGCAAAGACGCGCTCGATGCATTCCACCGCGGCCTGCGCCTCCGGCGCGGTGGCCGGCAGAATCGGCAGGGTGAAGAGCAGACCGCAGGGACTCTGGTCCGGGTCCTCGTCCGCTGCGCGCGGCCACTCGTTCAACGGCCAGTACACGCTCTTGAGCGCGGCGCTGGTCGGCTCTCCGCCGGCGAGCCTGAAGAACGGCTCGGTCGCCAGCAGCAGCGCCTCCTTGTTGCGCATGTACCGTATAAAACGCAGCGGGCGCAGCAGCGACTTGGCGGTCTTGACCAGGAAATCGTCGAGGAATATTGTCTGCGCGAGTCCGCGCAAGCGACGCCGTATCCGGCGCCTGGCATCCCGCACCTGCCCCGCCGTGCCGGGAATGGCGCCTACGGCGCTCCAGGGACCGAACCCTTCATCCCTGAGCATTTGCTCGGCCTTGCGCTTGAGCGCGGCATCGTTGCCGGGCATGTATTCGCGGATTTGCTCGTACAGTAGCGGAGCCATGGCGATTTCGGAACGGTTCCGGTTTGCCACATGCGCCACGGTGGGCATGCTGCCCTGTTCGCGCAACTCCGCCAGGGCGGCGATGAATTCCCCGAGCCGCGCGCGATCGGCCAGGCGGGCGATCATGACCGTCTGCTTTTGCGGCGCGGGCAGCAAGGCCATGCCGGCGGCGGTCACGATGCCGAAATTGGACTGAAAGAACAGGCCGTTCAAGTCCGGTCCGATGCCGTGCGGATAGGCATGCGTCATGCGCGCGCCGGAAAAATGACCGAACCCGGTCCGGATCAGCTGGCCGTTGCCGAGCACCACCTCGAGGCCGGAAATTTCGTCCACCCGCGAGGCCAGGTAGCCCACGCCGCGGTCCAGGGCGTTGCCAACCAGGCTGGTATCCGCCGAGGAACCGGTCACATTCAGACGCAGGCGCAGCCCGCGCGCCTTCAACTCGGCGCAAAGCTGCCCCTGCGTCACGCCCGGCTCGACTACCGCCACGCGCTGGACCGGATCGATGGACAGGATGCGATTCATGCGCGCCAAGTCCACCACCACGGCATCCTCATGCACGGGCAGACGCGAACCCATGCCCCAGTTTTTGCCGAGACTGACGGGGTGCAGGGGAATCTTGAATTCGTTGGCGATCCGCACCGCGGCCACGACATCGCCGGTGCTGCCTGGACGGAGCACGCCGCGAAGCGTGCGCGTCAAACCGCCGGCATTGTCGGCATAGGCTTGCAGCGAGTCGCGTCCGGTCAGGACATGCGCGGAGCCCAGTGCCTGCCGCCAGGCCTCCGTGGCGGAAATGAACGCCGGTTCTTGCATCGCGCCGCCCCTGCCTTCGTCAAGCGGCGGCTGTGGATAGCGGCAGTCGGATGGTCACGGTGGTGCCGCTATCCTCCTGGCTTTGGATTTCGATCCCGCCGCCGTGGTCTTCGATGACGGCTTTGGTGATGAAAAGGCCCAGGCCGGTGCCGGTGACCGGCTTGGTTGTGAAATAGGGGTCGAATACGCTGGCTAATTTGTCCGGCGCAATTCCGCAGCCGTTGTCCTTGACCTCTATTTCCATGTGGTCCGCGGCGTGGCGCAGCGTTACGCTTATCAGCCCGCCCTGCTTGTTCAGGGCTTCCAGCGCATTGACGATCACGTTGGCCAGGGCCCGAAACATTTGCAGCTTGTGCAGGCTTACAGATCCATCCCCTCCCGTGGCCTGGAAACGGAGCTCCACCTTTTGCTTCGCCGCCCGGGGTTCGATGCTCTTGAGCACTTCCTTCAGGAAGGCGTGCAGTGGCACAGGTTGCCGGGGCTTGTCATCCATGTGGCCCATGTTTGTCCACATGTCGGTCATTTCCTTGCAACGCCGGCTGTTGACCTCGATCATTTCCAGCGACTCGAGGGTCTCGGGCCACGAAGCATCATCCTTCGGTATGGAATTCCGCAGGCTGTCCGACAAGATGTCCACATAACCAATCACCGCCTGCAGCGGATTGCGCAAATCGTGCGCATATTCCGCCGACCGCTGGCCCATTGCCGCCAGATGATCCTTGCGGGCCACTTCCTGCAACAGGCGGCGGTTCAGCTCCTGCAGTTCACTGGCCGTGTTTTGCCGGCGCCGCTCGATGCCGGTCCGCTGGATGTTCCGATGGATCACATCCTCCATGTTCCGCATGTCGAACGGCTTCTTGAGGTAATCGTTGGCCCCGAGCCGGATGGCCTCCTGCGCCGTCTCCAGCGTGCCAAACCCGGTCAACATGATCACGGACACCTGCGCATCCACCTGCCGGATTTCGCGCAAACCGTCAATGCCGGTCTTGCCCGGCATGCGAATGTCCATGATGATCACATCCGGCGCATGCTGGCGCAGGAGCTGGAGTCCGGCATCGACGGAATCGGCGCAAAACACCCGGTACTTGTTTTTTAACAGGATGCGTAAACTTTCACGCGGGCCGAGATCGTCGTCGATCACCAGCACCTTGGCGGGTTCCGGTTGGGTGGTGGATGTCATTTTCAAAAGGTGTAAATATAATCCAGGCTGACCAACTGGGAGGAATTTTCGTAATCGCCGTTGACAGCCGGATTATGATTGTCGGTGACGTTGCGGTCCTGGTAGCAATTGAATGCGTAGGCCACGTCCACCGCGTGCCCGCCTTTGCGCCAGCCCAGTCCCAACGCGAGCACCTGCGTATCGGTGTCCGCCAGCACGGGCAGCAAGGTCTGGTCCGTGATCGGACTCGGCAAATAGAGATAGCCGGCCCGCACGGTCCAGATCTTGTCCACGCGCCATTCGGCGGAGACGCCCGCGGTCCAGGTGTCCTTCCAGTCGTTGACGATTTCGGTCGCGCCGTTCATCAGCGGGGCGTTGTTGCCGATGGCGATCGGCTGGCGTTCGTTCAGAGACCAGCGCAGGTATTCCACGTCGCTTTCCAGCTTCAGTCCGGGCGCGATTTCGATTCCGTAGCCGACGGAAAACATGTCCGGAAAGCGCAGGCTGGAGTCGAAATCGCTGCCCGGACTGAGCGCGTTGAACGGCGGCACGGGGGGCAGCGGCGGCATGTTGTCCACCGTGAAGTCGCCGCTGTAGTCAACCGTCACCTGGCTGCGATAGGTGAAGGCCAGCCGCTGCTTGTCGGTGATGGCCCAGGTCAGCCCCGCATTGCCGCCGAGGCCGGCGCCGTCGCCCGAGAATACGGCGTTGCCGTCCGGCGCCTGGGCATGCAGCACCTGCGACCAGGGGAAGGACTGCTTGAATTTCAGCGACGACAGGTAAATATCCACGCCGACGCCGAGGCTCAGGCCCGGCGCCAGTTCGATGGCGGCGCTGGGATTAATGTTCAGCAACTGCATCTGGGCCCAATAGGGCGATGTGTATTTCAAAAAGCTGTCCTTGTCCCATTCCGACGACTGTCCGAAGGGGGTGGTCAGGCCCAGGCCCAGAACCACGGGTTTTGAATTCAGCACGACATCGCTCAAGGGGTAGGCGAAAAAGACATTCGGCAAGACGCCCCAGGAATTGTCCGTGGAAGCCGAATAACCCGGGCGGGAGTATTCCGTCTTGGATTTGGACAGCGAGGCCGCCAGCTCGAATTCGGGACTGTTCAAGTCAATCAGATTGGCCGGATTGTAAAAAATTGCTGATGCGTCGTCCACCTGCGCCGCAATCACGCCCGCCCGTCCCAATCCGACGGCGCCCGGCGGGGGATTGCGAAAGCCGTCCGCCAGAAGATTCTGGCCCAAGACGCCGACCAGTGCCACGGAACCCAGGATCCAACGCAATGATTTTTTGCTCATTTTTGCCCCCGTTTTTTGATTTCACCCTGACCACCTTGTATGGTAGGGTTTCCACTTGTGTCACACAACAGCTTGTGCTTGGCCCCAAAACTGCGGGAGTTGAGAGCGAAGGGTCGTGGAAGGCGCATTTTCCTGGTCTGAGCGCCACGGGGATGACATGCGAGCGCCCATTATGGCGGTGGACGAGGAGTTGGACGGTCGTCTGCACGGTGCAAAACGGC
>CAIYGI010000004.1 GCA_903925685.1 uncultured bacterium
CGTTCCGTGATCATGAAAAGCGCCTGCCAGAGATTTCCGGTACGGCCTCTGGCCCATACCTGTTCATAGTTTTCGGCCTTCATGCCGAAAAGCTTGTTGCACGCCTCGCAGTTGCAGTGACACAGCCCATAGCTGTCAATATTGCCGAGAGTAATCGTTTTCATGCCGTTCGTTATCAGCTTTTCCGCTTCCTGGTACATGAGATCTTGTACGCCTTTACTGGTCACGCAATACTGCATGCGCCAGTCTTCAACCTTCATGTCGCAGGCGCGTTTCCCGTCCTTGGTCAGCGCGAAATATTCCGGATGGCTCTTACCGTATTCGGCTTGCGGGACCGCTTTTTGCCAACTGACTAGCCCCCCTTGTAAGAAGCTCAGTGCCGGGAAATAGTTCATCGAGATGTAATAGAAAGTCTCTTTCGCACCGTTACAGTCGATGCTGGAGCGCATCATCGGAGTCTTTTTTAGGTCGAGTTTCTCCGGCACCGCGATCTTTTTCACCGTAGCGAACGCAATGCTCCGCGTATCGATCTTGATGGAACCGTCCTTGTTGGTGCCCCCTTTGTCGTATGCGACCCATCCGCCGGCGGGGTACTGATCCTGTTCCATGTTCATGAAAAGGAAGCGCACTCCTGCGTATTCGCGCAGGAAGTCGCAGACGCCCTTGACCGTTCCGAGCAGCGCGAGCGGCGTCTTCGTGAACTTGATGGTATTGACAGGATCCTTCTTGTCGTTACCGGCGATGATCAGGTCTTTGCCGACGGCCTTGTGATAATACGTCCAGTCGTCGTGCTGCTCGACCTTGATCCCGTTTCCCTTCGCAAATTCGGTCGCGCCGAGGTAGATCCCGTGCTTGTCCTGCGCCTTCGCGCCCTCCTGCACAACTTCGATCCGGAAGCCGTTCGTTTCAAACGACGCCTGCATCAGCTTCGCGGCCGCGAAGAGCCAGTTGTCAACGACCTCCTCCTTGCCTTTGTCAGGGATCACAATCTGGTAATTGCTCTTTCCGTTTTCGGCCAGCACGAGATCGGCGGCGCGCGCGATGGGTGCCGTCGATATGAGGACAAAAGGCAACAAACAGAGTGCGATCGACAGTACCATGCCTTGCTTTTTCATGGAATCATTCTCCTCGCGATATCTTTTGAGGCGCCCTATTTCCAATAAACCGGCACATCCATCATCTTGCCGCCGGCGAGCGCCGACTGGTGGGCAATGATGCCAGGCACGGTGAAATCCAGTGAGCGGATAATGTCAATCGGCGGGTTGGTGTCGTTCTTAACAGCCTCGATGAAGTCGCGGATCATGAAATACTCGGATGTGCCGTGCCCTCCCGCCTTCGCTTCCTCGGGCGCATCCGGATCATTACCTGAAAATTTCGGATTTTGCGCCTTGTCTTGGGTCCCCATCTCCTCGGGTATATAAAGCATGCCGTTGGCATCCCCCCATCGGCCGCTCTCCACGCTGCCCTTGGTTCCGTACAGGCAATACCATGCCATATGGCTCCGCACCGGCGTCTGACTGCGCAAGATCTTGATCACCTTCCCTTTTTCGGTGTGAAACAGCCCCACCTCCATATCGAGAAATCCAGGCTTGTCGGTCCGGTCGGGGAAGCGATGGAATCCGGAGTGCATGCCGACAACCTTCACCACGCGGTCATTCATCAGCGTCAACAGCGGTCCGAGACAATGCGCGCAATACCAGATCGGCGGCCGGTCGGCCCGCCAGAAGAATTCGCCGGTCTCTTTGTTTTCAAGCATGGGCAGGATTTCATGAACATATTCGGCTTCGGCATAGACGATATCGCCAAGCCGGCCCTGGTCGATCATTTTTTTCCACTGGCGGAGAAAATGGAAATAAATGTAGTTTTCCGCCATCATGTATTTCTTCCCGGTTTTCCTGACGGTCGCAAGAACCTTCTGGCACTCCTGGAACGTATAGGCAACCGTCTGCTCGCATAATACGTGCTTGCCGCTCTCGATCGCTTTGACCGTCTGATCGGTATGAAAGGGAATTGCCGTCGCAATCATGACGATGTCAAGGGGGGCATTCACGAAATCGTCGTATTTCAAATAGAGGCTGCTGTCGGGCAGATTGAACGCCTTGCCGGTTTCGGCCAGCACTTTTGGATCTATATCGCACAGGGCCGCGACTTCCACGTCAGGATGATGGCTGAACACTCCCACAAATCCGGTGCCGCGCCGCAAACCCACGATGCCAATTCTTAACTTTTTCATCTGATTGACCTTCCTTGCCGTTACTGTTCTTTAGCGTGTCGTTGCTGTTCTTTCCGTCCATACAATTCGTTAAGCATTTCGAGGGCATTATCCACCAGGCCGGCCACCCCTTCAACGCTCGGCCTGGCTGTGCTGCAAATGAGCGATTCGTATCCGCCCGCCCGCCATGCCTTTTCGGTGACCAGATAGCCAAGATAATCTCCGCCGAGTTCAACCGGATAAGTCCACGGAAATGGACTTTCCTGTTTGATCTTGATCCCCCACTCCACGAATGGCTCTCCTGGAAGGCTCGCAAAGCCGATCTCGCCGATGCGCCAGGCCTGCAACACGGTCGCCGCCTCGCGCGTTCCCTCCTGCCTCATTATTTCGAGCTCCTTGAGGAATGCCTTCTCAACCCTTTCGCCATACTCGTCCTGCTTCGCGCCCAAGGAATCCCGGATTCTTTTTTTCTGGTCAACGTTAAAGTCGCGGTAGGGCACAATCACTTCCCGCTTGGCCGCGCCGAGAGCAATTTTCCCCGCAAACGGCCGGCGGTTATCAAGCTTGCTTATGATGGTGTCGGCAAGGATATTGCCGATATTGCGGTAACCGGCAATCCCCCCGCCGGGATTGATGTCGCCGCTCGCTCCGGGCATGAAGAGGGTCAGGCATTGTTTGCCGTATTTTTCCGCCAGCCGCGCCGCGACCACGGCGGGATAATCGCCGCTGAAATATTCGCCGAAATTAGTGTTGGCATGCAGGGTGAAGTGAAACAGCACCGCCAGCAGGCGGCCCTTCAAATCCTCGAACGAGATAATTCCAATCTCGGGATCTATCGGGCCGGCGGCGCCGACGCACTGCAGCTCGTCTTCCCCGCGATTAACAAGCCAATGATTGATCTCCCGCCCGTCCTTGAAACGAAACCGCCTGTTGGTCTGAACCTGGGTACAGTATCCGCGCGTTCTGCTCATCAGCGCCGGCGTTTTCAGCTTATCGGCGCGCGCCACGCACTCGGCGATTTTTTCCGGTATGGTTGCGAGCCATTGCTGATTGACGACGCTTTCCTCTCCAAATATCCGCGTCGTATAAGGGCCGCTGTGCGTATGGGACGCAGCCCAGACAATATTTTCCCGAGGGATTCCGGTCTTTCTGCTTGCAAGCTTCACCGCCTTGTCGCCCTCGTTGCGCAAAAGAGCGATCAGGTCAACAATCACATAGGCAATCCGCGTTCCGCCCGATTCAAGGACAATCGCCTTGACCAAGAGCGGATCCTGGATACCTGCTGACTGGCGCACGCCGGTCGAACCGGCAAGCGCGGTTCCGGCCGGCGGCGTGATATCCAGCTCGCATACGCCCACGCGTAACATCGGTTTCATTTGTTCTTTCTCCTTGCGCAATGCGCATACATCCAAACATCGGTTTTGTCATCGTCGGGCCAGACATGCCCGCATGAAATCGGCCATATGCTGTATGGCCTCCAGGCTTTCCGGCAACTCGCGGACTTGAAACACATGGACCATGCCCGGCCAGACTTCAAGCGTCACCTTGACCCCGTCAGCCCGGGCCTTGGCCGCCACGCGGACGCTGTCGTCGCGAAGCATTTCATGCTCGCCGGCCTGGATCAGCAGGGGCGGGATGCCGGTGTAATCGCCAAACACGGGCGAGGCGAGCGGGTTGCGGGGATCCGTGTTCACCAGATAAAGCTCCGCGATCTTGGGCATGGACCGCACGCTGAAGATGGTATCTTTTTCGGTGCGCATGGACTCGCCGGTCAGTGTAAAATCGGCACAGGCCGAGAGGGGCATACCAGCCACCGGCAGGGGCCGGCCGCGGTCACGGAGCGCCAGCAGTGTCGCGAGAGTCAAGCCGCCGCCGGCCGAATCCCCGGCTATGAACGTGGCCTTGGCGGGCGCCGGACCGAACGGGCCGGCGGTGAGCATCCATTCGTGGGCGCGGATGCAATCCTCCAGCCCGGCAGGGAAATGGTGTTCCGGCGCCAGACGGTAGTCCGGCAGCAGGATGGCGCACCGGGCCGCCGCCGAAATGTGGGCCGCCATGGCGAGGTAGTTTCCGCCCGAACCGGAAACAAAGCCGCCTCCGTGCAGATAGAGAAGGCGCAGATCGGGATCAGCGCCGGGCGCCACAACCCATTCGGAGGGTATATCGTCGATTCTCAAGCGCAAGCATTTGACATCTTTGTTAGCGGGCATGGTGCGGCCCGTTATGTTTTGCTTCAGGCCGGCGAGGTTGAAAGGGTTGTTCGGGTCGCCGAACGCCCTGTCTGCCTCACGCAATTGCCGAAATAATTCAAGACCTTCCCGTGAGATCATCCCATAGTTCCTTTAAGTGACAGGATTTTCCGTAACTTGTAATAGCAGTTGTTTGGTTAATCAAGTGTTCCGATCCATCCAATGCTGCACCGCCTCGAATCGTTCAAGCGGCACCGGGATCCCGTCCGCAAATGTACCCAGCACGAAGTTCGCATTTCTCCTGGCAACCGCGACAGGCTGTTCCCGTCCACGTTGGGCGTCCATGAGATCCGATCCTTCGGTTTTTTTCGCAGAATGGCAGTGAGGCGTTCTTTTCCTGTCATGGCGTTTCCTCAATCGCGTCGCTTGAGCGGTGGCACCGTAATTCAACGACTGCTTCTCTCGAGGCGTAAAATACACCGGACCGTCATTAATCACAAGCGTAACGCGTTGCTATCTTTCGCATTTTCTTGCTTTTCTTGCTTTTTGGCGAATATTCCAGGCCGGCATAAAACCCCTTTGACATCGCGTCGCATCCAAAACCCAGAAAGCGTCAGGATTGCTTCGAAAGAACGGCGGATTGTTTCCGTCGCCGGACTTTCAGAATACGGGTCCGGTACCGGGAGGGAGTGCAGTTGAAATATTTACAAAACACTTTCCCGAAATAGGCTTGATTTCCGTAGCCGATGCTATAAGCCACCTCCGAAATATTATGCTTCAAGTCATGGAGCAACTCGGCGGCGCGCTCCATGCGCAGTTGCGTAACATAAGACGAGAACGTGAATCCGGATTCCTCGCTGAACATGTGCGACACGTAATACTCGCTCAACCCGAGATGGTCCGCGATATCGGAAAGCGACAGCGGCCGGCCAAAATTGTTGCGGATATACCGTTTGGCCTCTTCGATGACGGCATGTCGTTTTTCTGCCGCGGGTTTGCCGCCGCCGCTTGGCCGATCGCCGGCGGTGGCTGCGCCCACACAGTAGAGGATCGCATTATACAGACTGGCATCGACCATTTCTTGGGCAAAAGGCCGGTCATCCCGAAAAAGCCCATACATGGCCATCGCCATTTCGCGTATTTTCAGCTTCTCGATGGATGGCACACCGACAAGCTGCGCGTTCACATCTCTGGAGATAAAACCGTCGTATTCATCCCACCTAAACATAACATGCAGTACTTTGAAAGCCGATGCGCGCAAGAATTCGTCCCGATGAATTGTGTTTTTTCGGAGGAAGAGCGTATCGCCGGAAATCGCCTTTACCTTTCCCCTTCTCAGGTGAATCACGGTCTCGCCCTCCATGACATGAATGAATTCATGCTCACGGCTGGCATGAAACCGCTCGGCATAAATCGGATCCCATATCGATATTCCCATGGAACATACATGGGGAAGAACCCCCGCTGTAAGGTGAGGCCCTTGCCGCTCTTTATGATCCCAAGGCGCCATGGCATATTCCTGAATCCGAACAGGGCTTCCTTCTGAAGCCACAGCCGTATTCCCGTATTCCATTAGTTGCTATAGGTGTCACGCCTCTTTAGCCGGCGGGTAGGCCGCCGCGCATTGCGGAATGGCGATTTTGTCCCAGTTCCAGGCCGAATAGTAGGGCGTTTCCCGGCTGCCTGCCAGGAAAGGCGTTCCCGTCTCGCCCACCACGCGCATGTGCAGCAGGATGCTGTAAGCCGTGTCCCGCGCATGAATCTGGTGCCTGACCGCGCCGTATAGGCACTGGCCGTAGAAACCGCCATAGGCGCGTATGTCCCGCGGACACACTTCCTGCAGGGTGAGCCCGAACTTGAGCGTCTTGAGGATGCGGGCTTCCAGCGCCGGCAGATCTTCCTGGATGCCTTCCTCGCGGCAAAGCTGGAGATATTCGACATTATTGAAATTATCGAAGAAAAAGCCCCAGAAACAACTGCCGTCTTCATCCATAAGAGTCCACTGCCCGCGCACGTACCGCTGATAGGTGGCCAGTATTTTCTTGTCCTTGGTCTCCCGGTAGGCGGCCAAGAGAGCGGCGATGGAAAAGTCGTCGCCTTCGAGCTGTTTGAATATCCATTTGTCCTCAGGATGCGCGTGCATCGCCATCAATAACTCCACGATCTGCATGAAGAACCCGAACCATTTCTTGTCGCCGGTCACTTTATAGAGCCAATAGTAGACCAAAGCGCCGCCCCCCTGCCAAGCCTGGTATGGAATCAGCGGAATGTGCCCGGTCTTGCCTCTTTCGCCTTTGCCTGTAGTAAAATCGAAAGCCCAATAGGGCCAGCCTTTTTCATCGCTGCCATACTGGTGATACCACTCGGCAAAGATCTGGGCGCGCCGTAAACAATCCTTATCTCCGGTTTCCCGGTATAAGGCGATGAGCGCCATGGCGCCTGTGGCGGCATCGCGCGGATAACTGCAAGGAGTTTGCGGCGTCACCTCGCGAAATCCCCCATAATTGGACTCTTTGCTCTTGTC
This sequence comes from uncultured bacterium, assembly GCA_903925685.1. Classification (GTDB taxonomy): domain Bacteria; phylum Verrucomicrobiota; class Kiritimatiellia; order CAIKKV01; family CAIYGI01; genus CAIYGI01. The sequence continues at coordinate 6,926 of CAIYGI010000004.1, forward strand.
AAGAATCTGTAACGATTTCAAATAGGCTCCGGCCTGAATGGCCGGTTCGCGGAACTCCTCACCCCCGCCCCGCAGATCCAACAGTTTGCGGGACATCGTCAGAAGCGCCATGATCGCCGTCGCCGTCGTCCAGACCCCACCCCCGCCGCACACGCCGGTCGACGGGAAGTATTCATAGAGAAAACGACCATTGTCCGCGGAATTCCGCACGCCGCCCCAGGGATGTTTCTCGTTGTTTTGATTGTTGGTGTGCCAGCGTCCGGCCAGATTGGCCGACTCGATCAGTTGTTGCTCGAATTTCGGTGTCAATTTCATTCATGTCTCCTTATTGTTTTACGAAGGCTTTTGAGGCCTTCATTGTTGTATCAGTTTTTCA
>CAIYGI010000005.1 GCA_903925685.1 uncultured bacterium
TGCCGACGCTCGATCCATGCAGACAATGCCAGGTAGACCTGTTGGTCGACATAGGCAAAGGTTCTCTTGGCAACGACGTGACGGTAATAATTTGCCCAGCCTCTGATCTTGCGATTGAGTTGCCGGATCAAATCGACCGTCTTGATGGCGACGTTTTTAACGATTAATTCACGGATATTTTCCAGAAAGCGTTTGACCGCTTGCACGGAGGGCTTGATGAGCAACTTGCCCGCTTACTTGCGTACGTTGAATCCGAGAAAATCAAAACCATCGTCTATGTGCGTGATCCGCGTCTTCTCTTCCGAGAGTTCCAGGCCACGCACCTTCAGGAAGGCCACCACGGCCGGTTTTACCTTCATCTCAAGTACCTCTCTCGACGCGCCTGTGATGATGAAATCATCGGCATATTTGACGACATGAATCTTCTGGCTGCGGGGTGCCGCCGACTGCGCGACTGCCTCCAGGCCATCCAACGCCATGTTCGCCAATACCGGTGATGCAATGCCGCCTTGTGGTGTGCCTGCCGTCGTTGGATAGACGATGCCATCTTCCATGAAACCGGCCGCCAGCCACTTTTCCAGAATGGGTTTATCCATCGGGATATTCTCGATCAGCCAGGGGTGGCTGATCTGATCGAAACAGGCTTTAATATCTCCCTCGAAGACCCATTGAGCACTCTGCCTTTGCGCCAGAGCATTGAAGCTTTGCTCAATGGCATCGGCTGCACTGCGCTTGGGTCGAAACCCATACGCATTGGTGTCCGCCAGGGTTTCCGCCACCGGCTCCAGCGCGAACAGATGTAGCGCCTGCATCGCTCTGTCGGCGACGGTCGGAATGCCAAGCGGCCTCCGTTTGCCGTTCTTCTTGGGGATATAAATACGCCGTAGTGGCTGTGGGCGATAGCCCCGCCGCTGTATTGATTTTGCGGCTGCCAGTTTCTGGCCAGGCGTACGCCAGAGAACACCATCCACACCGGCGGTCTTTCTGCCGGCGTTATGCACTACCCGTCGAACGGCCAATAGCTTGGCCGAAAACGTGTGGGTCAGGAGCCATTGCAAGGCTTTCACCTTGTTCCAGCGCCCTTCCCGAGTTGCCTTCGCGATACGCATCTGTAGCCGTAGTACGTGTTTGCGGATGGAGCGCCACTTGATGGCATTCCACCTCGAACACGCCGAGGATGCACCGATCAACGTTGCCGTTGTCGTCATCTGCTTTTCCTCATAAGAACGTTTTGACAGATTCTCTCGCGATGTAAGACCCGTCGGACGTGGGCTCACTTTCGTGCCGGGTGACATTCAAACCCGTATCCGAACCATTACAGCCCGGCATTCGCTTCTTCCGACATCCCAAACCCGCACCGCCATAGGCAAGGCCTTGCGGCCTGCTTTCCCCCGAAGGGGAGCGATACGGGGTTGCCGCGTTCCGCATCAAGAAGTACACCGGGTTAGGTCTCCGCTTTCGACCGGGAGGCGCGTGGGTCACGAGAGCGCAAAACGCACACACTCTTCCCGCCTCCAGTACCGTTTGGTTCAAGCGTAA
>CAIYGI010000006.1 GCA_903925685.1 uncultured bacterium
AAAACGTTGCAACTCCCCGCTTTTCGCCTTCGTCATGGCAGACCATCGGGCACACTGTTCATTCAACAAGGCGTTCATCCGGGCGCCATCTTTGCGTTCAACGGCTTTTAAAACTTCCGACCAGCTCGGCGACAATTCCGCGGCTAATATATATTCCTGGCTAATGGCCGGGTCGTCGTCCTGACTATAATCCTTATAGGGATCCAGATTTACATCCAGCTTGTTGATGCACCATTCCCAGGGGCCGGGTCGGTAACACAGGGCGCCGAAACGTCCGTTGCCGCAAGGCAGCGCTTCGCGATAGGTGCGGGGAGGAGTAGTAAACACCACGTTATGCCCGGCAAGCTGGTGTTGGAGCTTGGCTGTGTTTGTGGAGTTCATGATGGAAGAAAAGGATTGGGCGGTCGCTGGTTTATGTCGAGTCGGCATTTGAGTCCTACCTTTTGTTGTGCTCTGCGTTTTGCGCCAAAGCGCTGCAAGCGCCTTATCACAGTTTATTCGGATCCAACCAATGCTGGGATATCCCCGCACCTACCCGCATATAGTTCGTGGATACCGCCTTGTCATCGACAATAACCTTCAACTTCTTCATGTTCTCGCGCAACCTGTCGGCGATCTTGACATCCTTGTTTTCCTTATACTGCTCTTTCAACTCCATCGTCGCAACCATCAGCCGCGTGAAGTCCAGGCCGACGCGCACATGCGCTACCCTCTTCCGGTAGATCTCCGGCTCCCTTGCCAGCACGGCGTCCGCCTCGACCAGCAGGCCGGCCGCGCGTTTGTAAAACGCGTCGTCATAGGCCTTCCAATACGACAACTTGCCATCGACCAGCCGGTTTCGCGTCTCCTCCAGCACGGTCCAGTACGCCTTCAACTGCCCCGCGGCCGGACCGAAGCCGCGCCGATAATAATCGTCGAGGATCTTGTATCCATCCTGGTCCGGATTCCAGGCCAGATGAGCCAGCAGGTAATAGAGCGGACCCTGCGTCGGCCAGGAACTCTCGAAGACTGAGAGGCATATCCCGGTGCAATTGTTCTTTACGACATGACGCACGCTTTCCATGACCCGTCCAAAAGGCACGTCGGGAAGGCCATAACCGTAGCCGCCGGCACCGCCCATGTTGGGGCGCCACCACAGATTCGCGCCGATCGCCGCCCAGTCGGCAAATTCCTGCGACCACGTTGTACCCACGGGAGATCGGGGATCCTTCTCACCCATTTCCGCGAACCAGTTGGGGGCAAACGAGACGATAACATTGTCGTCCGGCTTGTTTTTGAGCGGCGCCGGAAGGCTTGGCCCGTAGGCAAGCATGACCACTTTGTAGTCCTTGTCCGGATAACGTGCCCGCAACTTGCGCGCCAACTGGTTGGCGAATCGCGTCTGCCGGTCGGAAAGCGCCACATGCTCCTGGGAAAACCCGTCCCAGACCAGTGAACGCGGTTCCGCCTCGGGCACATCCCAGGCAAGGCAGTTCGTGCAGACACAGTAGCCGGCCATGCTGCCGTCCATGACACCCCCTCGGAACAGGGTGCGGGTAGGATCCTCTTTGAGCTGCTCCCCCACGTCCTCCAACCACTTTTCCCAAAGCGCCGGGTTCGACTTGCACAGCTTGTGCATCCCCTTCGGCCAGCCGCTGCGCGTGCCGTCCGGCTGGAGGGCGAAATACTCCGGGTGCGTCTCGTGAAGTTTCCAATCCAAGGTCCAGTGACCATCGGCGGTTGCAGGTATGTACATACAGTTTGACGAGTCCAACAGCATGCGCTGCAAGCGCGACCAGTCCAGGGAAATGACACCTCTGGGATCGCCCGGCGTTGAAAAGAGAAAAATACCGCACCTCATTCGAATCTTGGGATGGTAGCGATATTCGAAGGGCGCAAAGGCGATCTTCGCCTTCTTGATGATGTCCTCGCCCGTCTCGCCCGGCCAGAGCCAGCGCACGTCCAGATCATCCTGGATAAACGTATACACCGCGTTGACCGTACCGTATTCCTGCTGCCAGCCCTTGATCGGTCCCTTGGAGTAATGAGCCTTCACCACCATATGCTCCGGATCCCACCGATCCCGCCCGAGAATCGCCAGGTGATTTCCATTGGCTGTAATGAGGATTTCTTCCGGGTGCTTGAAATCGAAATCCGTCTTCGGGAACAGCTCCTTGAGCTTCGGCTGGAATCCGACCCAGATCGCGCGCTCCGGCACGGGATCGGGCAAGCCTTCGATGACCTGCGGCTTGACGCCGCCGACCTTCTCGATATAGGCGGCCAGTTCGTCGGCCGCCTGCCGGGTTCTGGGCGGCGCGTTCGAGAACACGATGATCGGCGCCAGACTCGCCCCTTTCTCCACCAGGGTCAGCGGCGCCGCCCGGACTTCGGAGTCCTTCTGCTTCGCCTGTTCCCGTGCCTCCATGCACCCGGCAGCCACCACGAGCAGCGCCGCGCCGATCCCCCAGATTGCCATTCCATGTCTCATCGCGCTTCTCCTTTAGTGAATCAGCCACCCGCGAAACCAAATAACACAAAGCGCTTGCAAAACCTCGCTAGTCGGTTTTGCAAGCGCAGCATACAGAATCAGACCCTTTCACGAGCAACGTCTTATCTTATTCTGGCTCCTGGATTCTGTATTCTGAATTCTGTCGTTCCAGCAGTTACGCTTACCGGATGATGAACATCGTGCCTCTGGTCACATATTCGTAACAGCCCATATCCACGATGCCGGAGACGGGGTCAATGCGCCGCTGGCCGTCCAAATCCTTCGCGCCATACATCCAAGCCTGGTTCGTTCCAGTGTTGATGCAGGGCGACTTGGATTTCAAATGGAAATCGTTCGCCGCGAAATTTACGAATTGCGGATTGTTGGTGATGCTGTTGCTCCAGGTAAAATTAACGCGAGCATTCGTGTACCCGATACATGAATTCGTAAAAGTATCAGTACAGAGGTCTGTGAAAACATCAGAAGCAGAATTATTGGCAATATTGGAATAGATGATTGAATTCACAAAAACAGCTGGTTCGTAGGCCATGTAGTTAGCGATGCCCCCCCCGTAAGAATTCAAGCATTTGTTGCTCACAATGGTGCAATTGTAATAAAAACTCCAAAAACCACCGCTGCCGTAGCATAAAACGGCACCGCCGGAATTGCGACCATAATTGAGGCAAAACAGGCAATTTATAAATGTTCCAGGCCCGTAGTATCCCCCGCCGCCACACATTTTGCCGCCAGTGCCATAGTCCACCACCGCGTTGCCACGAAACACGCAGTTTTGAAAGATACCATTCCCGCCTCCCCCCCCTCCTCCGGTAGCACCCCAAGTAGTATTCCTTTCAATCAGACATGCCGTCATGGATCCTCCAGGGCGGTAGAAACCGCCGTAACTCGCGTTGGCTGCAGTCACCGAATTGGAGGCCTGGTTGGCGCGAATGACGCAGTTGGAGGCATTATAAGGATTGCCTGCGTAAATACCGCCCCCATACGCATAAATGCTTCCATTGGTTGACACGGCTCTATTGTTGCAGATCACGCAATTCATTATCGTGCCCGTCCAGCCCGTACCCGCGAATAAAATCCCACCGCCATAATTGGTGCCGCTTGTCGCTGTCGTGGCTGCGCAATTGGTAATGGTAAAACCGTTCAAAACGAAATTACTGGCGCTTGCAGTCGGGTAATACCAGGTAATGCCCCGGTTTATTCCCTGGCCGTCGATGCTCACGCTTGCCGGATTACCGTTCGAACTACTCAGTGTGATCGGACGGCTGATGTAAACAACGTTGGTTACCCCGAGATAATTCGTGGGCGCCGGGGGTGCGTAGTAGATCCCGGGGCCGACCAAGACGGTGTCATTCGTCGTGGCCTCGTTGACCGCAGACTGGATGTTGCTGGCCGCCGACGTCCAGCCATTGGTGAAGGGAGTCGTCTCCGTCTGCCCGTTTTGCGCCACGT
>CAIYGI010000007.1 GCA_903925685.1 uncultured bacterium
AAGATCGCATTCTCCGGGGACTGGGGCCGCCAGATGCGGTTCATCAGCGGTCCCCGGCAATGCGGCAAGACGACCCTGGCCCGCGCGCAATTGCGGGCTACCGGTTGCGAAGGGCTCTACTATCTTTGGGATCTTAGGAGTATTCGTCAACGGTACAAGACGGACGAACTGTTCTTTACGGCCGACTTTCCGGCTTCTGTCTCGGAACCATGGGTTTGCATGGACGAGATCCACAAAATGCCGCAGTGGAAGAACATCCTCAAGGGGTTCTTCGACAGTCTATCGGCACGCTCACCAGGATCGTCGATCGTGAACATCTGCACGATCTTTATCATCTGCTTCCCGAAATGGTTGGCAGTCCGTTATCCGTCGCTTCGCTGGCCGGACACCTGCAAGTCAGTCCCGTGACGGTTAAGAATTATCTGCGACGACTGGACGATTTTTACCTGACATTCTCCCTGCGACCATTCTCTCACAACATCAAACGCTCTCTGCTCAAGGCGCCAAAATTCTACTTGCACGACTGGACCAGGATTGCCGAACCAGCGCATAGTTTCGAAAACTATGTCGCATGTGAATTGCTGGCCAGGACCAGCTTCTGGACCGACAGTACCGGACGGAAGTTCGACCTTTACTATGTTCGAAACAAACAGAAGGAAGAGACCGATTTTTTGATGACCCGCGAGAATGTCCCCTGGCTGTTGGTGGAGGCCAAATTGGCGGACCAACCGGTGGAGAAGCATCATCTGGCAACAGCGGAAGCACTCGGAAAGATTCCGGTCGTGCAGGTCTGCCGACAGCTTGATGTCGCGATTGTGCAACGGGAACGCGTCTTCCGGTTGTCCGTCAATCGACTGTTCTCATAGATTCCCTTCACAACTCACAACTCACCACTGTCCCCCGTTCGATGTTCAGCGTTCAATGTTGACTGTTCGATGTTCGCATTCCCACCTTCAACGACTTCAACGATTTCAACGATTTGAACGACTTGAACGACTTCAACGCCTTCAACGCCTTGAACGCCTTGAACGCCTTGAACGCCTTGAACGCCTTGAACGCCTTCAACGCCTTCAACGCCTTGAACGCCTTCAACGCCTTCAACGCCTTCAACGTTAACTATTCATTATTGAAAACTCATCGTTCCTGCTTGACTTTTCAATAGCAAAGATGCAAATTGCTCCAATGATAGCGCGTAACCACGACAAGTCGGCCTTGCGGAAGCTGCTGGACGAATTCCCGGTGACCGCCATCCTGGGACCAAGGCAGTCTGGGAAAACCACCCTCGCCCGCGAGTTCGCCGCTCAGCATTTCTTCGACTTGGAAAATCCCACCGATCACGCCATGCTGGCCGATGCGAAACTTGCCCTTGAGCCGCTGTCCGGATTGATCGTGATAGACGAGATTCAACGGGTGCCTGAACTTTTTCCGCTGCTCCGCCACTTGGTGGACACCCGCCGGGATCAGCGCTACCTGATCCTTGGCAGCGCCTCCCGCGACTTGATCAGGCAGTCCTCGGAATCGCTGGCTGGACGCATTGCCTACCATGAACTTTCCGGATTCAGCCTGGACGACGTCGGTGCGCCGCATTGGCGGCGGCTTTGGCTGCGCGGTGGACTTCCTCCATCCTTCACCGCGCGCGATGACGCGCAGAGCCAGCGCTGGCGGGATCAGTATATCGCCACGTTCCTGGAACGCGATATTCCGCAACTCGGCATTTCGATCCCATCTGCAACCTTGCGCCGCTTCTGGATCATGCTCTGTCATTATCATGGGCAGGTCCTCAACTACGCGGAGTTCTCTCGTTCGTTCGGCGTTTCCGACATGACCGTGCGGCGCTATCTTGACATTTTGGAGGGCACCTTCATGGTGCGCTTACTGCAACCATGGCACGCAAATATAGGCAAACGCCTGGTCAAGCGCCCCAAACTCTATGTTCGCGACTCCGGGTTACTGCACACCCTGATGTCTATTGGTACGGAACGCGACCTGATGTCGCACAACAAACTCGGCGCATCGTGGGAAGGGTTTGCCATCGATGTCGCTATCCGCTCGATCGGCAAGCGCAACGAGGAACTGGCATTCTGGGCGACGCACTCGGGGGCCGAAGTGGACCTCTTCTGGCAGGCGCATGGCCGCAACTGGGCGGTCGAAGTAAAATACGCCAGCGGACCGAAGCTGACGCCGTCGATGACCAGCGCCATCGAAGACCTCGACCTCGCGCATCTGTGGGTGCTCTATCCCGGCGAAAAATCCTATGCCCTCGGCCGACAGGCAAGCGCGCTTCCCATCGCATCAATCGCCCCGAGTTGGCCGTATCCAAAATGATGGCGGGTTGATACAGCGACTATAGCCATATAGTGGCGATATACACCTTGCGTTTTAACCATTATGTGGCTATATTACAGCCCAACAGCCTGTTGGGAGGATGATACCATGCATCGGATGGCTTTGAGTTACAATCTTGCACTGCTGGATGCGGGACAAGCCGAATTCCAATGCGGAAGTGGACTACCTGATGACCATCGGACCGCATGTGATACCCGTTGAAGTCAAGGCCGGGGCCACTGGCAGACTGAAATCGCTCCATCTTTTTCTATCCGAAAAGAATCGCGGATTCGGATTGCGGTTTAACAGCGACATCCCTTCCCTGCTGGATACTCGGAAGGCTCAGGTTGGCACAGAGGCCAAGCCATTCCGCTTGTTGTCCCTGCCCTTCTAC
>CAIYGI010000008.1 GCA_903925685.1 uncultured bacterium
ATCCTTTGTGGGACCGTTTGTTCGCCCCAAAGAATTCACCACGCCGCTTTACTTGTCACGCGTCAAAAAGTGCCATGTCATTTTCCGGGCAGTTCGCAAAAACATGCGTAATTACAGCACGGGATCAGGAAGTGTGAAGTTTTGCCGGCATTGTGGGCTGCGGCGGTACACTGGTTATAACTGGCAACACACTTCAGAACGCGCCGAATCCCATCTGGCTGCAGGACGCAGATGGCCCGGGGCCAGCCATGCCGCCGGTGAATGTCACTATCAGCGGCAACACCATCGCGGGTTCCGATTTCACGGCGATCAATATCGCATGCCAGGTGTCGGGTGGCACGAAGGTGATCTCCGGCAATGCGATCTCAGGAGTGTCACCGGACAATTACGGCGACGCAATCGACGTTTACAACCCTCTGAACTGGGACGTTCCCGGACAGAACACGGGGTTCGTGATTACCGGAAACGAGATCTTTGGGGGCACTGCGTACTTTGCCGCGATGTGGTTGGACGTTGCGGGCAGTACGATTTCCAGCAACAACATACACGATAACGCTCAGGGCATCATGCTTCAGGACGGGACCGGAAACATCATCGAGAATAACACGATCACAAGCTGCACAAATGCTGGAAGTGGCGCAGTTGGCGGCGGAGTTATCCTCTACGGCACGGACCGTTTCAACAGCCACCCGGGCATACTGTACGGATCGAAGAGCAATACGATCTATCGGAACACTATCGCCGGATGCGACATTGGCATCCATCTTTCGGATCTATCGGATGCCAATATCATGACCGAGAACTTCATCACCAACAACGCGATCGGTGTGCAGTTCAAGACCCTGAATACCTCCCGCGACCCCACCGCTGCAAACGTGCTTACCCGGAACAGTCTGGCCAGCAACACGCTCAGCGGTGTCAATAATCTGGCGACTTCAATGGTGGCTTCGGCAGAATTCAACTGGTGGGGCAGCGCGAAAGGTCCGGCCAGCGCATCGAATCCCGGCGGAGATGGCGTTGCCGTCAGCACGAGCGTGGATTTCAGACCGTGGGTGGGGTATGGGACGGATACCAGCCCGGACCCCGGCTTTCAGCCGGACATGGCGCCCGTGACGATCACAGTACAGGTTAGTCCGGCGGGCAGTGGTGTGGTCGGTGGCGGCTGCATGACGAACATAGGCGATCAAGTGCAGATTTCAGCGACAGCGAATATTGGCTGGACATTCACGGGTTGGAGCGACGGCGCTATCAATGCCACGCGCACGATCACCGCGCCTGTAAGCGGGGCCATCTACATCGCCAATTTCAGACCTTCGTGGCAGAATCCGGACTTCGCCATCGCGGCGATCACGACCGTGCCGGCCATACTGACCCCGGGCTGCGCGTTCACGGCGACCGTGATGGTGGTCAATTACGGCCTTGTGGCCGACAACGCCGGCGTGCTGCGGCTCTGGCTGGATCATCCGGCGTTGGCGGCAAGTCACGAAGCTGGTGGCGTGGATCTGCCGGTTGGCATGCTGGCGTTGGGCTCCATAACGAATATCAGCTTTACGGGGCTGACGGCGACGAACGGGAACGGAACCTTCAACCTGCGCGCCTTCGTGGACGCGGACAACGCCACGGTCGAGCAGAGCGAAGGCAACAACCAGTTGCCGTTCACATATACCTTCGCGCCTGGTTCGGGCGGCGGCGCGCCCACGACGAATCCGCCGGCTCTTAGCGGCGATCATTACGTCGCGCTCGGCAATCCCGGCGCGCAGGCGCCTTACACCAACTGGGCGACGGCAGCCGCGACGATCCAGGCGGGTGTGGACGCCGCTGTTGACGGCGAAATCGTGCTGGTGAGCAACGGCACCTACACGGTGGGGAGCAACGTGTCGATCACCAACGGCGTGACCGTGCGCAGCGTCAACGGGGCCGCGAACACCATCATCGACGGCGCCGGGGCGACGCGCTGTGTATACATGGACCATGCCGCGGCGGTTCTGGACGGTTTCACCGTTCAGCGAGGATACAATCCCGGCGGGTTTGGCGGTGGCGTCGATGTCAACACCGGCGGCACCGTTCAGAACTGCATCCTGCACGGCAACCAGGCGCGCGACGGTGGAGGGGCCGCGCTCGACTATGGTGGAATGATTGTCAACTGCATAATCACCAACAACCTCGCGTCGGACAACGGCTCGTTGGGCTACGGCGGCGGTGTGCGTTGCCTCAACGGTGGAACTGTCCGGGGATGCCTGGTCGCCGGCAATCGGTCCCTCGGTCTCGGCGGCGGGGTGAACACCTGGGACGCCGGTTTGGTCGAGAACTGCACGATTGTTTCTAATACGGCGCCTGACGGGGCCGGTATTCGAACGCGCGGTCAGGGCATCGTGGTGAACAGCATTGTATTCCTGAATGAGGGTTACAACTGGGTGGTGGAGGGCAGTGTCGCGCGCTATACCAACTGCTGTACTCCAGGCGCTGAGACTTTGCCGGGTTCGGGCAACATCGCCAACGATCCGTGGTTTGTCAATGTCGCCGCGGGTGATTATCGCCTGGCGCCGGGCTCGGCCTGCATTGACTCCGGTACCAACCTGGCATGGATGACCGGGGCCGTTGATTTGGACGGACGGAACCGGAACATCGCTGCGACGGTGGACATGGGTGCTTACGAATTCCAGCCAACATCTCAGTACACGGAGAAGCCGGACTTCAACGTCGCGGCGATCACGACCGTGCCGGCCATACTGACCCCGGGCTGCGCGTTCACGGCGACCGTGATGGTGGTAAATTACGGCCTTGTAGCCGGCAACGCCGGCGTACTGCGGCTCTGGCTGGATCATCCGGCGTTGGCGGTAAGTCACGAGGTTGGTGGCGTGGATCTGCCGGTTGGCATGCTGGCGTTGGGCTCCATAACGAATATCAGCTTCACGGGGCTGACGGCGACGAACGGGAACGGAACCTTCAACCTGCGCGCCTTCGTGGACGCGGACAACGCCACGGTCGAGCAGAGCGAAGGCAACAACCAGTTGGCTCTTACTTATTCCTTC
>CAIYGI010000009.1 GCA_903925685.1 uncultured bacterium
GAATGCGAGCGGACATAATGAATATAGTGATATACCACCAATATATCGCCTGTCAAGACCAAATTACATCTTTTTTCAGATTCATCTAGGAAATTTACACCTGCGCACTCCCTGCCCGCTCTCTACGCGCGGATCATGGTCTATTTTACGAATGCGCGGGCGTTTTGGAACATGCGCAGCCAGGGGGCCGGCTTCGTCGGGGAAGGTGGGATCGCGCCAGGTAAGCAGTATGGTTTTCATAACCGCCCTCATGCTTCCGCCTGTTCCAGGAGTTCCGTCGGCACACGGAAGTGTCTTGCCGCCTTGGCCAGGCCGACGTCCGCTGTGAGCAGGACAGCATCCGAGGCGAAACACACGGCCAGATGGAGCGCATCCAGCGTCCTCAGCGGCGCGATAAACCGCCCCACCCAATCGCGCGCAACCTCATAGTGTGTCGCGTCGATCGGAAGCCGCGCATAACAACCCTCGTCGATATGCAGACGTAACCGCGTGACGATGCGGGTTGCATCGGCCTCGGACAACGTGCCTTCGCGCATTTTTCTCGCCACGGCCGAATAGAACTCAACCTCGACCAGAAGACTGATCGCGGGCAGGACACTGCGCAGGATGGCTTTCTCGGCCTTCGCACTCATCGCTTCAGGACAATAAAATGCCGCCAGCACGCTCGTGTCGAGATACACCATCAGAAACGTTCCTCGCGCCGGGACGCCATCACGGTCGTGGCGAGTCCTGTTCTGGGCGGCACAATTCCAGATCGGAATGCGCTAAGACTAGGCAATCCGTTCGCGCGTGTCGGCATGGGACCCAAGCGGGCGGACTGTTTTCCATGGCGTGTGATGACGACCGTCTCACCCCGCTCCGCCCTGTCAACCAGTCTGCTGAGACAAGCACGCGCATCTTTGATATTCATCGTGTGCATAGCCACCTCCGTTGTGTACGCCAAAAAGGTACACTGCTTGCCCTGCACGGTCAATCGAAGATTATTTTATGAAAGCGCGGGCGTTTTGGAACATGCGGAGCCAGGGACCGGCTTCGTCGGGGAAGGCCGGATCGCGCCAGGAAAGCTGCAAACCGCGGAAGGCGCGCTCGGGGTGGGGCATCAGAATCGTGGCGCGGCCGTCGGTGGTGGTGAAACCGGTCAATCCGCCCGGAGAACCGTTGGGATTGGCGGGATAGCGTTCGGCCGGCGCGCCGTAGTTATCCACGTAACGCAGGGCCGCCAGCGCCTGGTTGGCCGCGCCCGCCTCCTGAAATTCGGCGCGGCCTTCGCCGTGGGCCACGGGGATCGGCAGGCGCGCGCCGGTCATGCCGCGGAAGAAGATGGAGGGCGACGCCAGGATCTCCACCGTGGTCACGCGGGCCTCGAATTGGGCGGAGCGGTTGCGTACGAAACGCGGCCAGGCCGCCGCGCCGGGGATCAAAAGTTTGAGTTGCGCGAGCATCTGGCAGCCGTTGCAAACGCCCAAGGTAAAGCTGTCGGGACGGGCGAAAAAGGCGGCGAACATGGCGCGCATGGTTTCGTGTCCCAGTACGGAACGCGCCCAGCCGGAGCCGGCCCCGAGCACGTCGCCGTAGGAAAAGCCGCCGCAGGCGACCAGGCCGGCGAAGTCGCGCAAATCGGCCTGACCTGCCAGCAGGTCGCTCATGTGTACGTCCACGGCGGCGAAACCGGCGCGGTCGAAGGCGGCGGCCATTTCCACCTGGCCGTTGACGCCCTGCTCGCGCAGGATCGCAACGCGCGGACGGGCGGCGCCGGAGGGGGATGGCGCGGCGGGCGTTGGAGCGAAAGGCAGGCGCACCGTGAGACCCGGATCGCGGGTGTCGAGCAGCGCGTCGTATTCCTCGCGGGCGCAGTCGGGATGATCGCGGCGGGATTGCATGCGGTAGGTCAGTTCCGACCAGGCGCGCAGCAAGTCGGTGAGCGGCGCGCGGTAAAGCACCTTCCGGTTTTGACGGATGGTAAGCCGGCCATCGGCCGCCGGGCGGCCGAGGAGCTGGAGCAGGCCGGCCAAATTGCGGCGCGCGAAGGCGGCGTGCACGGCCTCGAGTTGGTCGTCCGCCACCTGCAGCACAACGCCGAGTTCCTCGCTGAAGAGCGCGGGCAGCGCGGCGGCGCCGGCGGGAAGGGCGATGTCGAGGCCCCAGCGGGCGCCGAAGGCCATTTCGGCCAGGGTCACGAAAAGGCCGCCGTCGCCGCGGTCATGGCAGGCCAGCAGGCGGCCCTGCGCCACCAATTCCTGCAGCGCGGCGAAGCCGGCGGCGAGGGACTCGGGATCGTCGGCATCGGGCGTCTCGTCGCCCACCTGATTGTAGACCTGCGCCAGGGTCGAAGCGCCCAGGCGGTTGCGGCCGCGGCCGAAGTCGGCGAGCAGCAGGGTCGAGTTGGCGACGCGCTTGAGGTCGGAGGTGACGGTTTTGCGAATATCGCTGACGGGGGCGAAGGCGCTGATCACGAGCGTCAGGGGCGAGACGACCTTTTCGTCGCTGCCGGCGCTGGTGCGCCAGGCGGTGCGCATGGAGAGCGAATCCTTGCCGACAGGAATCGCCACGCCGAGGCGGGGGCAGAACTCCATGCCGACGGCGTACACGGTATCGTAAAGCGCGGCATCCTCGCCCTCCTCGCCGCAGGCGCACATCCAGTTGGCGGAGAGTTTGACCCGGCCCAGCGGGCCGATGCAGGCGCCGGCGAGATTGGTCAGCGACTCGCCGACGGCCATGCGGCCGGAAGCGGGGGCGTTGACGAGGGCGATGGGTGTGCGTTCGCCCATGGCCATGGCCTCGCCGTGGGTGGCGTCGTAGGCGGCGGCGGTGATTGCCGCGTCGGCGATGGGCGTCTGGTAGGGGCCGGTCAACTGGTCGCGATGGACGAGTCCCGTGACGCTGCGGTCGGTGATGGTTATGAGGAAGGTTTTGCTGGCCACGGCCGGAAAACGCAGCACACGGCCGGCGGCTTGGGCCAGATCCACGCCGGCCAGATCCAGCGCGGGATGGCGCTCGACCAGGTGGTACACGTTGCGGGTCATGCGCGGCGGGTGGCCGAGCAGCATGGCCAGTTCGATATCGATCGGACGGTTGCCGAAGTGTTCGTCCTCCAGCACCAGCCAGCCGTCGCCGCTGGCGCGGCCGAGCACGGCGGCGGGACAGCGTTCGCGGCGGCAGAGGTCCAGGAAACGCGGCAGCGAATCCGGCGCGACGGCGAGGACGTAGCGTTCCTGGGCTTCGCAGCACCAGATTTCCATGGGGCTCATGGAAGGTTCCTGGTTGGGAATTGCGCGCAGGCGGAAGGCGCCGCCGATGGGATCGACCAGTTCCGGGCAGCCGTTGGAGAGGCCGCCGGCGCCGATGTCGTGAATGCTGCGGATGGGGTTGGCGGCGCCGAGGGCGGTGCAGGCGTTGACGACTTCCTGGCAGCGGCGCTGCATTTCGGCGTTGTCGCGCTGGACCGAGTCGAAGTCCAGGTTTTCGGCGTTGCTGCCGCTGCCCATGGAGGAGGCGGCGCCGCCGCCGAGGCCGATGCGCAGGGCCGGGCCGCCGATCTGAAGAATCAGGTCGCCGCCGCGGACTTCGCGTTTGAGGGCGTGTTCGCGTTTGATGGCGCCCAGGCCGCCGGCGGCCATGACCGGTTTATGGTAGCCGCGGCGGCGTCCGAGGTAGTCCATTTCCAGCGTGCGGAAAAATCCGGCGAGTTGCGGACGGCCGAACTCGTTGCCGAAACGCGCGCCGCCGAGGGGACCGTCGGTCATGATTTCGAGCGGCGTGGCGAGGCGGACGGGGAACTCCGGGGCGGGTGTTTCCCAGGGCATGGGGAAGTCCGGCAGGCGCAGGTGCGAGACGATGAAGGCGCAGAGGCCGGCCTTGGTGCGGCCGCCGACGCCGGTGGCGGCTTCGTCGCGGATTTCTCCGCCGACGCCGGTGGCGGCGCCGGGGTAAGGCGCGATGGCGGTCGGGTGGTTGTGGGTTTCCACCTTGAGCAGAATGTCCACCGGCGTGGCCGGATGGGTAGTGTAAAGGCGGCCATTGCCGGGGTCGGGTTCAAACCAGTCCGTCGGCGCGCCGTCGATCACGGCCGAATTGTCGGAGTAGGCGATGCGCGTGCCCTGCGGGTGGGCCTGGTGCGTGTTGCGGATCATGTCGAAAAGTCCCGGCGCCCGGGGCTGGCCGTCCACGATCCAGGCGGCTTTGAATATCTTGTGGCGGCAGTGCTCGGAGTTGACCTGGCCGAACATGAGCAGTTCGACATCGGTCGGATTGCGGGCGAGTTTGCGGTAGGCGGCTTCCAGATAGTCGATTTCGTCGGGGGCGAGCGCCAGACCGAGGCTCAGGTTGGCGGCTTCCAAGGCCGGGCGGCCCAGTTTAAGCAGGTCGATGCTGGCATACGGGGCGGGGGGCAGATGCTGGAAAAGAGCGGCGAGGGTGTCGTAGACCCCTTCCGTCATGCGGTCGTGCAGCAGCGGCAGGGCGGGACGCAGGCTGGCCGGGGACAACGCCGCAGCGGCGGCATTGCGGACAACGTAGCGCAGGCCCGTCTCGATCCGGCAGACGGCGGTCAGGCCGCAGTTGTGGGCGATGTCGGTGGCCTTGGACGACCAGGGCGAAAGGGTGCCGCGGCGCGGGGTGACGAAGAAGCCCGCGCCAGCATCGAGCGGGATGACGGCGTGGGTGTCGAGCAGCGCCTCGACCTGCAGCCAGCCGGCGGCGTCGAAATCATCGCCGGCTTCGACCAGAAACACAGGGGTGGCTTCGATGGAGGTTATTCCGGCAGCGGGCAGCGCTCCTTGGAGACGGCGCAGAAGCGCATCGTGGCGGAATCCTGAAAGGGCGGCGTTACTCTGGTAGAGGCGGATATTCACGAAGTTAGGCTGTTAGGCTGTAGGCTGTTAGACTGTTAGGTAGAGCAGAGTAGGAGAGGTTGCTACTGCTTGACTTCGCGCGTGCGGATCAGCGGTTTGGGTTGCTGGTTGTAGACCCGCGAGCCGGGCGGGATGGAGTGGGTCAGCCAGACGTTGCCGCCGATTTCCGATCCGGCGCCAATGGTGGTGTCGCCGCCGAGGATGGTGGCGCCGGCGTAAATGGTGACATTATCCTCGACGTTGGGGTGGCGTTTGTTGCCTTTGATCAGGTGTCCGTGCGCGTCTTTGGGAAAACTCAGCGCGCCCAGCGTGACGCCCTGATAGAGTTTCACGCGCTTGCCGATGACGCAGGTTTCGCCGATCACGACGCCGGTGCCGTGGTCGATGAAGAAGCCGGGCCCGATTTTCGCGCCAGGATGGATGTCGATGCCGGTCTGCGAATGGGCGTGTTCGGAGAGAATACGCGGAATCAGCGGTACGCCTGCGGCATAGAGCTCATGGGCGATGCGGTGCGTCATGATCGCCAGCAGTCCCGGATAGCTCATGACGACTTCCATGGTCGAACGCGCGGCCGGGTCGCCTTCGTAGGCGGCGGTGATGTCCAGTTCGAGGGTGCGCTTGATCGCCGGTATGGCCTGAAGCAGCGCCTGCGTGGCGGCGACGGCCTTGCGGTGGCAGTCTCCGCAATCGCGGCAGCGGTCGAACTCGCACTGGTATTGGAAGGCCAGTTTGATTTGTTTTTGAAGCGTGGAGGTTATCTCCGTCAGTTCGGCGGCGATGTGATCGCGCACATGAATGGTGGGGACGGGCGCGAGTCCGTGGCAGCCGGGGAAGAGCAGGCTGGTGAGTTTGTCGAGCACGCCGTAGATGGCGGTGCGGCCGGTGAGATGCAGGCCGCGTTCCGCGGAGTTCTGCCGCTTGCAGGCGCCGCAGGCGACGAGGGATGCGGCAAGCTCCTGAATGCTCAAATGCGGTTCGGCGATCGGAGAAGGCGTTTTTTTGTTCATAAGGTTTAACGAGCCTCTCATAAGCGCGCGATTTTGACCAGCACGCGTTCGGCGCCGAGGTTGGCGAGTCCGATGCGGTTCAAGGCCCGGCCGAGCGAATTTGCGGCGATCGGGAAAACCTGTGTGATGCGTATGTTCTCGATACGGCAGAGATCGGTGAAGTCGCGCAGGGTCGTGAGGTGGATGTTTGGAGTGTCGTGCCAGTCGAAGGGCAGCGCGGCGGACTTGGGCATGCGGCCGGTGAGGCCGATGCGGGCGCGGTTGTTCCAGTTGGCGAAGTTCGGGAAGCTGACGATGCCCTCGCGGGCCACGCGCAGCATTTCGTGCAGCACCTTGAGCGGACGGCGCACGACTTGCAGCGTTTCACCGAGCACGGCGAAGTCGTAGGACTGGTCGGGAATCATGGCCAGCCCTTCGTCCATGTCGCCATGAAACACCGGCAGTCCGCGGGCGAGGACGCTGATGACATGGTCGAGGCTGATATCCACGCCCAAGCCCAGGCGGGAATCGCCGACGAGTTGGGCGAGCAGCCGGCCGTCGCCGCAGCCAAGATCGAGCACCCGCGCGCCGCTGGGAACCAATGTGCGCACCAGCGCATGCTCCTGGCGCTCGCTGGTTTCGGTTTCCTCCGCAACGACGGGCGCGGGGGAAGGAGCCAGGAAGGCGCCGACGACGGCGGCGAGGTGCTCGATGTCCACCAGAAAGGCATCGTGCCCGTAGGGGGCGCGCAGCAGGCAGTAGGAGACGTGGCGGCCGGCCTGCAAGGCGGCGGCGGCGAGTTCGAGGGATTGCTCCGGGGGAAACAGCCAGTCGGAACTGAGCGCCACGACGAGCAGCCGGGCCTGCATGGCGCGGAAGGCGTCCGCGAGCGAGCCATGGGCGTCCTCGATGTCGTAAGTGTCCATGGCCTCGCTGATATGCAGGTAGGAGTTGGCGTCGAAGCGCTCGACGAAGGCGGCGCCCTGATGACGCAGGTAACTTTCGACCTGGAACGGTGTGGTGAAGCGTTCGGCGGGGAGCGTCGCGACGCGTTTTTCGCGGCCGAATTTGCGGTCCATGATTTCAGGCGAGAGGTAGGTGATATGTCCGAGCATGCGCGCCGTGGCCAGTCCGTCGTCGGGGCCCGGCTCGGCGCCGTAGTAATCCCCGCCGGCCAGTTTGGGATCGCTCAGGATCGAGCGCCGGCCGACGATATCGAAGGCCAGCGCCTGGGCGGAAAGCGAGGCGGCGGAAGCGATGCAGATGGCGCGTTCCACCTGGTTGGGAAAACGGATGGCCCATTCGAGCACCTGCATGCCGCCCATCGAACCGCCCATGACGGCGTAAAGTTTTTCCAGTCCGAGCTGGCGGACGAGCAGTTGCTGGACTCGGACCATGTCGCCGATGGTGATGGCCGGGAAGGTCGAGCCATAGGGGCGGCTGGTGCGCGGGTCGATGCTGGATGGACCGGTGGTGCCGCTGCAGCCGCCCAGGATATTGGCGCAGATGACGAAAAAGCGGCCGGTGTCGAGGCCCTTGCCGGGACCGATCATCTCGTCCCACCAGCCGGGTTTGGCATCCTCCGGCGCGTGGCGTCCGGCGGCATGGGCGTCGCCGCTCAGGGCGTGGCAGAGCAGCACCGCGTTGGCGCGGCCGGCGTCGAGCCGGCCGTAGGTTTCGTAGGCGACATCGAGTTCCGCGAGCACGCCGCCGCGTTCAAGGACAAATCCTTGCGGTGGCAGGACGAGACGCATCGTTTGCGTCGTCACCAGTCCAACCGAGCTGGGAGCTGTTTGACCCGTACTCATCGTCGTGCTTTCTGCCAGATCGCTGCTCATCATCGGTAGACAGAATTCAGGAGTCAGAATTCAGAATGGCATGCGAGCAGGCATTCATCGGCACGAGCGCCTGATTTTCAATGTCTCGAATTGCAGGAATTCAGAATAATTAATGCGGGGCTCTAATTCTGCGTTCTGACTTCTGGCTTCTGACTACTATTGCAATTTCCTCTCGCTACAGGACCGCCGGGGGATTGTTCGGGGCGGGGGCGGGTTCGTCCCGGGGCTCGTCGGCGGGGGCGGGTTCGCCGCCGCGGAGCAGGCCGGCGGGCGCCTGGTAGCCGGGCTGGCGAATGAGCCAGTTTTGCCACTCGCTGAAGAGCGCGTTGCCGCGGCGGCGGGTGAGGGCGGTGACGATCTGACGGTGGACGGAAGAGGCGGCTTCGGGAGTGGCCGGGGTGCGTTCCGCCAGATAGGCGATCAGGTAGTCTTTTCCAAAGGGAATGGCGTCCGTGACTTCGCCGTTGTTGTGCTGGGTTAGTTCGCGCACCAACTCGGCATCCTGCAACTCCTCGGGCACGCTGAGGGCCGAGAAGACGTCGGTGGTGTGCAGCGTGGCGCCGAGGGTTTTGACGGTGGCGGCGAAACTCTGGCCGTTGGCGACGGCGGCGGCCAGACGGTCGTGCGCGGTCCTGGCCAGTTCGCGCGCGGCTTTCTCCGCGGCCTCCTGGCGGGCGGCTGTCATAACCTCGTCGCGAACCTCCTCGAAGCGCGGCATGCGTGGCGCCTCGCGCCCGGCGAGGGCGAGCACGTATACCGACTCCTCGCCGACGATCGGATCGCTGTAGTAGTTGTCCGGGGTATCCTCGCGGGTGAAGGCCTCGTGCTGGAAAGCGTTGCGCGGCGTCGAAATGCCGGGAATTTCCTGCGTGGCGCGAAAGAGGCCGCTGGTATGCACGGCGAGTCCGGCCTTGGCGGCGCAGACATCGAACCCGGGCGCCGCCGTGCCGTTGCGCGGCGGCGTGAGCGCGATGGCGAAGTCGGCGGCCTTGTCGCGCGTGGCGAGCGCGGCCTGCTGGTGCAGCAAGCGGTTGGAAATCGTTCCGGCAACTTCGGCGAGGGGTTTCAGCACGGGTTCGCCGTTGGTGCCGGGCGAGGTGAAGGCGTCGTGATTCTCTTCGTAATAGTAATTTACATCCGATTCCGTGACTGTATTGGTCATGGCGTCCTTGATCGGCCAGGCGACGTAGCGGACGCTCACGCGTTCGGGAATCAGGAACATGTTGGTATTGAGGTCGTAGAAGCGCCGGGCCTGATCCAGTGAGATCGCGGGCACGGAGCGCACGTTGTTGGTTCCGAGCAGAACATAGTCGAGGCGGAAGGTGTCGGCGTAGGCGCTGATCATGCGCTGCATTTCGGCGGGGTCGATCCAACTCGCGGAGGTGAGCATGCCCTGGACTTTTTGGAGGGTGATGGACTGGCGGACGTTTTCCTCGAAGAGCGCCTCGTCGGCTTCCATGTTGTGCAGCACGCCGCTCACGAAGGCATTGTAACGGGCGCGGTCGAATGCGCCTTCCGGGGCAAACTGGCGATCCTGCTGGATGGCGCGGACGACTTCGTCGTCGCGGGTGCGCAAGCCCAGGTCTTTGGCGATCTTGAGCGACGCCAGGCGTTTCCAGGCCAGGCCATCCACTTCGCGCTCGATGGCGGAGGCGCTATCCGGGTTGCGGCCGAGCATCAGGCGCAGGCTGAGATAGGTATGAAAGCGCGCATCGCGGTAGTCGCGATCGGTGAAGGGCGAGACGCCCAGCTTTCCGGCCCCGCGGTCGGTGTCGCCAAGACAGCCGCCGGTATTGGAGAAGAAGCCCACGAAGGAAAAGATCACTACGAACGCGAAGATGCTCCAGAGTATCCGGTTCCGGATCAACTTGTTGAACTTTGAAATCAGCATGCCATCCTCCAGAGATTGGAGCGAGCGAAGGGAGTTGAACCCTCGACGGCCACCTTGGCAAGGTGGAGCTCTACCACTGAGCTACGCTCGCGTTGCGAAGAACGCGGGAGAGTCTAGTCGGAGATGGGCGGGCAAACAAGTTTATTTTAATCGCCGCCGATCATCATGCCGGGCGCTTTGCGATGGGTGGCCAGTTCGGCGCGGAATGGGACCATTTCCGTGACGGCGGCGACTATTTCCCGCAGGTCCACGCGAGCGGTATTCCAGACCAGGTCGTACTGCAGCAGGTCGTCGAGGTCGTGTCCGAAAAAGCTTTTCGCAATTTTGTTGCGATCCATATCCCGTTGGTCGATCAGTTTCTGCGCTTCGGCGCGGGAAATTTTAAACTTGGTCATGATCCAGAGGATGCGCTGTGCTTCGGGGGCTATCAACCTCAGGTGCAGTCCGCCGGGCATGCGCTGGGTGACGAATCCGCCCCCGCGGCCCAGCAGGATGACCTTGCCGATGGCGGCCAGCGCGTAGGCCACGCGGTAGATCTGCTTGTAAAACCTGTACTGCTCGGTCGTGCCGCTGAACAGGCTGTCAACAAACTCCCTTAACTCCGAATGGTAGCGTTCGGACAGCAAGCCGTTCAGTTCCTGGTTGAGCAGCGGATCCTGGACGATGGCCTCGATCAACTCGCGGTCGAAGACATGCCAGCCTTGGAATATCGCTTCGTGGGTATGTTTTTTGAACTCCGCGACCAGCGCGTCCGCCACCAAACGTCCGCCCGAACCCGTCTGACGCGAAATGGTGATGAACGGAATGCCCGAGGGGGGCATGCTGTCCAACGGACGGCGCTCTTTCAGAAACTCACGGATCACAAGTATCTGGTTCATGCGCCCTCTTTTTTTCGTTAACTTTTCATGGTCGGGTGCTGTCACGACCGTGCTTGGCGCTTTTATACGCCAGCTTGGAGAGATTATCAACACAGGGACTTGACGTACGGGCCGTCTCGGCTTCAAAGTAGGGGCGTGCGGAGGAGGGGCTTGTGGACTACAAAGATTACTATGCAACGCTGGGAGTGGCGCGCGGCGCGTCGGCGGACGAAATCCGCAAGGTTTACCGCAAACTGGCGCGGCGTTACCACCCGGACGTCAACAAGGAATCCGGCGCCGAGGCCAAGTTCAAGGCGGCCGCCGAGGCTTACGAGGTGCTGAGCGATCCGGAAAAACGCTCGCGTTACGACGCGCTGGGCGCCAACTGGAAGGCCGGCCAGGATTTCCGTCCTCCTCCGCCGGGGGCGGGAGGCGGGTTCGAGGGCGGCGCTTTCCATTTCGAGGGCGGTGGCGGAGGCGGTGGGTTCCGGCCCGAGGAGATGGGCGGGTTCAGCGACTTCTTCAGCACTCTTTTCGGCGGCGGATTTGCCCAGGAAGGCGGCCGCGGCGGGGAGGCGATGCGCGGGCAGGATCACGAGGCCGAGCTTGAGATCACCATCGAGGAGGCGCGGCACGGCGTGCGCAAGTCCGTGGCGCTGCAATCGGCGGAGGTGGACGCGCGCGGCCGTGTGCAACGCCGCACCCGCAACTACGAAGTCCATGTTCCGGCGGGCACGACCGAGGGCGCGCGTATTCGCATGGCGGGCCAGGGCGGCGCCGGCGAGGAGGGCGGACCGGTAGGGGATCTGTTCCTGCGCATCCGCCTCGCCCCGCATCCGCGTTTTCGCGTGCAGGGCCACGATCTGGAGACGGATTTGCCGGTGGCGCCCTGGGAGGCGGCGCTGGGGGCGAAGGTGGCGGTGGGCACGGTCGACGGCGACGCACTGGTGTCGCTGCCGGCGGGGACATCGTCAGGCCAGCGCATACGGTTGCGCGGCCAGGGGTTGCCGCGGCGCGGCGGCGTGGCCGGCGATCTGTATGCCGTGGTGCGGATCGAGACGCCGCGCACGCTCAGCGGACGCGAACGCGAACTGTTCGAGGAGCTGGCGCGGCTTTCGGCCTTTCGGCCACGGGGGGAGGCACGGCGATGAGCACGAAGGAACGCACCAAGCGGGCGGCGGTCAAGGTCACGGTTGAAACGGCGGATGCCGTGTTGTCGTTGAACGAGATGGCCATCTGCATCGGCATGCCGCGCGACTGGATCGAGGAATTGGTGGCCTGGGACCTGCTGGCGCCGGTGCGGGTGAACGACGAGCCCTGGTTCGATGCCGCGGTGATGTCGCAAGTGCGCCGGATGGCGCGGCTGCACCGGCAGGTGGGGGTGAGTCTCGACACGATGGCGCTGGTGCTGGAACTGCTGGACCGGATCGACGCGCTGGAAGACGAAGTCGCGCGACTGCGGAAGGGCTAATATCGCTTGCGCAGATGCGACGAGGGGATCTTCAGAATCTGTCGATACTTGGCGATCGTGCGGCGGGCGACGGTAATGCCTTGCGCGTTCAGGCGTTTCTGGATGGCCTGATCGGAAATCGGCTTGGAAGCATTCTCTTCCGCGACCAGGGCGGCGATCACATCCTGGGCCGCCTTGTTGGAAATTGTCTGGCCGTTCCCGGCGGACAGGCCGGAGGTGAAGAAATACTTCATCTCGAAGATGCCGGCGGGCGTTTGCATGTGTTTGCCGGCCACGGCGCGGCTGATGGTGGTCTCGTGCAAGCCGACGGCCGCCGCCACCTGGGCCATGGTTAACGGGCGGAGACGGCTGACGCCGTGTTCGAAAAACGCCTGTTGCTCGCGCACGATTTCGCTGGCGATGCGGTAAATGGTGTGTTGGCGCTGGTGCAGACTGCGAATCAGAAAGGCGCTGGAACGGACCTTTTCGGCGATGTACTGCTTGACGTTGGCAGGCGTGGCCTTGTCGTCCATGAGCTGCCTATAATGCTTGCTGATGCGGAGATGGGGCAGGTCGTCGTCGTTCAAAATCACCACGTAGCGCTCTCCGTCCTTGTGCACCACGACTTCGGGTGTGATGTAGGGGGAGGTGTCGGTGTTGTAAGCCTGGCCGGGTTTTGGGGTCAGGGTGGAGATGAAGGCGGCGGCGGACTGCACCGCCTCGACACCGACGCGCAGGGCGCGGGCGATTTCGGGGAACTTGTGCGCGGCGAGGTGATCGAGGTGGTTTTGGACGATGCGGGCGGGCAGGCCATCGCCTTTGCCCAGGCGCTCCAACTGGAGCAGCAGGCATTCCCGCAGATCGCGGGCGCCGATGCCGGGCGGATCGAATTCCCGGACAACGCGGAGCAGTTCCGACATGCGCTGGACGCTGACGCCCGTGCTTTGCGACAGTTCCTCGACGGGTGCCGTCAGGTAGCCGTCTTCATTAATGCTGCCGACGATCAGTTCGCCCGTCCGCTGGTCGGCTGCGCTTAGTTCCACCAGACCGAGCTGTTCGAGCAGGTGTTCCTGCAACGATTCGCAGCGGCTGGCCGAGTCGAAGATAAAGTTGCGGCGTTCGGCGTCCTGGATGGTGAAGGGGCGCGCTTCGCGTTCGCTGAAAAAGTAGTCGCGCCACTCGTCGTCGAGCTTGGCCAGCACGTCGAACTCTTTCCGGAAGTTCATTTCCTCGTGGGGTTCAGGCGCGCCCGCGTTCTTGTCCGCAACGGGTTCGGGCGCGGCGATTTCGGCGCGTGTGGGCGCTTCCTCCAGCACGGGATTGGAATCCAGCTCGGCGCGCAGCATGGCGCGCAGTTCCATGACGGGCGCCTGCAGCATTTCCAGCGACTGGCGCAATTGCGGCGCCAGCACCATGCTGAGGCGCTGATCCTGGGTCAGGCTTAGGGTTTGATCTGGCATTGCCGCTCTTGCTCTGATAAAATCGAAAACGATGTCAGCTTAAGGGGCGCCGGGGCTTCTGGCAAGTAAATCGTATCCCACCGGCACCCCGGTTCCATGTTGAAATTCAGCGTTTTGGGCAGCAGCAGCGCGGGCAATTGCACTTACGTGGCCACGGACAAAACCGCGGTCCTGGTGGACGCGGGGCTCAGCGCCCGCGAGACCTGCAGTCGCCTGGCAAATCTCGGCGCCACGCCGCGGGACATCCAGGGCGTGCTGGTAACCCATGAACATAGCGATCACACCAGCGGACTGCGCGTGCTGCAACGCCGGTACGGCGTGCCGCTTTACGCCAACAGCGGCACCATCGAAGGTTACGACGCGCATGACGGGGAGCGCCTGGCCTGGCGGGTGTTCACGACCGGGGCGGTATTTCCCGTCGGCGATATGATGGTGGAGCCGTTTTCAGTGCCGCACGATACGCTGGATCCCGTGGGGTTCCTGCTGCACGGCGATGGCGCCACGCTGGGCGTGGTGACCGACATGGGGATCACGACCACGCTGATCCGGGCCCGCCTGCGCCGCTGCGCTGCGATCGTGATCGAATCCAACCACGACGTCTATCTGCTGCGCCAGTCGAAGCGCCCCTGGCCGCTGAAGCAGCGCATCCTGGGGCCGCAGGGCCATCTTTCGAACGACGACTGCGCCGCGCTGGTGACGGAGCTGGCCATGGACAGTCTCCTGCAACTGGTCGTGCTGGCCCATTTGAGCTGCGAATGCAACGAACCGGGATTGGCGCGGCGGGTGACGGAGGCTTCGCTGCGGCAGCAGTGCGCGGAGCGTGTGCGCGTGGTGCTGGCGGCGCCGGACATGGCGACCGAAGTGTTGCCGGTGGCGCCGCGCCCCGTAGGGCCAGGGCGAACGCATCATGAATTTTGATGTAATCAAGTTAACCGCGGATTACGGAAAAAGCAGAAGATTTGACGCAAAGTCGCGAAGACCCGCGCTGCGTAGCGAAGCGCTACTTCGCAGAGTAGCACGCGAAGAAAACGGTTGTTGATATACTCCAAAAAATGGTAACTGCTCAGGTAGGCATCACTCAATGCCGCCTGCATGACGGATGGTTTACGCCCTTCCCGCGAGGGCTGCAAGGCTAAAAATAAAATTATTTTTTGCTGGACTCGGACGGCGGGATGCCGTAATCTGTAATC
>CAIYGI010000010.1 GCA_903925685.1 uncultured bacterium
GCCGCTCTCCGCGAGCGACGCCTTGGAAGATCGAGACGGCGATGGCTACCTCAACATCTACGAAGTTCTGCATGGAGGGGATCCCACATCGTCAAACAGCATTCCCGCACCGACGCATACGATCACGAATGGGGCGATGACTATTCAGGCTATGATCAACAGCGTGACGCAGGATTATGCCATCGTCATAGTCAAAGCGGGCACGTATACCGGTTCCGGCAACCGGGACATCGATTTTGGACGACGCACCCTGATGCTGGTGTCCGAGACCGGGCCGGACAACACGATAATCGACTGTCAAAACGCTGGGCGTGGGGTCAGTTTCCAGAACGGAGAAACGCGTGCGAGCGTGCTGAAGGGACTGACGATCGCACACGGGAAAGCCGACCAGGGCGGCGCGATTCTTTGCCTTGGCTCCAGTCCGTGGATTGACGACTGCACGATTATCAGCAATTGCTGGCAGAGTTACGGTGTGAGTTGCGTCGGGGCCGGACTCTGCGTGGAGTCCGGACAACCGTTGGTGACGCGTTCGCGTTTCGTGAACAACGGCGACTACATTGGGTGGTCCACTTATGGCGGCGCCATCGCGCTCATGGATGCGGCGGTGGTGTCCAACTGTACGATCTCGGGAAACACGTCAACCTATGGCGGCGGAATATACTACAACATTCGTGGCGGAGCGGCGACCGGTTTGCTCGCGAACTGTAGTATTGCTTCGAATTCTGCCGCAGTATATGGCGGCGGAATCTATGCCTGCAACGATCTGCGGATCGAGAACTGCGGCGTGAGTTACAATGTGTCAGACGGCGATGGCGGTGGACTCTGGATTGCCGGCAATGTTCGGATCAGTGAGACCAAAGTCGATTCGAATGTCGCTTACAAAGGCGGGGGTATTTGTGCGGACGCCACACAAGACACGAATGTGCCGACGCTCGTGAGTGTGGATATGGGGGGCAATCGGGCGAATGTTTATGGTGGCGGTCTTTACTACTTTTCCGGAAGCTTGCTCCCGTTAATCGTCAGCAATTGTACTCTCGTCGCCAACACGTCGGCTTACTATGGAGGGGGCATCTGCGCCGAGGGCAACGGCGCGATGATAATAAATGGAGGATGCATAAAAGGGAACACCGGCAGTCATGCCAGCGGGGCGTACATAGAGTGCGATAGCACCGGACCTGTCGAATTGTCCGGAGTCGAAATTTCCGGCAATACTGGAACAAGCGACTTCTCTTGCGGCGGTTTGATGATATACAAGGGCAATAACGACACGCCCATTGTTTTGACGGATTTGCTGGTTTCCAATAACTGCTCCGCTGGCGGTGGAGGGATCTATGTATATGGCTGCGCCCGCGTACTGATGAATGGCTGCGAGATTGTCGATAACACGGGCGGTACTTTTGGGGGCATGTGTATGGAAATTAGCGGAGACCCGGCCATCAGCATCATCCTGAACAGCCGCTTCAGCCGCAATAGCGGACATAATTATGCGGGAGGATTGTATGCGTACGTGGCCGGGCAAGTCTTCGTCGGCAAGAGCATTTTCGATAACAATGTAAACAGCACTGATTCGGGAGGACTTTATCTTCAGTGTGCGGGCGGACCCGCGCTGCTGCTTGACAGTGTGCTTATCGGCAACCAAGCCGCTGGCGCGTATGGCGCCGGCATGGTCGCAGGGGGACTGCAAAACTGCACGATCGTCAGTAATCGGGCCAACTACACATCAGGGGGTATATCGGATAACGAATCTTATGGAATAGCGCGCAACTGCATTGTGTGGGGCAATACAGACGCCCAACTCTATGGCCAGTGGTATGCCGAATATTCTTGCGTCCAGGGCGGTTACACTCAGAACGGCTCCCAGCACATCATCACGAATAATCCTTGTTTGGTAAAAGACTATCGCCTGATGTACACCAACTCCCCCTGCGTGGACGCCGGAACGACAGCCGGCATTTCGGCGACCGACATCGACGGCAAGGCGCGTAACTCAGGAAACGCACCCGATATCGGATGTTCCGAACTTGCATTCACCGATTCCGATACCGATGGGTTGCTTGACGAATGGGAAATGTTCGCATTCGGCGATCTTGACGAGACTGCCCTTGGGGACACCGATGGCGATGGGTTGAACAATCGAGACGAATATACCACGCATGCCGACCCCGGCGCTTATGACACGGATCGGGATGGCATGCCGGACGGGTGGGAGTGGCAGTATGGACTGGATCCGAATGCTTACAACGATCCCTCACTGGATTCGGATCACGACGGCTGGACGGACGGCCAGGAAGCGGATCAAGGCACCGATCCGACGTATTGGGACACCGACGGAGACTGGGTGGAAGATTCGTTGGATGCCGACCCGCTTGATCCCGACAATGCGGAGGAAGCGACGCCGGAGAATACCTGCAATGTGACGCTGACGGTCGGAGATTCCAGCGGCAGCCATACGGAAATGTACCTGATCAAAGTGGGCGAGGCGTTTTTGAGGATGAACTACGTCAGCGGTTCGGAGTATCTTTTCTACAAAACCATCCGCTTGCCCCGCGGATATGTGTACGAAGGTTATGTGGAAGCATTGGGCGAAACTCCCCCCGATTCCGATGGCGACTACGATGCGGATGTGACGAGCGAAGATCCGGGGTTCAACCTCATCGATCCCAACGGTTATCTAGGCGGCCATAAAGAGGACACCCACTTCAATTCAGGCCGGCGATATTTCCAGGTCTCTCTGGGAAGCACTGCCGCCAACACCAATACCGCCGCCAATGCCGACCCTATAAAAGGGAACACCAGCGACCCCATCAACACCCAGAACGGGAATGTCACGCTGTCCGAGACGGATGTCGCGATTCCTTGTCCCGGTCTTCCTCTCTCATTCGGGCGTTTTTACAATTCGCGGGCGGCCGTCACCAACGGCATTCTTGGCCCATGCTGGGCGCATTCCTATGAAATGTTCCTGCAATCCAGAAACAACGCGACGTACAAGGGAGTTTCGGGCAACTGGAAAATGCTTTCCCTGCCGCAGGGGCAGGAATTCTGGTTCCAGGACAACGGCGATGGAACTTACAAAAACCCGCCGGACAACAATCTCCAACTTGCCATTGCGGGAAGCGTTTGGGTCATAACCCAAGCAGGCGACATAAAGTGGACCTTCGACAGCAATGGGGTTTTGACCGGCATTGCGGATGCCTTCTCCAACCGCGTCACACTGACTTATTCAGGAACCTTCCCGAACCACAAACTGACAAGAGCCGAGCACCTCAACGGTCAATTTTTGGATTTTAGTTATACCGGATTGAGGCTCACCAGGATTGACACGCCCGTCGGCTCACTTTCGGCTCAGTTTACCTACAATGCAAATAATGAACTGGCCATTGCCGTCAGGAACGCCGGCGGCGCCGGTTATACCAATCGCTATTGTTACGATGCCGATACGCACAGTCTGACCCAGCGCGTCAATGCGGTGGGCGACCGGTTCGATTACGGCTATGAGTATATCAACCTGGCCGGCCAGACCGTTTCCCGCGGCATTTCCATGACTCTTGAACCGAGTTACTATCAGCACACCGTGAATTACACCAGCCGCGGAACGAATGCCACGGAAGTCACATATAGCCGCAACGGCATCGCCCAAACTTATGTCTACAAATACGATCCGGTGATCAACATGATCAAGGCCAAACTTGGCCCCGGCGGCACCAATCTGGGTGTCCGTTACACCATCAACGGCAAACGGGACACCACCCAGGAAACGCAGTTCGACGATTCTATCGGCGAATACGCCAAGAGTCTGCGGAGTTATGACACCAATCATAACCCGATTTTTCTGGGCTTTGCGCTGAATGCGTCCTATACAACCAACTGGACCGCATACACCTGGAGTAACAATCTGCCGACTTCCGTGAAAGATGCCGAGGGCAGCCGCGTGGAATTCGATTACACCAATGGACTGCTGAAAACCGCCAAATCCTATTTGGCGAGTAACATTTTCTGCGCCACCCGCTTCGGATACACGGCCAATGGCCAACTTTCCGCGGTCACTAATGCCAACGGACACTGGCAACGGTTCTCGCACGATGCCTACGGGTTTATGACCTCATCCGTGCCGCAAGTTGGCCCCGCGACCAGTCTGGAGCATAACCGCCTGGGTTTTGTCACCAGCATCGCGATGCCGTGGAGTTCGGGCAGCCGCACCACCAGCATCGGGGCGACCGAGTTGGGCTGGGTGACGAATATTGTGTACCCCGATGGGCTGGGCCAGACATTCCAATACGATTCGCTGGGGAACCTGACGAATCAGATAGACAGGGCGGGCCGGACGAATCGCCTGACCTGGCTGCCGACCGGGAAACTCGCGTCGGTAAATCGCTGGCTCGACGGTCCGAATCCAACCAACGTCACGACCAGTTTTGCCTACGACAACCAGTTCAACACGCTCACGATCGCCGATCCAATGGGCCGCGCCGTCGAGCGCTACGCGCTGGACTTGCAGGATCGCCCGGTGGCGGTGACGAACCTTGAAGGCCAGGGCATGGCCATCGACTGGGGCGTGGGGAATTATGTGCGGAAAATCACGCGGTTTGACGGCACAGTAGTGAGCAATTCCTATAATACCGCGGGCCTCTTGTCGCAGGTTGCCGGCCCGGCTTTCACAAACGTCTTCAACTATTACCGCAACGGGGTTTTGAAAACCGCGGCAAACGCAAACAGTAGCGCGGTGAATTTCTTTGACCTTGCCGGTCGGTTATCGGCCCAACAGATCGCCATCGACGGCTGGACCAATACCGTTGCCTACCAGTTTGATCCTGTGGGCAATGTCACGAATGTTGCGGTCGCCAACACCCCAGTGCAGTTTGCGTGGACGTACGATGAAGCGGAAAGGCCGCTGTCGCTGACCGCTCAAACCGCAACCAATAACGTTTCCGTGTTTCAGTGGACTTACAACGCGAACAATGGTTTAGTTGCAGCCGTGACCAACGCAGCCATCTCGAAATTCCTGGATTATGACATTTTGGACCGCGCCACCAATCTTGCGTGGAAAACGGCTGGCGGCACGACCGTTCGCGGGTTCGGCTATGCATTCGACGCCGCCGGCATGATTGCCAATGTCAGCCGTGAAAATGGCGACTGGGCGGCCTATACCTATGATTCGTTAGATCGGCTTCTGTCCGAGAAGCAATACGCTTCCACCAGCTTGGTCTACTCGGCAAGCTGGACCTACGACCTTGCCGGCAATCGCACGCTGGCGGTCATAAACGGTGCGACCAATCTTTACACCTACACGAGCGGAAACCGCGTGACCAACTTTGGACCGAACACGTTGGTTCAATACGATTTGGCGGGCAACACAACGAATTTGCAATACAGCGCCAGCCGGAAACTGGGATTAAAATGGGACGGAGCCTACCAGTTGACCGAGGCGCGGAC
>CAIYGI010000011.1 GCA_903925685.1 uncultured bacterium
ACGCGGTTGATGCGCCCGGAGTTCGACACCGTACGGCATCAGAAAACCGTGCGGCAGATTGCGGCCCTGCTGATCCGTGCCATAGCCGGGCCAGATGCCCATCCAGTCGATGAAAACCCATTTTCCCTTGCCCCATTGATAGTGTCGCATGATGCTCCTTTGGTTGTGTTTCGTTCTAATGCGGGCGGTGCCCGCAACCCTCACCCCAACCCTCTCCCATTGGGAGAGGGAGAAACAGCTTGTTTTTTATCGCAGTTCCAGTGCGATAAGGTTACCGCAAAGTCATTTAGCATCGGCCTCCAGGGCCGTGACGATCTTCTCGTAGGCAGCTTTCGTCGAGGTGGGCAAATCCTTCAGTCCAGCCGCTTCCCGGTACTTGGCGATGGCCTCGGCCTTGTTGCCTTGCTTGACCAGGATGTCGCCGGAGGCGGCCAACAGGCTCCCTCGCCGACCCGGATGGACCACCTTGTCCAAGTCATTCGCCCTCAATTCCGCCAACGCCTCGTCAAACTTGTTCTGCCGCGCAAGGATCTCGGCCACAGCAATGGCGGCGGTGGAACGTTTGTAATCGTTTCTTGTCCGGTAAGTTTCGCGGTATGCCGCGATAGCCCGTGCATCTTCCTTTAGCAGGCCACAGTAGGCATTGCCCATGGTATTCAATGCAAATCCCCGGGTACTGTCATTGCGAGTTGTGTCCGCCGCCTTCCGCAAGTCCGCCACCGCGTTTGTGCCGTCGCCCCTGGCGGCATAGGCCAGGCCCCGGTTGAGAAACGCCTCGCTGTTCAGGTAATCCGGCCACCAGCCATCAATGTTTTCGTCCTTGAATTGAACAATCAACGCCTCCCATTCGCGACGCGCGGACATAACCCGCATCCGGACGGCTTTGGATATCGCCGGGACGGTGATCTTCTTTGCCAGCTCCAGCGCCTGGTCGTATTGTTTTTGCTCGAGCGCCAGCGCGGATGCCCGTTCCAAGGCATCCGCCTTCTGCGCATCGCTGAACGGTCCGTCCGCCAGCGAGATAAAGGCGGAGAGTGCTTCCTCGCTTTTCAGCTTGGCCGCCGCCGCACGGGCGTCGAGGTAATTCGGCTCGGCGGCGGCGAAACAAACACCTGATACGCATATCAACCCAATCATGGTTTTCAACATGACATGGCCCTTTCCATCATGTTCACCGCACAACGTACAACTTTCCGAACTTCAGCGGCACATGAAAACTTTTTTTGCCCGTGGGAGAAAAGGCGGAAAACTCCTCGCCTTTCTCGTTAACGGCATGGCGGTAGACATTGAAATACCAAGGATAGGTTTCGCTCGGCTTGCTTCCCGCCACGCCGTTCAAGGGGTCGATAGCCTCCTGCGCCGGGGGCACAATCGGAATGCGAACCTCCACGCTCCAGCAACCGTCGCCGATGTGGGTGGCCACCTCGGCTTTTGAAGACCAGAGCGTGTTATTCTCCTTTTGATCGATATCGGTCATCCCCCCCGCGGGACTGATGGCAAGTTGGTAGTAGGAATGTGTCTGTGTCTCCAACATGATTTCCACGCTCTCGCCGTTGAAAATCGAACTCTTGTCGTGCTGGGTCGGAGTGTTGGTCAATGCCGTCCTGGCGGCGTCTTTGCATTCGATGCCGAAATACAGACTGTCGCCCGCATAGGCCATCATGCAGAGGGTCCCGCAGGAAGGTGCCCGTCCAGTCTCCACCTCGCCGAACCCATAGGTGCGGACCCCCTTCCAGAACACATCGTCCAATTGACCGTCCAATTTGATGTCTTTCGGATCGCGTTCCCCAAGAATCCGCGCTTCGGGCACAGGGCCGCGGCCGATGACGAGTTGTTGCTGGAGCCCCTTCAACGGGCGGATGTAGTCGGCAATCAGCGCAATGCGTTTGGCGTACACCGAATCGGCTTCAACTTTCGCTTGCGCCTTGCCCAGCAATGCGAAGACCTGGCCTATCTTGTCGGCATTCTTGTCCAGGTACATCCAATTGGCTTCGCTATATTCGATGAACGCTTTCATCTCGTCGCGCGCCGGTCCGTAGAAGAGCGTGTAGTATTCGTTCAGCACCCGCTCCACGTCCTGGTCCGCATTCCACAGGAACTGCGCCTCCACATACAGATTCAGGTGCGTGATCCCCATGCCTTTAGTCCGATCCTCCACCTCGATGTAATCGCCGAGGGAAATCCCTTTGAGCGCCCGCAGATCCTCGGCAATGGCATGGGGGAAGAATACGGGCATAAACTCTGTCCCACATCCGGCCGTCGAGTAAAGGAAGTAATCGTAAATGAAAAATGGCGTATGTCCTTTCGGCATTTTCTTCAGCCATTCCTGGGGCAATGCCTGTAGTTGCGCTTTCTTTTTGGGGTCGAGCTTGCCGAACGCGCAGAGATAACTCCGCCGTGTCTGCGCCAGCCCGACAACGATGTTCGGGCTCAATTGAGCGATATTAGTCGGCGGTAAATTGTAACCGCCATAGGCGCAGCAGGAGATCATTTTGTCCGGATTTGTCTTGTACAGCTCCTGGCCGACACGGTTGACGTAGTCCCACACATAATCCGAGATCCCGCCCCAGTACCCCCGCTCCGGCGTGCCCTTGTCCTTGCACAGTTCGCACTCGCAAACGGTCACGTATGAATCGCCCGGCATGACCGAGACCATCGGTTCACCGTAAAGTTCGAACATGGCGCGCGCATATTTGACGTTCAATGCGAAAAGACCCGGCGAGGAAAGGCAGGGGTTTTGACGCTTTTCAATAGTGCGTTTCCCGTTTTCCATTCTATAATAATCGGGGTGCGTTTTCTGTGTTTCCTCCCGTCCGAACACGCAACCCATGCCATGGCAGATCCCGACATAAGGGCCGCTGCCCATGACATCGGGCGCTTTATTGAATCCCATTCGTAACTGCCATAGAATCTGTTCCTCGGAACCATTGCAGAATTGTTGGGCAAACTGGTACATGTTGCGCAACACGAAATCCGGGTGGACAGTCTTATCCACAACTGGAAGCGCGATGGTCGCTTTTTTCGGCACGATTTCCCCAAGTTCGCCCGGCAGATACCAGCGGATGCCCTGGTCCCGCAGAAACGCATACACGGCGTTCAGCGAGCCACACTCATCCTTATCCCATATAGCCATCTTGTTATTGTAGTTTCTATGAATTGAAGAATAAGGTGAACCCCATTTTTCGCCATCCATCTTGAACCCATGCTGCCGTGCGCGCTCCTCCAGATCCGCATCCCAGTCCTTCAAAAAGGCGCCTGGGTAAGGGCCGCCTTTGAAGCGCGGCATGGTCGGCGTATAATCGCTGTCGTGGCCCACCAGGGCGAGCCAATTTTTCCCCGACACCATCTTGAACGCGCCCTGCTTCAACCCTTCGTCCGTGATCTTGAGCCGGTCGGTCTCCGCGCTCCGGCCCACGTAGACGTGCATGGGCGCATCCGGGCCCGGCGCGTTCGTGATCGCCAGTTTGGCCCCGCTGATTTTCTCGATGTAGGTCTGCAATTCCACGGCCGCCAGTTTCACCATGCGGGGCGGCTTGTCGGCTATCACGATGTCGGCCTGCGGTTTACCGTCTTTGACCAG
>CAIYGI010000012.1 GCA_903925685.1 uncultured bacterium
GCCGCGTCATCCCCAAACCATTCCACAAACTCCTGGTACGTGCGCGGATAGTCGATTCCGGCCTTGGGTCCTATGCGGTCGTCCATGCCCACGGACACTACACCTTGTGGTCGTTTGCGTCAAGTGGATACCCCCTTTTGTTTAATTCAGCAGCCCTTTACGACGCATTTTCACACCGCGTTGACACACGGCTCGCCGGGAGTCTCGCCCTCCCGACATGTCATAGCACCGGTCACGCAATACCACTGTCGCAATACCACTTGCCAAACGAGCGAAGAATTGGTTAAGGTCCAGCCATCCTCATGGTGGGGATGCAAAGGAAGGTGAAATAATGAAGAAAGCGATACTGGGCTTGATGGTGATGATCATGCTGGCAACGTCGGTCGGACCGGCGCTGGCCGTCAACGATCAGCGCGGCGGCGTGATGGGCTTCATCGCCGGATGCTGCTTCGGCATTCGTTCCGGTGCGGCCTACAACGACGGCAAGGAAGTCCACTGGCGGGAATGGGTCTTGATCATTCCCATAGTCGGGTTCGTTTGCTCGATCTGGAACGGCATCGACGGCATGAACGGCATGACCAGCAAAGACTACGCGTCCAAGTACGGCGCGATGTACTACTGATCACGGCGGCACTGCCAATGAAGCGCAACAGGACTCCGGCCTTGGCGGTCGGGGCCCTGTTGTTTTTTTGTCCCGCACTGATGGCCGGTGCCGCGACCGGCTTGGATCTGGCGCTCGATCGGTTTGCCCGCGGGGAGTGGTCCGCTTGTCGGCGCGAGGCGCTCAGAGCCGCGCTGACAGCCCCCACGCAAACGCTGGCGCGGGTGCTGGCCGACAGCGCGGGGCTGCGGCTGCAGTCCACGAACGCGGCGGCGCTGACGCGCGATCTGGAACTGGCGGTTGAAGAAACAACCGCCCCTGCCGACACGCGCGCGCTGGCAGCCTACGAGGCCGGTTGCGCGCGGCGCAAGGCGCGCAACTTTCAGGCGGCTTTCGGCGATTTCCGTAACAGCTTATTCCTGGCCGCGGATACCGAGCTCTTCGCCCGCTCCGGCGCGGCATTGCTGGCGCTGCGCCGCGAGCAGCCCGGCGTTGGGTCCGCCGATTCCGCGTTGACAACGCTGCTGGACAGTCTTGCATCGGCCTTGCCGCCCGCCCTGCTGCGGGAGGACGCGGCGCCGCAGGGCGCCTGGATGCATCGCCCCGTGGACTGGGTTGTGGCCTTTTATCGCGCTCAGATCGGTCCGGCCATCGGCTCGCGCTGCTCCCTCCAGCCCAGTTGTTCCGCCTACTGCCTGGAAGCCGGACGCGAACACGGTTCGCTCTGGGCGCTGCCGCTGACGGCGGACCGGCTGGTGCGGGAACCGGGCGTCGTTTCCGCCGCGCGCCAGCCCGTAACCGTGGGCGGGCAGGTGCGCTACGCCGATGCGCTGTCCGATCACGACTCCATCCTGCGGCGCGGGGAGGAAACGGAGGTCGGAAGTCAGAAGTCGGAAGTCGGAAGTCAGAAGTCAGGAGTCAGTAGCCAGGAGTCAGAATGAGAAAACCCATGCGCAAGCGGGCCATGTACTCGACCCGGAGAGGGTCATCCGGTTGGCTGTCGTCTTCCAGTTTTGGAATTCCGTGTCGTCCGTGGGAGTTTTGCAGGAGGCTCTCTGGACA
This sequence comes from uncultured bacterium, assembly GCA_903925685.1. Lineage (GTDB taxonomy): Bacteria > Verrucomicrobiota > Kiritimatiellia > CAIKKV01 > CAIYGI01 > CAIYGI01. Next base: position 1,664 of record CAIYGI010000012.1, read on the forward strand.
GCAGTCTTTCGCCTGGCTGTTGGTTCTGCTGCTGGCGGCGGCCGCAACGTTACAGGCCGGGGAAACCAACGGCGTCAGCGCCACGCTGGCCGCTACACTGGCCGCGGAGAACGATCATGAGGGCGCCGCGCTGGAATATCGCCGGGCAGCGCTGGAGGAGGTGGCGGACAGCGCCCGGCAGGCGTCCTGGATCTGGTTCGCCGCGCGGGAGAGTCAATTGGCCGGCCAACGCGCGGCGGCCGAAACGCTGATCGACCGTTTCGAGGAACTGGATCCCGGACGGGTCGCGGATGCCCAGTTGCTGCGCGCGGAAAACGCCCTGTCCGGCCGCCACTGGAGCGAAGCCGCCTTCTTCTACCGCGGCCTGGCCGAGGCGCCCGGCGCCAGTTCGGCCCTGCGCCGTTACGCGGCGCGCCGCCTGGCCGCTGCCGAACTCCGCCAGGGACAACCCGCCGCCGCCCGCGGCGCCCTGGCGCTTTCGCCCGACCCCGAGCCGGCCGCGGCGGAAGCCCTCGACCGCTGGCAGAGCACATCCCGCAAGCGTCCCTGGCTGGGCGGACTGCTGGGACTGATTCCCGGCGCCGGCTATGCCTACAGCGGGGAATACGCCAATGCCGCCCGCTCGGCGATTCTCAACGGCCTCTTCATCTGGGGCATGGTGGACACGGCCGACGACAACCACTGGGGACTGTTCGCGGTGGTCTCCTTTTTTGAAGTCACCTGGTATAGCGGCAGCATCTACGGCGGCATTGACGCCGCCCAACGTTACAACCGCGACCACCTGGACGAAGCCGTGCGCGGCGTGCAGGGACAGGCCGCCTTCAAACCCTCTCCCGCCACCTTCCCGCTGCTATCCCTGCAATTCAGCTTCTGAGGCGCAGCACGAGCGCCTGACATGGGGCTAGGGTCAGACGCAGGAGCGGCGGCGTCAACGTCACGGGGGCGCCGGTTAGTTCGTCGGTAGCGGTCTGGGGGGAAAGCGCCAGGGCGTGGCGTTGCGTATCCACCGCCAGCGTCTGGGCGTGCAGTCCGTCGAGATTGCAAAGCATCAGGAAGCGCGGCGCGCCCTGTTCATCCGTGCGCACGGCGGCGATGATGGCCTCGTGGTCGTCATCCACAAAACGCAGCGTGCCGGCTTCGCGAAAAATCGCCTCGCGGGCCAGCAGGCGGTTGATGCGGGTAATCGGCGCGCGGAAATCCGCGGCGCCAAAATCCGGGGGCGTCCGCAGCGGCTCGCCGATGAAGCTGGGGCGCTGCAACATGCCGGTTTCCACCCCCTGCACCAGGCCGGTGCGGCCGTCGGTGAAAAGCGCGGCCAGCACGTAGCGCGGCAGCGTGGCGGAAAGACCGCCGAATTCTTCGGCGATGCCGCCGCTGTCGTGAGAAAGCACGGGCGCGAGGTGGCGCAGGGCGGGACTGTGGGCGCGGAGATGCTGCAAGTAGGCGCGGAGTTGGGGAACAAAGCGATGTTCCCATGGCGTGGCGAGGAGCAGGTCAATGCCGTATTCCGGAGTGCGGCGCACGATGACGTCGTGGGTGGCGAACATTTCGCCCCATAGTCCCACGGTGGGGAATTCGTGGCGCAGGCGCGCGAGCAGCCAGACGACGAAAGCCGGGTCGCTGCCGTGCAGGTTGTCCAGGCGGATCAGTCCGTTTGTCGCCGCGGCATAGCGGCTCCAGAAACGCGCATAGCCGGCCATGTGTTCCCAAAGCGCCTGGCGCAGCGCCGGGTGGGGATGGTCGTAACGCAGTAACGCCAAATCGCGCCATGTGTGGCGTGTGCGGCCGTCGCTCCAGCCCGCGCGCATGACGCCGTCGGGCTCGCCGGGATCGCAGGTCAACCACTCGGGATGCGCGGCGGCGACACGGCCGCCGATGCCGACGTGATTCAACACCAGGTCCATGATCAGGCGCAGACCAAGCCGCCCGGCGGCGGCCACCACATCCTCCCACTGCGCGAGCGCGGGGCGCGGGTCCGCGGGATCGCAGTAAAGCGCTTCCGCGTTTTCGTGTTCCGAGGGCGCGTATGGACTATGCGAATAGGCCGCGGGGGTGACTGGCAGAATATGCACGGCATTGAAGCCCATGGCGGCGGCTTTTTCGAACCAGCCCGGCCAGGCCGAATAGGGTCCGGACAAACGCGGGATAAGCGTGTAGACCCGCAAGTCGCCCACGCTGGGCGGATCTACAAGGATGGTCATCCATTCCTCGCGCTCGCTGCGCCAGACGCGGCCGTCGCGGGTATAGACCAGCCGCGCCAGCCAGGGCCCGCGTTGCGGGAGCGCGGCGCAAACACGCCAACTGTTCCCGCTTCGCGTCAGCGGTTCGGCCTGCCAGTGTTGTTCCCGTTCGATGGGCGCATACAACAACGCGACCGCCGCCGTGGCGGAATCGCCGCCGGCAAGCGAGGCTTCCACAAGCAGCGGTTCGCCGGAGGACAGGCGGGCAAAGCCGTCGGGCAGGGCGGGGGCGCTGCGCAAAAGTTCACCGGCGGGGCCGGGCGACGCCTGCAACATGGTTTGGAGATCGGTCGTCATCGGAAGTCAGAGATCAGACACAGTCAAGCCTACAGCATGCGTCCCGCTCCGTCCATCGCCGCCTGCGCCAGTCCAGTCATTAAGCGTGAAGAGTTCCCGCATAGTAGAGCGGCAGAAAGACCAGTTGTTGTGCCGGCAATTCCGCATAAGGCGCACACGAAAGAACGTAACCGGTCCGACAGTTAGGATGCCAGTAGTTGTTGGGTGACACTTCTTATCTTGAGAGTCCCGTTTTGTGACTCATGCGACCAAGCGTAGTCCTTCGGCCCTGTCGATGTCAATATAGTGGCGGATGAATTTCGCAAGGGCGTGGGATTGTGGTGAATCCGCGAGAAATAGCGGGAGGCTATGGCGCAA
>CAIYGI010000013.1 GCA_903925685.1 uncultured bacterium
ACAGATGAGCAAGGGCAATGTAGCCGGAAATTGAAAATCGAAAATCGAAAATGAGATCGGGGGCGTGTAGCTCAGTTGGTTAGAGCGCGTCCCTGATAAGGACGAGGTCCCTGGTTCGACTCCAGGCACGCCCACCATGCTTCGCCCGCTGGGCTACGCATGGCGCAGTGATTCTGGACGGAATTGGGCGAAGCAGGGCCGTCATGCCTTGTGATCGCGGCGAGCTTCGCATGGCAAGCCACTTTAAAAATTTGCTGTTTTTTGCGCAGGCAAAAAACTTTGTTCTTTGACAATTGCATAGAGGGTAAAACAAGTACAATCTACTTGTGCTCGGGTAGGCGAGACCAGGCAAATGTATTGGTCAAGTTACAAAGGGCGCACAATGGATGCCTTGGCATCAGAAGGCGAAGAAGGACGTGGTAAGCTGCGATAAGCTTCGGGGAGCGGCAAACACGCTTTGATCCGGAGATTTCCGAATGGGGCAACCCGGGCCGATTAATGTCGGTCCACTGGAGTCTGAATCTATAGGGCTTCAGAGCTATACCCGGTGAAGTGAAACATCTCAGTAACCGGAGGAGAAGAAAACAATCGTGATTCCGTAAGTAGTGGCGAGCGAAAGCGGAACAGCCTAAACCTTCCGACTTGTCGGGAGGGGTTGCGGGACTCTAATGTGGTATCGGACGGCATAGCAGAATGATCTGGAAAGATCATCCATAGAGGGTGATAGACCCGTATGCGAAATGCTGAACGGACCTAGGAGTATCCCAAGTAGAGCGGGACACGTGAAATCCAGCTCGAATCCGGAGGGTCCAACCTCCAAGGCTAAATACTCACTGATGACCGATAGCGAACTAGTACCGTGAGGGAAAGGTGAAAAGAACCCCTGTTAGGGGAGTGAAATAGTACCTGAAATTGTGTGCTTACAAACTATGGTAGTCCTCGACGCGCAAGCGTCGCAGGATGGCCGTTTGCCTTTTGCATACTGAGTCCGCGAGGTACGGTAGGCAGCTAGGTTAACCCCGATAAATCGGGGGGAGCCGTAGCGAAAGCGAGTGTGAATAGCGCGAATCAGTTGCCTGCTGTAGACCCGAAACCGGGTGAGCTACCCATGGTCAGGCCGAATCCTCAGTAACATGAGGTGGAGGGCCGAACTAGTGACCGTTGAAAAGGTCTTGGATGAACTGTGGGTGGGAGCGAAAGACTTATCAAACTCGGTGATAGCTGGTTCTCTTCGAAATAGCTTTAGGGCTAGCCTGCATCAATGCTCGAAGTGGTGGTAGAGCACTGAATGGTATAGGGTCCTTACCGGGATACCAAAGCCAATCAAACTCCGAATACTACTTCAGTCAGATGTGGAGTCAGACTCTGGGGGATAAGCTTCAGAGTCGAAAGGAAAACAGTCCAGCCCGCCGGCTAAGGCCCCAAAAGTTGGTTAAGTGACTAAGGATGTAAGATTGCAATGACAGCGAGGATGTTGGCTTAGAGGCAGCCATCATTTAAACAGTGCGTAATAGCTGACTCGTCGAGTGATCTTGCGCCGAAAATGATCGGGACTAAATCAACTGCCGAAGCCGCGGATGTCATCCCGTTTAGGCGGGATGGCGTGGTAGAAGAGCGTTCCATTTGGAGTGAAGCGGGAGGGGAACCGACCGTGGACCGGATGGAAGTGATTATGCGGACATGAGTAACGAAAAGTCCGATGAAAATTCGGACCGCCGTAATCCTGAGATTTCCTGGGGAAGGTTCGTCCACCCAGGGTTAGCCGGCCCCTTAGCCAAGGCCGAAAGGCGTAGGTGATGGGAAACAGGTTCAATATTCCTGTGCCGCCGGTCTGACGTTTGAGCGAGGGAGTGACGCAGTAGGCTAAATCAGCCATCGACTGGAAGTGATGGCCGAAACCTTGAGAGGGCTCTGGTCGGCAAATCTGCCGGGGCATTAACCTTGAGAGGCGTAAGGACGCTGAGTAGCAATACAAGGCGGATTGATTGATGCCACACTGACAAGAAATAGCTTCTAAGCGAGTCAGACAGGCGACCGTATTCAAACCGACACAGGTGGGATGGTAGAATATACCAAGGCGCGCGAGATAAACCTCGTTAAGGAACTCGGCAAATTAGCCCCGTAACTTCGGAAGAAGGGGTCCTTTCCAGTGTAATCGCAAGAAAGCATAGGGAAGGCGCAGTGAAATGGCCCAGGCGACTGTTTAACAAAAACACAGCACTCTGCGAACTCGTAAGAGGATGTATAGGGTGTGACACGTGACCAATGCCGAAAGGTTAAGGCAAGGGGTTAGCCGCAAGGCAAAGCTCTGAACTGAAGCCCCGGTGAATGTCGGCCGTAACTATAACGGTCCTAAGGTAGCGAAATTCCTTGGCGGGTAAGTTCCGTCCTGCACGAATCGTGTAACGATCTGGGCACTGTCTCAACGAGGATCTCGGTGAAGTTGTACTTCCGGTGAAAATGCCGGATACCCGCAGTAGGACGGAAAGACCCCGTGAACCTTTACTGTATTCTGATATTGGATCTCGGTTTTTCATATGTAGCATAGCTGGGAGACGTCGAAGTTCCGGCGCTAGCCGGAGTGGAGTCAACAGTGAAATACCAGTTTTGAATAATTAAGATTCTAACCCCTTTCCCGTGAAACCGGGAGGGGAACAGTGTTAGATGGTCAGTTTGACTGGGGCGGTTTCCTCCCAAATGGTAACGGAGGAGTTCGAAGGTTCTCTCATCATGGTTGGCAATCATGAGTAGAGCGTAAGGGTAGAAGAGAGCTTAACTGCGAGACCTACAAGTCGAGCAGGTGCGAAAGCAGGACCTAGTGACCCGGTGGTTGCTTGTGGTAGCGCCATCGCTCATCGGACAAAAGGTACTCCGGGGATAACAGGCTGATCGCTGCCAAGAGTTCACATCGACGCAGCGGTTTGGCACCTCGATGTCGGCTCATCGCATCCTGGGGCTGAAGAAGGTCCCAAGGGTTTGGCTGTTCGCCAATTAAAGCGGTACGCGAGCTGGGTTCAAAACGTCGTGAGACAGTTTGGTCCTTATCCACTGTGGGCGCAGGAGATTTGAGGGGAACATTCCTTAGTACGAGAGGACCGGGAATGACGTACCTCTGGTGTGCCGGTTGTCCCGCCGCGGGGCATCGCCGGGTAGCTATGTACGGAACGGATAAGCGCTGAAAGCATCTAAGTGCCAAGCCTCCCCCAAGATTGGATCTCCCTCCCCGTAAGGGGACTAAAGGCAGGTTGTAGACTACGACCTTGATAGGCTGGAGGTGGACGCTCCGTGAGGAGTGCAGCTGACCAGTACTAATCCGCCGTGCGGTTTGACTTTGTATTCCATCGGTCGCTTTTTAGCGCTAGCCTTTGGATGCCCATCTCGAAGCCGGTCAATTAATTTAAATATTAATTTTTCCCGGTGGCCATAGCGAGGAAGTAACACCCGTTCCCATACCGAACACGGAAGTGAAGGGCCTCTGCGGCGATGGTACTGTGGCAGTAGTCATGGGAGAGTAGCGCGCTGCCGGAATTTTTTCGAACCCGTAGGGAAACCTACGGGTTTTCTTTTTTGCATCATGGAATAGGTTTGTTGCCGCTGGATCTTTTCGGTGACATGCAAAAATCATACAATTGGGCATTGACAAAAGGCCCGTTTCCATATATTGTCTACTTCGTTGATGGACATACTAGAGTAACAAATGCCGGGTTCCGGCATCACCGACAGCCGAGGAGGGGAGCAAAGATGAGTTTTAAGATCGACACATTGGCATTGCACGCCGGACAAAAGCCCGATCCCACAACCGGGGCGAGGGCGGTGCCCATTTATCAAACCACGTCGTACGTGTTCAGAAATACGGAACATGCGGCGAATCTCTTTGCGCTGAAGGAGTTCGGCAACATTTACACCCGGCTGATGAATCCGACCACCGATGTCTTCGAACAGCGCGTGGCTGCGATCGAAGGCGGCACGGGCGCGCTTGGCGTAGCCTCCGGCATGGCGGCGATCGCCTATGCCCTGCTGGCGATCACCCGGCTGGGAGACGAGATCGTCGCGGCGAACAATCTTTACGGCGGCACTTACCAGTTGTTCCACCATACCTTTCCGAAACTCGGACGCACGGTGAAGTTCGTGAATTCCCGCGATCCCGAGGCTTTCAAAAAGGCCGTCACGGCGAAAACGCGGGCCATCTACGCGGAAACCGTCGGCAACCCGAAACTGGACGTGCCCGACTTCGAGTCCCTCGCCAAGATCGCCCACGCCGCGGGGATTCCGCTGGTGGTGGATAACACCATTGGCGTCGGCCTGGTGCGGCCGATCGACTTCGGGGCCGACATTCTGGCAAGCTCCGCAACCAAGTACATCGGCGGCCATGGCACATCCATCGGTGGCGTGATCGTGGACTCCGGCAAGTTCGCCTGGAACAACGGCAAATTCCCGGAGTTCACCGAACCGGATCCGAGCTATCACGGACTCGCCTACTGGGATGCGCTATCGAACGTGCCGGGACTCGGCAACGTGGCCTTCGTCTTCAAAGTCCGCCTCACGCTGTTGCGCGACATGGGCGCCGCGCTCAGCCCCTTCAACGCGCAGCAGTTCCTGATTGGACTGGAAACGCTGCCGATGCGGCAGCAGCGGCATTCGGAGAACGCCCTGAAGGTCGCGCGCTGGCTGAAGCAAAATCCGCGCATAAGCTGGGTGACCTATCCCGGACTGGAGGACGATCCGAACCACGCCATGGCCGCAAAGTATATGAAGAAGGGCTTTGGCGGCATCGTGGGTTTCGGCGTCAAGGGCGGCATGGAGGCCGGCAAACGTTTCATCAACTCGGTGAAATTGCTCTCGCACCTGGCGAACATTGGTGACGCCAAGAGCCTGGTCATTCATCCGGCGTCAACCACGCACCAGCAGTTGACGGAGGACGAGCAAAAGGCCACCGGGGTCACGGCCGACTATATCCGCCTGTCCGTCGGTCTCGAAGATGTTGAGGACATCGAGGCCGACATCGCCCAGGCGCTGGAATGAAATCAGCCTGACTCCCATGCAACTGACGATCAACGGCGAAACGGCGGAATGGCCGGCGGACACATCCTTGCGGACGGTGTTCGAACGGTTGGGCTTGCGCGGACAGCGCGTGGCCGTGGCGGTCAACGGCGATGTGGTGTCACGTGCCCGACATGAGTCCTTCGTGATTCATGCGGGCGACCGGATCGAAATCCTGACGCTGGCGGGCGGGGGTTAAACCATGCCGCTCACGCCGCCGCAACGCGCGCGCTACGCCCGGCAGTTGGCCCTGCCGGAAGTCGGTGAAAGCGGCCAGATCCGCCTGGCGGAGGCGCGGGTTCTGATCGTCGGCGCGGGCGGCCTGGGTTCCCCGGCGGCTTACTACCTGGCGGCGGCGGGGGTCGGCACGCTGGGCCTGGTGGACGACGATGTCGTCGAAGCCAGCAATCTGCAACGGCAAATCCTGCACGGCACGGCCGACATCGGGCGGCCCAAAATCGAATCCGCCGCGGAACGGCTGCAGGCGTTGAATCCGGAGCTGCGCGTGCGGCTGCATCGCGAGCGTTTCGACGCCGCCAGAGCGCCGCAACTGTTGTCAGGGTACGATTTCGTGATCGATGCCACCGACAACTTCGCCGCAAAATTTCAAATCGCCGACGCCTGCCTGGAGGCAGGCAAACCGTATTCTCATGCTGGGATAGCCCGTTTTTTGGGGCAGACCATGACGGTGCTGCCTGGCAAATCGGCCTGCTACCGGTGCCTGTTCGAGACCCCGCCACCGCCGCCTGCCGTGCCGGAAGCGCCGCAGGGTCCGCTGGGCGCGCTGCCCGGCGTGATCGGCGCCATCCAGGCCACGGAGGCCATCAAGTACGTGCTTGGCATGGGCAGACTGTTGCTCGATCGCATCCTGGTCTACGATGCGATGGCACTTCAGGTGCGGATCGTGACGGTCCACCGGCGGAAGGGTTGTGTTTGCACAATAAAAAGAGTGAACAGTAAACAGTAAACAGTGAACAGTGGAGTTCAAGCGTACAGCGAGTTTCATCGATTTGACCGTCTATCGAAAGGCGAGAGTTATGTCGAAGAAGAAATCCATCGAATTTCTGTTCACTGTTCTTCACTGTTCACTGTTTACTGTTTACTTCTCGCAGACCCGTGTAGTTAACCAAGGAGTACGCTCATGAGCCGTATATACGCCGACAACTCGCAGTCCATCGGGCACACCCCGCTGGTGCGATTGAACTCCGTGATTTCCAACAAAAAGGTGCGGGTGCTGGCCAAGATCGAAGGGCGTAATCCCTCTTATTCGGTCAAGTGCCGTATCGGCGCCGCCATGGTCTGGGACGCCGAGAAGCGCGGCGTGCTGAAACCGGGCGTCGAGATTGTCGAGCCCACCAGCGGCAATACCGGCATCGCGCTGGCCTATGTCGCCGCGGCGCGCGGTTACAAACTTACGCTGACCATGCCGGAGACCATGAGCATTGAGCGCAGGCGCGTACTCGCCGCTTTTGGCGCGAAGCTGGTGCTCACTCCCGGGGCGGAGGGCATGAAGGGCGCCGTGAATCGCGCGGAAGAAATGGCCGCTTCCGATCCGCAACGCTACTTTCTGCCGCAGCAGTTCAAGAATCCGGCCAACCCCGCGATTCACGAAACCACCACCGGCCCGGAAATCTGGGATGATACGGACGGACAGGTGGACGTGCTGATCGCGGGCGTCGGCACCGGCGGCACAATCAGCGGCGTGGCGCGTTATCTAAAGCGGACCAGAGGCAGGCAGGTCCTGTCGGTCGCCGTCGAGCCCAGCGAAAGCCCGGTCATGACGCAAAAATTGGCGGGCCTGGCGCTCAAGCCGGGGCCGCACAAGATCCAGGGCATTGGCGCCGGATTTATTCCGGATATTCTGGATTTTTCGCTGGTCGACCGCGTGGAACAGGTGGAGAGCATGGAAGCCGTGGAATACGCCCGGCGGCTCGCACGTGAAGAGGGGTTGCTGAGCGGCATCTCCTGCGGCGCTGCCGTGGCGGTGGCCGCGCGTCTTTCCCTCGATCCGCAGTTCGAGGGAAAGACGTTCGTGGTCATCCTCCCCGATGCCGGCGAACGTTACCTTTCGACCATCCTGTTCGCTTGAGCGCGGAACGCACCTGATAGGCATGCAGTCCACCCAGTCCCTTGGAAAAAACCTGCCGTAAAAAACGCTTGACTACACGACGGCGAATTTGACATACTTCTCGCTTGCCGAATAATTGACTAATCGCTCGTGGATTGGTACAGTTCAAACGGGTTGCAACCGAATTTTGCGATATAAGAGGTGTTTTATGTCCAAGGTGCTTGGAATAGATTTGGGCACGACGAATTCCTGCATGTCCGTAATGGAAGGCGGGGAGCCGGTGGTGATCCCGAATGCCGAAGGCATGCGGACCACGCCGTCGATAGTGGCATTTACGAAGACCGGCGAACGGCTGGTGGGACAGGCCGCCAAGCGGCAGGCGGTCACCAATGCCAGCAACACGATTTTTTCGATCAAGCGTTTCATGGGGCGCAAATTCGAAGAAGTTTCGCGCGAGATCAAGCTGGTGCCGTACAAGGTCGTGAAGGCGGCCAACGGAGACGCCCATGTCTCGATCGGAGACAAGACCTACTCGCCGCCGGAAATTTCCTCGATGATTTTGCAGAAGATGAAAGCGGATGCCGAGGCCTTTCTGGGCGAGCCGATAACGCAGGCGGTGGTGACGGTGCCGGCCTACTTCAACGACAGCCAGCGGCAGGCCACCAAGGACGCCGGACGCATCGCGGGGTTGGAGGTTTTGCGCATCATCAACGAGCCCACGGCGGCCTCGCTGGCCTATGGGCTGGACAAGAAGAAGGACGAGAAGATCGCGGTCTACGATCTGGGCGGCGGCACGTTCGACGTCTCGGTGCTGGACATCGGAGACGGCGTTTTCGAAGTCAAGGCGACCAATGGCGACACGCACCTGGGCGGCGACGACTTCGACCACGCGATCATCGAGTGGCTGGTGGGCGATTTCAAGAAGGAGCATGGCATCGATCTTAGCCAGGACATGATGGCCCTGCAGCGGTTGAAGGAGGCGGCGGAAAAGGCCAAGTGCGAACTATCCAGCGCGCAGACCACGGAGATCAACCTGCCGTTCGTCACGGCGGACGCCAGCGGTCCCAAACATCTGCACGTCAACCTGACCCGCGCGAAAATGGAGCAGCTGGTGGAGGCCCTGATCGAACGCACGCGCGGCCCCGTGGTGGCGTGCCTCAAGGATGCGGGATTGAGCGACGTTGACGAGGCTGTCATGGTGGGCGGCATGACGCGCATGCCCAAGGTTCAGGAAATGGCCCGCGCGCTTTTTCACAAGGAACCGCACAAGGGCGTCAATCCGGACGAAGTCGTGGCTGTCGGCGCGGCGATCCAGGGCGGTATTCTAAAGGGCGAGGTCAAGGATGTGCTGCTGCTCGACGTAACGCCGCTTTCGCTGGGCATCGAGACCTTGGGCAGCGTGGCCACGGTGCTGATCGAGCGCAACACGACGATTCCGACCAAAAAGACCGAGGTTTTCAGCACGGCCTCGGACAATCAGACGCAGGTCGAGATTCACGTCCTGCAGGGCGAGCGCAAAATGGCGCACGACAACAAGACCATCGGCCGTTTCGCGCTGGACGGGATTCCCCCGGCGGCGCGCGGCGTGCCGCAGATCGAGGTCACGTTCGACATCGACGCCAACGGCATCCTGCACGTCACGGCCAAGGACCTGGCGACCAGCCGCGAGCAGAAAATCACGATCACCAGTTCCAGCGGTCTCAACGAGGCCGAGATCAAGCGCATGGTGCGCGATGCCGAGGAGCATGCCGGCGATGACACCAGGAAGCGCGAGCAGATCGACGCGCGCAATCAGGCCGAGAACCTGGTTTATCAGACCGAAAAGCTGATCAAGGATCAGGGCGACAAGATGGACGCCGCCAAGAAGCGCGAAGTCGAGGACGAGATCGGCCGCGTCAAAGAGGCGCTCAAGAGCAATGCCGACACGGAGGCGCTGCGCAAAACGATGGAGGCGCTCTCCACCAAGATGCAGGCTGTGTCCAGCGAGATGTACGCGCACGCCAAGGCCCAGCAGCCGGGCGCGGGCGATGCCGCGGGCGGCGCGGCAGGCGCCGGCAGCGCCGGGACGGACGGCGGCAAGGATGCGGGCGCCAAGGGCGGCCGTTCCGGAGGCGGCAAGGAAGATGTGATAGACGCAGATTTCGAGATGGTGGACGACAAGAAAAAGTAGTCCGCCGCTTTCCGCTCCGGCGCCTCCAAGAAGGAGACGGCGACGGATCGGCCTGACGCGGGTGCGGCGGGCCGTCGAATGACGAATGGATGGGCGCCTGAGGGGCGCCGCCAAACGAGAGAGAGAAGGAGACACACGTAGATGAAGATCAAACCGTTGAGTGATCGAGTTCTGGTCGAACCGGTCAAAGATGACGATGAGCTCAAAAAGGGCGGAATCATTATTCCCGACACTGCGAAAGAAAAGCCGCAGCAGGGCAAGGTGATCGCCGTGGGCACAGGCAAACGCGACGACGATGGCAAGATTATCCCCTTCAATGTGAAGGTCGGGGATACGGTGCTCATGCCGAAGTACGGCGGAACCGAAGTGAAGATCGATAATCATGAATACCAGATCGTCCGCGAGGATGACATTCTCGGCGTAATCGAAGGCTGAAGATTCTGGTCTAAATATCCTGTAATTCAGGGAGGAGTAACGAGAAATGTCCGATAAAGGCAAAGTTCTGAAGTACGACGCCGATGCGCGTCAGGCGCTGCTGCGCGGTGTCGAAAAGTTGAGCCGTGCGGTCAAGACGACCCTCGGCCCGTGCGGGCGTAACGTGGTGCTGGACAAGAAGTTCGGCTCGCCGACAATCACCAAGGACGGCGTCTCCGTCGCCAAGGAGATCGAACTGTCCGATCCGTTCGAAAACATCGGCGCGCAGATGGTCCGCGAAGTCGCCAGCAAGACGAGCGACACCGCGGGCGATGGAACGACGACAGCGACGCTGCTGGCCGAGTCGATTTATCGCGAAGGCCTTAAAAACGTTACCGCCGGCGCCAATCCGATGAGCCTCAAGTTCGGCATCGACAAGGCGGTCGAGACGCTGGTGGAGGCGCTCGCGAAGCAGTCCAAGAAGGTCAAGGAGCACATCGAAATCGCCCAGGTTGCCACAATTTCGTCCAATGGCGACAAGGCGATCGGCGAGATCATCGCGGATGCGATGGACAAGGTCGGCAAGGACGGCACGATCACCGTCGAGGAAGCCAAGTCCGTCGAGACCACGCTTGATGTCGTCGAGGGCATGCAGTTCGACAAGGGCTACATTTCCCCGTACTTCTCGAGCAACGCCGAGACGATGGAGTGCGTGCTGGAAGACGCCTACCTTCTGATCCACGAGAAAAAGATCTCGAACCTGCAGGATCTGCTGCCCCTGCTGCAGCTCGTGGCCAAGTCGGGCAAGCAGCTGCTGATCATCGCCGAGGATGTCGAGGGCGAGGCTTTGGCGACCCTGGTCGTCAACAAGCTGCGCGGCACGTTGAGCGCCTGTGCGGTCAAGGCCCCTGGTTTCGGCGACCGCCGCAAGGCGATGATGGAGGATATCGCGGTTCTGACCGGCGGACGCTGTTTGACCGAGGACCTCGGCGTCAAGCTCGAGAACGTCAAGCTGGAGGATTTGGGACGCGCGAAACACATCACGGTGGACAAGGAAAACACCACCATCGTGGAGGGCGCCGGCAAGGCGTCGGCCATTCAGGGCCGCGTTTCGCAGATCAAGCGGCAGATCGAGGAAACCACCTCGGACTATGACCGCGAAAAACTGCAGGAACGCCTGGCGAAGCTCGCCGGGGGCGTGGCCGTCGTCAAGGTCGGCGCCGCGACCGAGAGCGCGATGAAGGAGAAAAAGGCGCGCGTCGAAGACGCCCTGCACGCGACCCGTGCGGCCGTCGAAGAAGGCGTTGTGGCGGGCGGCGGCGTCGCGCTGCTGCGCTGCCAGTCGGCGCTGGACAAGCTGGATCTGAAGGGCGACGAAGCCATCGGTGTCCAGATCATCCGCATCGCGATCGAAGCGCCGCTCCGTCAGCTCGTGAGCAACGCCGGACTGGAAGGCGCCGTGATCGTGCAGGAAGTCAAGAAGCGCAAGGGCGCCGAGGGCTTCAATGTCGCGACCCGCGAGTACACCGACCTGATCAAGGACGGCGTGCTCGACCCGACCAAGGTGACGCGCATGGCGCTGCAGAACGCGGCGTCCATCGCCGGCCTGCTGCTAACGACGGAATGCGTCGTGACGGAAATGCCGAAGGAAGAAAAGGCCATGTCGTCGCCGGGCGGCGGCGGTGGCATGGGCGGCATGGGCGGCATGGGAGACTATTGATCCCGCGTCTCTAGATTGACTCGAGTGGACGGGGCGCATAGAATGCGCCCCGTTCACCTTTTTGGGAGGTTATATTTTGAATGTCGAATTGTTCGAACAAGCCCGCTTGCATGTGCCCAGTGTTCCGCAACTCGTTAATATGCTGTCACGGCGTGTGCGGCAATTGAACGCCGGAATGCGCCCTTATATCAAACCCGAAAAGGGCGATGAGCGCATCGATGTCGCCATGCGTGAAATCGTGACCGGCAAGATGACGGCCGAGATCGGGTTCTTCAGCACGACGGATAAAGCCAGCGTCCCGGACGCGACGCCGTAAGGCGGCCGACCATGGCCTCCGCTGTGGACCATGCAGGTTCCGGCAGGGTGGCGACCAATCGCAAAGCCCTGCACGATTACCAGGTTCTGGAGCGGATCGAGGCGGGGCTCGAACTGCTTGGAACGGAAGTCAAGTCGGTTCGTGACAACGGATTGACTCTGATTGGCGGTTTTGCGCGCATCGAGAACGGTCAGGCGGTGCTCTACGGCGTGAAAATCGCCCCCTACGCCTGTGGCAATCGTTTCAATCACGAATCCGAGCGGCCGCGCCGGCTGCTATTGCATGGCAGGGAAATCGCCCGGCTCGGCGCGCAAATGGCCCAAAAGGGCCTGACGCTGGTGCCGCTGAACGCGTTCTTCCGCAAAGGCTGGTTGAAATTGGAACTGGGGATCTGCCGTGGACGGCAGGAACCAGACAAGCGCGACCGCCTGCGTCGCGAAACGTCCGAACGTGAACTTCAGCGCGCCGTTCGCCGCCGTTGAATTTGGATTTGGCAAGAACCGCTTGCGCATTTTTATTAGTATGCTAAATTAGGCTTCCTTGTGTATGTGGTTTCGGTTCCGCGAGCTGGGTAGTATTTTGGTTCAATCCGGCTGATTTTTTTTAGAAAGGACGACATCCGTCATGCTCGATGATCAGCAGCGAATGCGTAAGATGGCCGGCGCTTGCGTGCTGGCAGCCTTGCTTTGTGCCAGTCTTCTGGGTTGCGCCACCAGGCATCCGCGGAAGGCGTTGCCAACGCCGGGAAACGGCGGCGTCTGCAACCAGTCCGCGGTCGCCGTGACGAACGTAACGGGGAGTGCCGGGGAGCCGCGCATCCGTACGGGATTGGTGATAAGTGTCGCCGTGCTGGCCGCGGGTAAAAAAGAGGTGGACGAACCCAGAAAGCAGGTCTCCGCGCAGGGGGATATTTCGCTGCCGCTGGTCGGGGCGGTGGTCTGCGCCGGACTGACGCCCGGAGAATTTTCGAAGCGGCTGGAGACGCTGTACTCCGAGTACATTCGCGATCCGCAGGTTGCGATCGGGTTTGTCTACGACAACAGCCCCGGTTCGGTTTCGCCCTGGGGTTCGGTGACGGTGCTGGGACGCGTCAAACAGCCGGGCAGCATCAATATCCCGCCAACGCACGATCTTACCGTCAGCCGGGCGATTCAACTTGCCGGAGGGCTGGACACGAGCGCGCGCGACACAGCCATCCGCGTGACCCACCGCACGGCGGATGGCACGACGCAGCAGGTGACGGTCGATTTGAAGAACGTCGGCTCAAGCGGAGACGCCAGCGGCGATTTACAGGTCGAAGCGGGCGATGTGGTTTATGTGCCAGAACACGTTTTTTGATTGAATCTTGGCTGTGCGATTCCGCAAGAAGCCGACATCGAAGTGTCACGAAAATATATCTTGTATACGAGCGAATTGCGGACTAACTTACCACTAAATCGAAGTCACAAAAAACATCTTGCGTGCGCGCGAATTGTAGTCTAACTTATCACCAATGATTGGAGGGTGTAGTATGAAACGAAATAGAATCGCCGTAAATTTGGTGACCGTTTTGTTTGTGGCTGTTGCGACGTCCCGCGCTTTCAGCGAGCCAGGCGATGGGATCAAGGTTGGAGATGTGCTGTTGCATCCTTACGTGGATGCGTCGGTGAGCTACGATAATAATCCGCTTCTGTCAGGGAAAGGTCAGGAGGTGGAAGACTCTTTCCTGGATTTCAGCCCGGGGCTGAATTTAACCAAGATCAGCGATGCTATGCGCCTGGACGGCCTGTTCTGGAGCCGTTTTCGGAGATACGACAAGTTTCACAACGAAAATCGCGACGATTTGTCGGAGGAGTTGCGCCTCGTTTTGGGACGCATGGAAGACTGGCGCCTGCGTCTCAATGAACGCTACGGGCGTGTGTCGGATTATGACGTTGCCGGCGTGACGTCGGCGGACATAGCAGATCAGACGATCACCCCCTTGAGCATGGAGGATCGTTCCCAACGCGTAAACAGGGACATCCTCAATGCTGGTTTCGGGGTGGAAGGGCCCTTGACGGACAAGATGTCGATGGACGGGCTGTTCGATTACGGAAAAGTCGACTACTTGACGCCGGGCTTGCTGGATACCGCCGAGGAACGAGTCTCCGTCAAGGTGGCGCGCAAGGTTTCCACCAAGTCCAGCGCCATTCTGGTTGGGGATTACATCCGGATGGACAACGACAGCCTGCCCCATCCGGCCAATTACTACGCCGGGCGCGTGGGTTGGCAATGGCAGGGGACGGACAAGAGCAGCTTCGAGGGAAGCATCGGCGCTTACGATTTTTCCGGCACCGATCAGAATAACGGCGGCGCCGGCAGTCAGGGAGGGGTCTCGTACAACGTGGCGTGGTCCTGGCGGGCCACTTCGAAACTGCTCGTAACGATCGGCGGACGCAACGAAATGCAGCTGTCTGTGGACACGCCGCAGAACTCCTATATGACCAGACTAGTCAGCGGCAGCGCGCGGTACTCGATCACCGAGCGCACAGTCTTTGCGCTTATGCTTGGCTATCGCAATGACAACTATGACTCGACGGAGACTGCGATCGACGGCGAGCTGGTCAAGCGGAAGCTCGAGTCACTGCATTATGGTCTGCGCGCCGACCACCAGTTGCTCAAGTGGCTGAAAATCTACGGCGAAGCATGGCGGGAAGATACGGAGGATAACGCGCGCGGCGATTACGACGAGATGCGGGTCACGTTGGGCCTGAAGGCCGAGTATTGAGACGGCAGGCAGCGCGGATTGGTTGAAGGAGCAAGACGTTAAGAAAGGATAGTGCGATATGAAGACAATGCGACTGTTGGGTGTGTTGATGGCGTGCGGTTTGGCGATGGCTGGCAGCGCACTGGCGGCTGGAGCACCCGTGGCGCCGACCGCTGCCGAGATCGCGGCGAAGCCGGAATTGGTCGGCGCCGCCATTCAAGGCCAAAACGCTTCGAAATCGGCGGCCATTGTAGTCGCCGCCTTGAATGCGGTGAACTCATCCGAATTATCGGAGGCGGCGAAGAGCGAACTGATTATCGCCATTATCGCCAATGCCGTGTTGGCCAAAGGAAATGGGGCGGCGTCCATGATGGGCCTTGTGGTCGCCAATGTTTCGTCCGCGTGGCTGCCGGTTGTCGCGGCGGCTGCCGTGGTGGCGGCCGGAAATCAATCGGCCGCGGTTGGGAATGCCATGCAAACAGCGATGGCCGGTAATGCTACGGCGTCCGCGGCCATAGCGGCGGCCATTGCAAATCCTTCGTCGGTTTTACAGACATCCGGGATCGGGATCATACATGGGATCACCCAGCCAGCGCCAGTCCAGTCGCACGCCACCACGCCGCCGCCCGCGCCTCTCTACGAAGGGCAGTAAGTTTCCAAGATGGGCAAGCGGCTTCCGAAAACGATATGGGCGGTGTCGGGATTGGCGGCGGTATTGTTGGTCGGCAGCTTGGCAATGGCGCAAGCGGCTGACGAGCTGGTCATCGCGTCGTTTCAGGATGGTTGTTTGTCCTGGACCAACGTTAATTCCAATCTCTACTACACGGAGCCTTTTGCAAAACTCCCACAAGAACGGTCGGGACGGAGCCCGACCCTCCAGAAGACGGAGAAAACGGCCTGTTTTCAACATTGGAGGGACGACCTCCGTGTCGTCCGCGGGAGTTATGCAAAAGGCTCCACGGTCGAGTATAAGCCGAACCTGGCCGATACCAACATTGTCTGGGACGGTTCCTATCGCGCCACGCAGGATCTGAAATCGTCGGCGACCAACATCACGGTCGCCGGTAGGCGTCTTTTATCAGGTGGTGGGCAGTTCGAATCCGCTGCATACCCTAGTGTTCTCGGCCACCACGACGGCGGTGAATGCGGGATATTATGAGGCAACGACGCTGAATGCCGTGGACGCCGACCTGGTTGCGGGGAACATCAGAGCGGGAGTCAACATTTTCGGCGTCACCGGCAACAGTAACGTGGTGGATACCACCAGCGGCAATGCCGTGGCCGGCGATGTGAAGGCGGGACAGGTTGCGTGGGTGGACGGATTGGCTGTGACCGGCACAATCGCGACCCTGACGCTCTCGTCCGCGACTACAAACGTGTCGGCCGGGTATTACGCGGCGACGAACCTGCCGGCGGTGGATGCCGACCTGAAAGCCGCCAATATTGCCACGAATGTGACGATTTTCGGCATCGCCGGAACCCTCAGCACCACCCCCGCCGCCGTGCCGAAAACCGGACAGACGAATTCGTATCAGACCTGGGATGACGGGTATCACAAGAAAGGCGCGGCCTGGCCGAATCCGCGGTTTACCATCGGCACCGGGACCAATGGAACCAATTGCGTCACCGACAATCTGACTGGGCTGATGTGGGCGCGCAACGCCAACTTGGCCGCCACCACCTTGACTTGGTCTAATGCAGTGCTTTACTGTCAGGCCGTGGCGGGATTGGGTTGGTTTGGATATAACGACTGGCGTTTGCCGAACCGCCGCGAATTGGCGAGCCTGCTGGACGACGGCCGAAAGAATCCCGCGCTATGCAATACGGCAGGCACGGGAGGGTGGACGGAAAACGATCCGTTCACGGGCATCAAGTCGGACAACTACTACTGGTCGAGCACTTCCTACGCGGGCATTACGCCCGATGCATGGTGCGTCTTCGTAGGCGAAGGCGACGTATGGCTGCGCCCTAAGACTGATGCCTGCTACGTGTGGCCCGTCCGCGGCGGACAGTGAAAGAAACGCTGAATGATGAACGCTGAATGAAGAATACCGGTCTTTTCCTCATTCATCGTTCATAATTCATCGTTCAGCGTTTCTTTCTCCGCTGCCTCACCGCCTCATACATGAGCAGCACCGTGGCGGCAGCAACATTCAGGCTGTCGGCCTGGCCCTTCATCGGAATGCGCACGCGCACATCGGCCTGCTTTAGCCAGGCTTCGCTGAGGCCGTACTGTTCCGTGCCGACCACGATCGCCACGCCGCCGCGCAAGTCGGCGTCGAAATACTCCGTGTCGGTGTGCGGCGTCGCGGCCAGAATGCGGATCTGCCGCGCGCGCAGCCAGGCCAGCGTGTTGTCAGTGGACGCCACGGCCAGCGGGACGCTGAAGAGCGTGCCGATGCTGGCGCGCACGACGTTCGGGTTGTGAATGTCGGTGCAGGGGTCGGCGACGATCACCGCGTCCGCCCCGGCGGCGTCGGCCGAACGTAAAATCGTGCCCAGGTTGCCCGGCTTCTCGATGGCCTCGGCCACGATCAGCAGCGGCGCGGCGGGCGGGTTAAGATCGGCCAGGCTGGCGTGCAACTGCGGGGCGACGGCGAGCAGCCCCTCCGGCCGGTCGCGGTAGGAAAGCTTGGCGAAGACCTGCGCATCGCACTCGATCACGACCGCGCCCGCGGCGGCAGCGTCAGCCACCAGCGCCGGCTCGTTCTTTCCCAGATAATACTCGGGACAGATGTAGAGCGTGGTCAGCGGGCGCCGGTTGTCGAGCGCGCGCCGGAGTTCGCGGTAGCCCTCGACGATCATCCTCTGCGATGCGTCGCGGTGCGACCGCTGTCGGAGTTTGACGACCTCCTTGACGCCGGGATTCTGGAGACTGGTCAGGCGCATCGGACGGTTGTGTACTTCTTTCCGCCCGCCAACATTACGGGTTTGTAACCGTCATCGTGCACTGGACAGAGCTGCTACCGTCCGAAACAGTAATGATATTTACGGTAGCAGAGGAAGGCGCCGTGTAGATGACCGGCGATCCCGAACTTGAATCCAAGCTTCCTGCAACTCCGCTGCCACTGACACTTACGCTCCAAGAATAGGTTCCGCTGCCGCCGGTAGCGGCGAGGGCCTTAGTGTGGAGGACGCTGATGGTGGCGGACGTCGGCGATAGCGTCAACGTACTCAAACTACCGGATATGGTTACCGTACAGGAGGCCGTCAGCCCATCGCTATCGGTTACAGTGATGGTGGCCGTGCCGGCTGCGCTGCCCGCGACGAATGTCACGGATCCACCTGAGGTAGCGCTGAGCGATCCGAAGCCGGACACACTCCAGACATAAGAACCTGACCCGCCGGATGCCACCAGACCCATTGAGGCTCCCGCGGCGATGGTTGCGCTGCCCGGAGACAGTGCCAGGGCGTTTAAGATGTGCACTAACGCCGTCGCCGTCTCGCTGTAGCCGCTGGACGGGCTGTTGGTGCTGCCTTGGGGAGTTCCGGGGATGAACGAGGTGCAGCTAATCGTGATGTTTCCGGCGGAGGTGTTGCTGGTGCCAGTCGACGTATCGTTCAGCAACGTGAACGTGACGGTATCGCCTTGGCGCGTATTGAGACTACCGCTGACATTGTCGCTGAGCGACCAAGTGTATTCGTAACCACCGGACACCGTGAAGACCTGGGACTGGCCCCTCGAGAGCGTGACGTCGGACGGGTCGATCTTGATCTGTTCAGTGGCCGAACCCACGTCGCATCCGGACCAGATGGTCATGCCCGCCGCCGCGAGCAGTGCGACCGTGAGGCAGGGGAACAGAAATTTCAAGCGCATGATGGTCTCCTTCGAGGTGCGGGTTTACAACGGATCGATCAGGTCCAGAATGGGGTCGCGGCGTCCGCCGCGCGGTTCATGACGGGCCGCTGCGCGTGGCGCCGGCGGCGACGCGGGCGACGGCGGGCCGGGGGGCGGCTCCGGGGTAAACATATCGGGGGCGGGCGGCGGCGGGGCGGGTGGACGCGACACATGCGCGGCGCGCGGTTTGGGCGCGTCGCCGTGAACAGGACCGCCTGACGTTTCGATCGCCTTCCAGAAGGTGGAGAATTTCATGATCTCGGCGCCGGACTTGGCGGCGAGCGGTTCCCATTCGGCGCGGTCGGTGAGCACCATCGCCTGATGATTGCGTCCCAGGCGGGCGATCAGCGCGTTCAACGCGCCGGGGAACTCCTCGCGCGTGGCGACATACTGCACGTCGAGCACACCCTTGACCGATGTATCCCCGGCATGCGGTTTGGCGCCGCCGCAAAAAACCACGCAGGCGGGCAGTTTTTCCCTGGCGCAAAATGTTTGAATGCGGCGCACTACGCTGCCGCCGCGTCCGCCGGTGCGCGCGATGATATCGGGCTCGACCAGAAAAACGAGCGCCTGCGACAGGCTGACCGGCTTGGACCCGCCGCCGCCGATCAGGCGTCGCAACTGACTGACAAGGCGAATTTGTTTCACGATAATCTCGATTCAGGGCGGCCGCATGGCCACCAAGTATTCATGTGAGCATAGAGTGTGGGCGGAAAATTGTCAAAAGTTGAATTTGAGCGATGGAAACCAGCGTTTAAAATCGTCCTCGTTGCGTGTCAGCAAGCCTTGGTGCCGTAAGGCAAAAGCCCCGATTTGGATGTCGGCCACCGGTCTTCGTACACTCTTTCCCGCACGCTTTAGTTCGATATGGCGATGCCATGCGGAGAATGCGGCATGGGTGTCCTCTAAAATCCAGCCCTCGCGATGGTCAATGCCCAGTTGCGATAGAAATTCTACCGCCCGTCGCCATTCGCCCAGGAACGCAGGCGCCATTTCGATCAAGGTAACAGGACATAGCGTCAACCCATCGCGCTGGTGGCGTTCTATGCGTTGCGCCGATGACTTGCCAAAAGACGGATCGTCGTCCAATACATCCAATAACAGACAGGTGTCGACAACCCATGCCATCAGGCGAACTCGCCTTCACGTAATTCTCGCAACCAATCCGCGGTAGGGCGCGCCGTGCGGAACTGTTTGGCAAACCCACGCATGGCCATGGCGCCCTTAATGGGGGTTTCCTCCAAACGGCGTACACGGCACTCATGTTTTCCCGATGCCTCCCATATCAGCCGTTCTCCTGGGCTCACCCCCATCGAGCGCCGGATGGCTGAAGGAATGGAAATTTGCCCCCGCTCGGTAACCATGCTTATCATCGTCTTCATGTTGGTATGATAGCATGTGTTAATATCATGTCAACGTATAATCCGCCTTTTATCGCCTTTTTATCGCCTCGTCCACCCGTTAATATACCGCCCATGAACACACGCCTTCCGCCCGTTCTGCTGCTTTCCAACCGGCCCGGCCGACCCCTGGCGGGAGACGGGCTGGAAAGCGAGGCCGGCGTGCTTGAAGAAGTGCGCGCCGTGGCCGCCGCGCTCGATCGCGCCGGGCTGCCCTGCGTCTGCGCCGACGCCGCCACACTGGACGAACTTCCCGCCCTGTTCGCCGTCCATCCGGAGGCGGTGGTATTCAATCTGATCGAGGGCTTTCAACGACGCCCCGAACAGGCCGCGCTGGTGCCAACGGTTTGTGAAGCCCACGGACGCGGCTGCACGGGCAACGACGCCGCCTGCCAGGCGCTGGCGCTCGACAAATGGCGCGCCAACGCGGTTTTGCGCGCCGCCGGTCTGCCGGTGCCCGAGGCCCGTCTGGTGCCGCCCGGCGCCCGCCTCGCGCCGCGGGATAGGCCGCGCCTGCCGGTGATCGTCAAACCCGTCGGCACCGACGCCAGCGAGGGCATTCATGCCGATTCGGTCGTCCGCCGCCCCGGCCGCGCGCTGGCTGCCGCCATCGCGCGCGTGCATCGCCGCTTCCATCAGCCGGCGCTGATCGAGTCCTTCGTCGGCGAGCGGGAGCTCAATGTCTCCGTGATTCAGCGCGGGCGCAGGGTGGACGTGCTGCCGATCGCCGAGATCGAATTCCGCGACTTCGGCGGATCGCGTCCGCGCATCGTGGACTACGCCGCCAAATGGAACGCGGCTTCCTTCGAATACCGCAACACCGTCCGCGTAATTCCCGCCCGGCTGTCCGCCGGCGTGGCCGCCGAAGCCCGCCGCCTGGCCCGCGCGGCCTGGGATGCGCTGGGATGCCGCGACTACGCTCGCGTCGATTTCCGGCTGGGGGGCGACGGAAAACTGTTCATCCTTGAGGTTAATCCGAATCCCGATATCGGGCCGGAGGCCGGCTTTAGCGCCGCTTTGCGCGCCGCGCATATTCCCTTCACCGCGTTTGTCCGCGGTCAGGTGGCCAACGCGGCGGCGCGCCGTGCCGCGGCGTTGCCGCGGTTGCCGACAATTCTCGGCATGGCGCCTGACCCCCGCGACCTTGCGTCGCGGGTGAACATGATTGGCGGAAAGCGCGAGCGTTCTCCGCCAATCATCCGTTCCTGCCGCACAAGGCGGCAGGGGACAAACGCCCTAACCCGACTGGCCGATCAATTGTGTGGCAGCTGCACGGCTTGCGGGAAACTCCACGGTCGCCCCGCAACGAAGGATCCGCAAGATGACCTCATCATCCGCCGTACCAACGCCGGCGACCGCGGCGCGATTCTTGAAATCGTGGAAGCCACCGGATTTTTCCGGCCCGATGAAATTCAGATTGCCGCCGAGGTGCTGGATGAGGCGATCAAGGGCGGCGACAGCGGTCATTACCAATCCTTTACGCTGCTGAATGCCGACCGTACGGCCGGCTGGATTTGCTGGGGCCTGACACCCTGCACGATAGGGGCCTACGATATTTACTGGATCGCCGTCGCCCCGGACTGCCATGGCCGCGGTTATGGGCGTCGGCTGATCGAACACGCCGAGGCCGGCATGCGCGCCCGGCAGGGACGACTCTCCGTGCTCGAAACCTCCGGCCGCCCCCAGTACGAATCCACCCGCGGCTTTTACCTCAAACTCGGCTACACCGAAGCCGCCCGCCTGCGCGAGTTCTACGACGTCGCCGACGACAAGGTGGTCTATCTGAAGAAGCTGTAACCAGAGTCTGCGGGACGGTGTTCGGGAAAGATACTGTTCACTGTTCACTCTTCGCTCTTCGCTTTCCGAGCCACGCCAGCAGCGTCAGGCCCAGCGTCACGGCCAGGCAGGGAATGGCCAGGGGCCAGTCGCCAAGGCGGGTGTAGGGGGTCAGCGGCGCGTCGTCGGGCGGCACCGGGAAATGCCAGACGCGCACGGCCGACTCGGGGGACACGCCGCTACGATTGTCGGTTGGATTGTGAATGCGTCCGCGCCCGTCCACGAGGGCCGTTACGCCGCTGTTGGCGGCGCGAATCAGCGGCATGCCTGTTTCAACCGCGCGAAAAACGCTGTGGCTGAGATGCTGTTGTGGACCTGCCGTGCGGTCGAACCAGGCGTCGTTCGTGAGATTCACCAGCAAGCGCGCCCCGTGCCGCACAAAGGTCCGCGTCAATCTGGCCAGGGTGTCCTCGAAGCAGATCAGCACCCCGAACGGCGGCTGATTCTTTTCGCGGAACACGGTGTTGGTCTGGCCAAAAGTGCAGCTGATGTCCAGCGGTGACCAGCGGGAGAGGATTGGGAAAACCGATTCCAGGGGCAAAAACTCGCCGAAAGGCACGAGCCGCTGCTTGTCGTACCATGCGACCAATCCCTCGTTCGGCACATAGAGCAAGGCGCTGTTGAAAAGGCGCTGCCGGTCGTTGGGCCCGCCGCGAATATCCACGGCGCCGACCAGGATCGGCACGCCGTTGGTGAGCAGCGACAGCACGCAATCGCGCGACACGCCCTCCTCGGTTGTCGGGCCCGGCGTGGTGGTCTCTGGCCATAGAATCAGGTCCGGCCGCGGCTGTGCGCGCAATGCCTCGCGGGTCAGCCGGTCGAGGCGGTCGATAATCCAGGCGACGCGCACGTCGTCCCACTTGCCGGCCTGGGGAATCGCCGGCTGGACGGCGGCGACGGTCCAAAACCGCCCCTCCGGCAACGGTTGTCGCAGCACGCGCATTCCCATCAGCACCGCGCAGGTCAAAAACGCCAGGCCCACCCACAGTTCCAGATGCAGCGCCCTGAAGCGTGGCCCCGCGCCGCCTGGATTCGCGAGCACTCGCCGGCCCGGCAGATGGCGGAGCAGACTAAGCGCCATGCCGGCATTGAGCAGTACGATCAGTCCCGACAGGCCGTAGACCCCGGTCCAGCGCGCCGTTTGCAGCAACGGCAGGTGGCGATACTGGGAAACGCCCAGACCGTTCCAGGCGAAACCATAGGCGCCCAACGCGCCGCGCAGGTATTCGAGGCCGATCCAGATTGCCGGCGCGGCCAGCAACGCCGCCAGCGAGCCGCGCAAGCCGCGCTTCCCGACACGGTCGAAGACCCAGGACCACAGGCAGGCAAAGGCTCCGGTATAGAGGGCGCAGTAGGCGGCCAGCAGGGCCCACGCGAGCACCAGCAGCGGCGCGGGCGCCACGGCGGTTTCTAATAGCCGCCGCAACCAGGCCAGGTTAAAGAACCAAAATACAGCGCCGGCCGCGAAGCCAAGTTCGAATGCCATGCGCGGCGCGCTCCCCGCCACGGCCACGAGCAACGGCAGGAGCGCCGCCCAGGCGCACTGACTCCATTCCAGCGGGGGAAACGCCAGCGCCAGCAACCCGCCGGAAGCGAGCGCCGCGAGCCAGCGCAGTTCACGGTAGCCTCCGCTGGGCCTAAGTTCAGCCATTTTTATTCCTCATACCCATTTGGCCCCGACCGCGCCACGCTTCTGGTAATCGCCGTGTTCATAAAAAGGGTTGCCACCACCGTACTGCCTGGCGCTGCACAATGCAAGTGGGAGGTCCCAAATCCGCGCGTAAGGGCCGTGACGCCCCCGGAGTGGGCGGAGCGAGCGTGAGGAGCGGGCAAGGAGGAGCGCAACGAGACGAACGGGGCTGGTTTCGTGGCGGATTTGGAGCGGGGAAGGGACACCGGGCACGATG
>CAIYGI010000014.1 GCA_903925685.1 uncultured bacterium
CGGACAGAGCATTTGCCGTAGTGCTGCCGTGCGCCACGGCGGGTTGTCAGGACTGACCCACTCGCCCAGCGGACCCGCGACGGCGTTGATTCCCAACTCGGCTGTCAACTTGAGCAGCCGCAGATACTCCAGTTCACCGGGGCGTTGGCCGAAATCATGCACCAAACGGTCGTAAGCGAGCCGATAGGTGTTGTCGGGGAAAAGATCTTCCCGGTAATGATAGCGTGCGAACGCCCCCGGTTTGCGCAGCAGCGCCTCGATCACATGCCGGTAATCAATCACGGCCTGTCGCCCCATGGATCGAGGCATCTGGGCAATCCGCTCCTGCTCGTGGTAGACCTCCACATGCTGTTCATACACCCGCACCCGCAAACGTCGGCCAATGAACCGTGCGGGCACGGAATAGGTGGTCTTCTTCACGCGGATCGTGCTGTGGCTGCACACGCGGCATTCGACTTCATCGTAATCGCACAGCCGGGTCGGCGGCAGGGGCGACATCACCGCCAGTTCTTCTGCCACCTTGGCCCCGCGCTGCCTATTGGCCGCCACCATCACCCGTTCCAGGAATTGATCATAATCGGCCTCGGTCGCAAAATCCCGATACCCGCGCAGCAACAGATGTTGCTTCAGCCGCCGCTTCAGGTGCCCGTTCTGTGATTCCACGTCGCCGTTCTCGTTCGGAGAAGCTACATGAATCGTTCGCACGGCCAGCCCGTAATGGTTCACCAACGACAGAAACTCCGAATTAAAATCACGATCTGATCCAACCCCGATGCGGTGCGTGGCCGCGCTGCTGTTGTCTGTCTGCAACTGCTTGGGCACCTTGCCCAAACGAGCCAACGCCTCTTGGAGTCCTTGCCGCAGGGAGAGCATCGACTCCGATTGACATCGTATGGCCCACTGCCAGTTGGAATAGGGCAGCACTGCCTGGCACAGGAGATGATCGAGCGGCTTGCCCGCAATGGAGACCTCCAACTCCTTGGCGTGCGTCCAATCCAGTTGCATCAATTCACCCGGACGATGTTCTTGTGGAAAGATCACCTCCGGCACGGGCCCGTGCTGACGGCGCCACTGCTGCACGCGCCGTTGAAAACTTCGCAGATGCCCCTCCTTCAAAAGTTCAGGCCGAATCGCCAGCAGATGCTCAAACAACGCCTTGGCCTCCAGTTCAGGAGCGGCTTTCAAAAAGCTCTCCGCCTCAGGCCAAACAGCCTCCAGTGGATCGGTCCGGGTTCGCCAATACCTTGCGATCGGGTCCTTGATGCCGAGGTCTTCCAGGTGCTTCGCAGCGGTCTTGCGGTCCATGCCTGCCTTGCGTGCGCTCATTGTGATGCTTCCCGTCCGGTTAAACTCGGTGATGAGCCGAGCCTGTTGCTGCCGTGTAATCATGCCCCCAGAGCCTGCCTGAGGGCTTGTCGACCTGCCCGGCCAAACTCTCGGCCAATCCCCAAAACAACGGGGATTTGTAATTGTCGTCGGTGGGGAATTCTAATTGTCGCCAGCGGGGAAGAATAGTTGTCGTCACTGAGGAAGTGTAATCGTCGCTATACG
>CAIYGI010000015.1 GCA_903925685.1 uncultured bacterium
CAACACATTCGACCTGGCCAGCGTGACATGCGGCGCCAGCACCACGCTTTACTCCTGGACCGCCGGCCGCCTCACCAATGTGTCCTGGCAGGCAGGGCCGGATACCCGGTCCGTCCGTTATGCCTACAAAGAAAACTCAGAACTTCTGGAAGAGACCGCGTTCGACGCGGCCAACAATCTGAACATCCGCCGTTCCTACGATTCCGCGGATCGCCTCGTGAACATCAGCGCCACGAATTCCGCGGGCCTGATCAACTCCTTCACCTACACGCTCGACACCCTCGGACGGCGGGTTGCGCGCGATGAATCCGATTCCTCCCATCTGGCCTATTCTTACGACCGTTACGACCAACTCACCGGCGCCGCCCGCACCAACGGCCCCAACGGCGCCGCCGACGCCGCGTACCACTTCCAGTACCAATATGACGAAATCGGCAACCGCCTGCATGAAGATCGCGGCCAACTCGATCTCGACGGCGGATTCAACGCCTTGAATCAACTCACCGGACTCAATTTCGGCGGGAAACTGGATATCGTGGGCACGGCCACGACCACCAATCCGCCGGTAACGGTGAAAGTAGACGGCACGGCGGCCGTGATTTTCCAAGGCACGAATTACTGGGGTGGCGGGAGGATAAAGGCAGGAAGCAATGCAATTTCCATCGTGGCCTATGATGCCTCCTCGAACCGCACCGAAACATTGCGCCGCGTGACATCCCCCCCGACGAATCCGCAGCGTTATTTGTGGGACCGGAACGGCAACCTGACGAACGACGGACAGCGGGCCTTTTTCTGGAACGAAGAAAATAAACTTGTGGCCATCGAAAGTCTTGCGCCTCTCGCGAAGAAACGCAGCGAATTCCTGTTTGATGCGCAATCCCGCATGGTGGAACGCAAGGATTTGTCGGGGTGGAACGGCACAAGTTATTCCACGACCAACACGACCCGCTACATTCGCGACGGATATCGGATTCTTGCCGAAATCACGGCCGTTGCCACCAATTACCATATCTGGGGCCAGGATTTGAGCGGTTCACTCGATGGCGCTGGAGGAATTGGAGGATTGCTCGCGCAGATTCGCGGAACAAATGCGTGGCTCTACACTTATGATGGAAATGGGAATGTAGTTGATTTGCTGCAACCCGCACTTCTTGATATTCCGCCGCCGGTCGTCGCGCATTATGAGTATGACCCCTTTGGACGTTTAGTCTTTTCTTCCGGTCCTTGTGCCGCCTCGAACCTCTGGCAGTTTTCCACGAAACTCTTCGATCCAATCTGGGGAATTCTTCACTACGAGTTTAGGCCCTATTCACCGAATCTTCACATCTGGCCCTCCCGTGATCCGATCGGAGAAAGAGGCGGATTCAACTTGTATTCCTTCGCGGTCAATTGCGTTCCAAACTACGTAGATACGGACGGAAGGTTCGTCTACCCGATTATCATTAGACCGCCAGGCATTCCACCTGTCCCTCCAAGGCGGGGCGGTTCGTCTGAATGCGCAGAACTCAGGAAGTTCATAGACGACCAACGCCAAATCCGTGATGCGTATCAGAAGTCGATTGGCACATGCGAAGCGCCCAAAGTCCCGTTCGAGACTAAGAAACTCGCCGACCCAGGCATGGGCGGGTGTTTCCAGATACCGAATCGCTTTCTACGTTCGGTATGCATCGCTCATGAGTTGTGTCACTGGCCGAGTGTTGTCAGTCTTCCGGTAAAGATTTTCTGTGCGAAAGACAAATGCGAAAGACTGGACATCCTGGCGAAAGAAGAAGTTCCTTGCTACAACGCCGGCATCGATAGAGGAGAAGAACTCTACAAGCAGTACTGTAGTGACCCCGAACCGGATGGCACGTAGTTGTCGGGGCAATGCCATGTCCGGCCTCCGAAAAGTGATTGGACGTCTTTTGGTTGCCATCGCGATGGCGTTTCTGCTTTTACTAGTTGCGTACGGTTGTTTTTACGCCTTCGGAATCCGTACAGAAGTTGTGCCAGCAGGAACGGAGGTGTACCTTTCCTGCGGTTTGGGAGCGCCACTCCAGGCGAGTACGTCGCGTTTGCGTGGAACAGGGAGGTGCCGCGTGTTTAAATCATATCGGGGAATGGTTATCTTTCGTGTTGCGTTTCAGGTGGAATCGCTTTGTCGCACGAATATGCTCATGCGAGTTGAGGAACCGTAATAGTCCAACGGAACTGAGAAGCGCACGGGGTGCGAAGGGTCAGGCATTTATTAGTGATCACCGATTTGAATTCGCGACGCTTCTCACAACCACACCGAACCGCTGTGCCGCCGGTTGGGCGTTCCGGCTATGAGGGCCTACACGTCCAACCGGCTGCCCATGTGGTACAGCGACGCCTTTGCTCCGCCAACCCCAGTACGGCGACGCCATTGTTCAACCAACCGTTCCCCACCGCGACGCCATTCACAGTCCCGCCCGTGGCGGTCGCCGGGAAGGCGGCAGCTCGAGAGTAGGGGTCAGGCATCAAAACAGAAAATAGTTGTGGAAGGGTTTTCGGAGTGATATGTTTGGGGCATGGCAAGAAGTCTGAGATTGGAATACGAGGGAGCGATCTATCATGTCACGGCGCGCGGGAATGAGCGCGGCGTGATCTTCCGGGATGCCGGTGACTGTACGCAGTTCCTGACCTGTTTGGCGGCATGCGTCGAGGGGTTCGGGGTGCGGTTGTATCTGTTCTGCCTGATGACGAATCATTTTCACCTGGTGTTGGAGACACTGCGGGCGAATCTGGGCGCGTTTATGCACTGCCTGCTGACTCGCTATACGATGTACTTCAACCGCCGCCATCACCGGCGAGGGCATCTGACCCAAGGGCGCTATGGCGCCAAGGTTGTTGAAGGCGTGGAAGGCGGGAATCGCTATCTGCTGGCGCTGAGCCGGTATGTGCATCTGAATCCGGCGTTTACACGTGCCACGAAGGGATTGGGCATACAGGAGCGGATCGGACTGGTGCGGGATTATCGGTGGAGCAGTTACCGGGGTTATGTGAAAGAATCGGCGCGTGTGGGATGGGTGACCTACGAGCCCATGCTGGCACAGATGGAAGCGGCGCCGGGGAGCCAGATCGAGCGCTACCGGGCGTATGTGGAAAGCGGACTGGCGCAGGACGATGAAGAGATGCGCAAGGCGCTTTGGGCGTCTGCCCGGAGCATCGGCGGGGAGAAGTTCCGCGCGTGGGTGGAGGAAAAACACGAGAAGTTGGGCGAAAAGGCCGGGAGCCGGGAGGATGTTTCATTCCGGCGAATCCGTGGTATACTTCCGGTGGAAGAGGTTCTGCAGGCCGTGGCGGCGTTTTCCGATGTGAAGCGCGCAGCGCTTCTTTGCCGGCAACGTGGGATGATGGCGCGCAATCTTGCAGCCCGGTGGTTGTGCCGGTACAGTGGTCTCACGCAACGAAAGGCGGCGAAGACGTTGGGGTTGACGACCGGGGCAGCGGTCAGTGTGCAGTTGCGGGTCTTGTTCCGGCAACTTGCGACCGACGACACGCTGCGCGAGAGGATACACGTCGCAGAAGACCGACTGGAACGGCGGGCAAGGAAAG
>CAIYGI010000016.1 GCA_903925685.1 uncultured bacterium
CGGAGGTTCCGCCGGGTATAACCTCGGCTATGAAAACGGCAAGTTGTCGTTCACGATTTACGCCTCCGGCGCCAAGACTGTCCAGCTAACCTGTGCGCTCTCCAACGGCGTCTGGCGGCATATTGCGTGTACCTACGGCGGTCAGTATCAGCGGCTTTATGTGGATGGCGTACTCGCCGTGGAGACGAATTATGACTGGGGCACCGGCTCAGGGGAGATTACCCAGAACACCGTGAATCCCCGACTCGGCGCAACCGCCGATGCTTCCCCGAGCAACCACTTCGCCGGTACGCTTGACGATGTGCTCGTCTTCGGGCAGGAACTTTCGAGCAACCGTGTTTTCGGCCTGTATCAAGAAGGCGCGGATTTTGACCATGATGGACTGTCCAACTGGCAGGAGTACCAGGTTGGCGCATGCCCGACGAATGCCGATACGGACGCTGACGGATTGCCGGACGGTTGGGAAGTGACATACGGCTTCAACCCGTTAGTGGGCGGTGAGGCGACGCAGGATTCGGATGGCGATGGATACCTGAACATCTACGAGTACAAGCACGGATCGAACCCTCTGAATCCAAGTAGCATCCCCGCGCCCGATCTTATTGTCAGCAACGGCGTGATGACGATTCAGACGGGTATTAGCAACGCGCCGGACTACGGAATCGTGATGGTGGCAACCGGAACGTACACCGGCGCGGGGAATTACAATCTTGATTTTGGCGGCAAGCGGATCATGCTTGTCTCCGCGCAGGGGGCCTCTGCGACGGTGATCGATTGCCAGCAGGCGGGACGCGGTTTCAACTTCCACTCTGGCGAAACCTCGCTTTCCATCTTGCGGGGATTTACCATCGAAAATGGGGAGACGGAATACTGGCAGTACGGGGGCGGGATTTTGTGCCAGGCCGCCGCCCCGACCATTGAACAATGCATCCTGGTGAGTAACACCGCGTACTATGGCAGTGGTCTTTGTCTTAGCGGGAGCCTCGCCCGAGTCACTTCCTGCACGGTGATGGGTAACTTCGGGGCTGAATCCGGGAACGGCATCGCCATTCTGGGAGGCAGCCCGATCTTGAGCGCCTGCCTGGTGCAGGAGAACGGTACGGGTGCTGCCTGGCAATGCGGTGGCGGCCTGTATGTCGCCGGTGGCACCCCGTTGGTGACGAACTGCGCTTTCGTGGCCAACCATGCCAATGCCTACGGTGGTGGAATCTGGGCCGACGGGGGCACGGGGGTGGTTTCGGATTGTGCGATCATGTACAACACGGTGACGGACGCTAATTACCCCTTCCCTGGCGGCGCTGGAATCTATGCGCAAGGCGCATGGACGATCACGAACTGCCTTGTCGCTTGGAACACGGCCTCTGGTTGCGTGGGCGGAGGCATCTGCGCGGTCGGCCCTGTGACCATCAGCGACTGTGTGATCTCCAACAACGCCGCTGGGGGCGATTGGGTGGGTTCCGGAGGGGGCGTGTTCATCTACCGGGACGGAGGCGCGGTGGTCGAAAACTGCACGGTGGTCGATAACTCGGCGAGCGTGTGCGGGGGTGGCGGAATCGCGATTGACGCCTACCCGTATGCAACCTTGCCATCGCAACTCACACTGATTCGCGGATGCACGATTGTCGGCAACGCCGCGCCGGATTATGGCGCTGGCGGGATCTACCTCGCCGAAGGCGATATGCGGGTGGAGAATTGCTTCATCGCGGGTAATAGCGGCTTGCACGATGGGGGCGTGGGTATTTGGTGGCAAAACGATGTGTGCGAGTTGCGGAATTGCACGATTCTCTCGAACGTTGCGGTCAATGCAAATGGCGGGGGCGTCGGGTGGAGCAACTTCTCGTCAGTTAGAAACTGCATTTTGTGGGGGAACAGGCCGCACCAGACGGACGATCCATACCTGATAGACGGAAGTTACTGTTGTGTCGAAGGCGGTGTTCTACCGGGATATGCCGATCACATCTACACGAATGCCCCGGCGTTGATGGGTTTCCACTTGACGTCGAATTCCTGTTGCGTCGGCTCCGGCACAACCAACGATGCGCCTGCTCTCGATCTGGACGGAGAAGCACGTCCTTGGGGAGGTGGCATCGACATCGGGTGCGATGAGTATGTCGATTCTGACGGCGACGGTTTGCCGGATTACTGGGAACGCCAGTATTTCGGATCGCCGACGGCCGCGGTGAGCACCGAGGATCCCGACGACGATCAACTGAACAACCTTCAAGAGTATCTTTCCGGACGGAATCCATTGGTCGCCGACGATACGACCGATTCCGATCACGATGGGTTGACCGATGCCCAGGAAATCCTATTCGGGACGGACCCCCATAATCCCGACACCGATGGCGACGGGATGACGGACGGTTGGGAGCAGGATCACGGTCTCAACCCGCTGGTCATCGACAATCTGGCCGACTTGGATGGCGACGGCATCCTAAATCAGCAAGAGTGGTTGCTGGGGACGGACCCCAGTAGCGCCGATTCCGATGGCGACGGCCTTCGGGATGGTGACGAGATCACCGGCGCAGTTATGGGCTACATCAGCGATCCGGCGAACCCGGATACTGACGGTGACGGGATTCCGGACGGGCAGGACCTCTTTACGAACTCGCCGGAGGGCGACCAGGACGGCGATGGGATTCCCGATGCCATTGACCCGGACTCGGACAACGACGGATTGACGGACGCAGAGGAACTCGTGCTCGGCACGGATCCCCTCAAACCCGATACGGACGGCGACGGGATTCCGGATGAAGTGGACTTCGCCCCGCTCGACCCGGCGGTGTGGCAGGATCCGGACAACCCCGATACGACACCCCCGTTGATCGTAATCCTGGAACCTAACGAAGGAGCTGCGCTATGAAACCGATTCTTTTTACATTTGTGGCTGCATTGACGTTTGCCCCGATGGGCGTAATTTTCGCCCGCCAAGCGGATTGCGACTCCTGTAGCGTATCGCTTAGGCCGCTGGATTTGCGGCAGGCGCCCAGCGATGGCGAACTCATCCGCAGCGGCCAGTTAGGCGGCGCCCTGTCGCCGAGAGAGGTCAAGACGCCTGCCGGCGCTGGCGACCGGTTGCTCTTCGGCCAAGCCATGGATGCCTGGAACCGGCACGACTACCAAACGGCCGTGCCATTGTTCAAGCGTCACCTGGCCGCCTACCCGGATAGTGCGTGGAACGGCGAGGCGGAACTGCACCTCGGCTGCGAGGATCGTTTCAACGGCCGCTACACCCAGGCGGAACGCCATTTTCGGCAAATTCTGGTTGACCGCGGCGGACGTGCCGACTACAGCGACGACATCGCCTGCAAGGCGCGCCTTCGTCTGGCGATGTTGGAGTTCATGCGCGGCAACTTCGACCAGGCGGAGACTATGTGGACCGAAATGTCCCATCTCGACCCTGACCGGCGGCGGCGTGACCACGCGCGCCACTGGCTGATGCGTGCGAGCCTGTACAAGACCGAAGCCAAGTGGGTACGCCGTTGCGCCGTCGAATCTCTGATCTGCCTTCTACAGGCATCCGGCAAGGCCGAGCAAGCCGATAACCTGGTCGGCATGCCCGCCAACGCGGACTATGGTTTCCGCGCGGACGAATTGACGGCGCTCAGCGCACAGTGCGGTTTGCCCTTGCAGGGCGTCCAGGCCCAGAGCGCCGTCGGCCTGCCGACCCCGTTCATCGCGCACTACCGTTTCAACCACTTCGTGACGGTGACCGGACGTGATGCCGCCGGCAACTTGCGCCTCTTCGATCCCATTCTGAACCATGTCGTCACCATGACGCCCGAACAGTTTGCCGAAGAATGGTCCGGCTTGGCGCTCATACCTTCGGATCGGTTTGGGCAAAGCCTTTATCTTGCTTCGTCTCTTCCACTTGAGAGTCCCGTTTTGTGACTCATGCGACCAAGCGTAGTCCTTCGGCCCTGTCGATGTCAATATAGTGGCGGATGAATTTCGCAAGGGCGTGGGATTGTGGTGAATCCGCGAGAAATAGCGGGAGGCTATGGCGCAA
>CAIYGI010000017.1 GCA_903925685.1 uncultured bacterium
CATGGATTACAGATTACGGCATCCCGCCGTCCGAGTCCAGCAAAAAATAATTTTATTTTTAGCCTTGCAGCCCTCGCGGGAAGGGCGTAAACCATCCGTCATGCAGGCGGCATTGAGTGATGCCTACCTGAGCAGTTACTGCGAATCCTTCAATTACCTCAAAAGCCAAAACCCAAAGCGCGCCACCGCCCAAGATCGCTACCTGCAAGAAAGCACCTTCTACGGCAAGGAAAAAAAGTCCCTCGCCTATCCAACACCGACAACGCCTCCGTCAAGAACCCCAACGGCGGCGAGGAAATCGCGCACCGCAACCCCGAGGCGATCATGGACGAAATATCCGCGCTGGACGCCGAGAGCGCGGAAGTGCTGAAGAAGATCAGGGGACTAATATGAAAAAAGACCTCGCCATTTTCGAGGGACACGAAATCCGCCGTATCTACGACGAGAAGACCGAGACGTGGTTCTTCTCCGTCGTGGACATCATCCAAATCCTCACCCAACAGCCTGATTTCCAGACGGCCAGAAAATACTGGAATAAGTTGAAAGAGCGACTTGGGAAGGAAGGCAGTCAACTGGTGACAAATTGTCACCGGTTCAAATTACGCGCCGGCGACGGCAAACTGCGCCTTACCGACGCCGCCAATGCCGAGACCCTCTTACGTCTCGTCCAGAGCGTTCCCAGCCCCAAGGCTGAACCCATCAAACTCTGGCTCGCCAAAGTCGGCTATGAACGGATGCAGGAGATGTCCGACCCTGCCCGCGCACTTGATCGCGCCCGCGATACGTGGCAGAAGCATGGCCGTAGCGCGAAGTGGATCCAGCAGCGCATGACCGGCCAGGAAACCCGCAACAAACTCACCGACTACTGGGCCACGCACGAGATTAAGAAAGGCGACGAATACGCCATCCTCACCAACCTCATCCATCAGGAGTGGTCCGACCTCAGCGTCAAGGCCCACAAGGAGTTGAAGGGTCTCAAAACCCAGAACCTCCGCGACCACATGAGCGAAGCCGAACTGATTTTCACCGCCCTGGCAGAACTTTCCACCCGCCAGATTGCCGAGACCACCGCCGCCACCGGCATGCCAGAGAATCAGATCGCCGCAAAGACAGGCGGCAAAATTGCCAAACGCGCCCGCCTGGAACTCGAAGCCCAGACCGGCAGAAAAGTCGTGACCGGCGAAAACTACCTGCCGCCCGGCGGTAGCGCCCAAAAACTCCGGACCACGAACGATGAATGACGCGGCCATCATGGACGAAATCGCCGCCCTCGACTCCGAGAGCGCAACAGTGTTAAAGAAAATGTTACTACTCAGGTAGTCAGAAGTCAGTCGTGCCGCTGACCAATGCGGATGGAACAACGTTCAACTCTCAACGCTCAACTTCCGCTCCTCCCCGCTTTGAACGTTGAGCGTTCTTGTTCCAGAATCAGGCGCCTTTGCGCGTCTGCGTCCAAGCTGGGGCTGAGCGGCCGAGGCGCTTCAACACCGCCTGCAGGTCGGCCCAGGCTTCGTGCTTGGCCGGCGGGTTGCGCAATAGATAGGCCGGGTGATAGGTCGGCATCACGGGAATACCTTCGAAGTCGCACCAGGTTCCGCGCAACTTGGTGATGCCCTGCGTCGAGTTCAGGAGTCCCTTGACCGCCGTGGCGCCGAGGGCCACGATCAGCGTCGGATGCAGCAGCGCGATCTGGCGCCGCAGGAAGGGCAGGCAGGCGGTCATCTCCTCCGGCAGCGGCTGGCGGTTGTCCGGCGGACGGCACTTGCAGATGTTGGCGATAAAGACCTGCTCGCGGGTAAAACCCATGGCTATGATCATCTGGGTCAGCAACTGCCCCGAACGGCCCACGAAGGCCAGACCCTGGGCATCTTCGTCGGCTCCCGGCGCCTCGCCGACAAACATCACCTGTGGCCGCAGGGAACCCTGACCCGGAACCGTGTGCGTGCGTTTCGCGTGCAAAACGCAAATGCGGCAGGCCGCCACCTCCTTGACCAACTGCTGCATGGCCGCCGCCACGCCGGCCAGCGCCGGATCGGCCGTCGCAGCGGCAGAGGCCGTGGGAGCTATGGGAGAAGCGGGAGTCACGCCCCTGGCGATGGGTCGCGCGGATGCCGCCTGTGGCGCCGCCGCCATCCCGGAGGCCGCCACGGCCGTTCCACGCGGCGGGACCGGTTTGCTTGCAGCCGGACGATCCGCGACCGCGGGCGCTGCGCTCTTGGCGCGCGGCCGCGCGGAAGTCTCCAGCACGCGCACCCCTTCGTCGCCCAAGTGCTCGATGTGCGTCCGCAGGTCTTTCACAACGCCAGCCAAGTCCGCGCGCTTAGCCATCATGCGCGTCGCCTTCCGTAATCGGCGGCGGGAGATCCAACCGCCGCCGCGCCAGCCGCCGCGCGGCGTGCCACATGTAGAACGGGCCGAACAATGTATAGCCCACGCCCAGCAGCACCAGGATCGAGGCGGCGGGAACGGAATAGCGGGCATCGGGAACGAACAAGAGACCGACCAGCACCATCATGGGCAGAAAGAGAGCCGTCACCTTGGTGGGTTTCGGATAGCGTATATTGGAGACCTGGAGCACGATGAAAGTCACGATCCCCGCCAGAAAAACGCTCTGCATCGGATGCCGCTGGAGCGACAGGAAATGGCCCGGCGAGGCCGTTTCGCTTAGAAATACCAGACTCGCCACCCAGCCCGCGCAGGCGGTGATCGGCAGGCCGCTGAACCCATGCTGGCCGCGATGGATGTCGGTGGCCTTGAAGCGCGCCAGCCGCACCACGCCGGAGAGCACGACGGCGGCGGTCATGACCACGCGCCAGAAGAGCGGCCCGCGTTCGTTGACAACGTAGATCAGCAGCGCCGGCGCGATGCCGAAGGCGGTCATGTCAACGTAGGTGTCCAACTCCGCCCCCAGCGCGCTGCAGCCGTTCAAGCGGCGCGCGACGTTGCCGTCCAGTCCGTCCAAAATCATCGCCAGCATGATCAGTTGCGCCGCCCAGAGATGCGCCCTGCCCACGTCCACCCCGTTACGCAAACTTTCGAGCGTCATCAGGATGCTGAAAAAGCCGCACATCATGGCGGCCAGCGTAATCAGCGTTGGAATCGCCTGACGCCAGGTCAATGGAGGCTTTTTTGTCATGGCCCTGGCTTTTCCGTCCGCAGGCGGGCGATGATGGTTTCGCCCGCCCGCACTTTGTCGCCGCGCGCCACCGCCACGTTCACCTCATCGGCGGGCAGGTAGACATCCAGGCGCGACCCGAACTTCATCATGCCGATCGGATCGCCCTTATGCACCATGTCGCCGGGTTCGTTCCAGAACACCACCCGCCGGGCCACGGGACCGACGATCTGCTGCACCAGGCAGCGGGTGCTGGCATTGGTGAAGAGCAGCGAACTGTGCTGGTTAAAGAGCGAGGACTTTTCCTGGAAGGTGAAAAAGCGTTTGCCCGCGTAGTACTTGGCGAAAATCAGCGTGCCGTCCATCGGCGCGCGGTTGACGTGGACATCGAACAGGCTCAAAAAGGTGCTGACCCGCACGCAGTTGGTCTTAAGAAACAGCGGTTCGATGCAGGGCGTCACGCTCATGATCGTCCCGTCCGCCCCGGCCACGATGAGATTAGGATCGGCGGGCGCGTGCCGGTCGGGATTGCGGAAAAAGTAGAGCAGGTAGCCGCCCAGCATCAGCAAGAGCAGGCCGCTGACTCTGAAAGCCTTCCGTTGCGGAACACGCAAGAAGCGCAGGCCAGCCCATAGCAGCAGCGCCAGCCCCAGCGCCACGGCCAGAAACGGCCAGACTTCAATGCGGACGAACATATCGCTGCCCTCGCCCTTTCCATCAACTGATGCGCATCGGCATCAGGACGTAGAGGAAAGGGGTGCTGCACTTGATCACGCCGGGACTCAACTCGTCCACCAGTTCGAAGAAGATCTCGTCGTCGACCAGGGTGCGCAGCGGCTCCATGATGAACTCGGGGTTGAAGGCCACGGCCATTTCCTTGCCCGTGTACTTGACCGGCAGGCTTTCGTTGGCTTCGCCGGCGTCGGGCGAGGAAGCGCTCACCTTCAGCTTGTTCTTGCCGAAACTCAAGCGCACGGAGCTGGATTTTTCGCTGGTCATCAGCGCCACGCGCCGCACCGCCGTCAGCAGCATCTCGCGCTCCACCGCCACGCGTTCCTCGCAGTGGCTGGGAATCACTTGGCGGAAATTGGGGTAGGTTCCCTCGATCAACTTGGAAATCACCAGCACGTTGTCGAATTCGAAGGCGGCCTGGTTCTTGGTCAGCGTGATCTTGACCGGGCCCTCGTCGCGCAGCGTACGCAGCAGTTCGTTGACCGTTTTGCTCGGCAGCACGATGTCGGTCTCGCTCTCCTGCGGAATTTCCTGCTCCTGCTCGGCCAGCGCCAGACGCCGCCCGTCCGTCGCCACCACGGTCAACTTGTTGCCGCGGAAGCTCAGCAGACAGCCGTTCAAAATATAGCGTGTTTCGTCGGCCGAAGCCGCGTAATGCACACGTTGCAGCATTTGCTTCAGAGCGCTCGCTTCCAGTGTAAACACGTTGCCCTGACTGGAATCCGCCGGGGCGGGAAAATCGTCGACCGCCATGCCCATGACTTTGAAAAAGGCCGCGCCCGAGGTGATTTCCGTCATGTGCTTGTCGTCGGTCTCCATCTCGACGTTCTCAGCCGAGAGTTCGCGGACGATGCTGAGCAGGCGCCTGGCGGGCAGGGTGGTGACGCCGGATTTGCCGGTCTTGGCGTTCACCCGGCAGCGCACAAAAATCTCAAGATCCGTCGCCGTCAGGGACAGATGATCGGATTCGGCTTCCAACAAGACATTCGACAAAACCGGTATCGTGGGCCGGGCGCCGACAACTCCGTTGACCATTTGCAGACCAGATGACAACGCTTCGCGTGTGACTGAGATTTTCACCTTTGACCTCCGTTTTGTCCGGCATCGCCGATTATGCACAAATCGAATAAGATTTAAGTATATACCTTATCAGAATTAGTAATATCAGTATAGTTAAATATAAGTGAAGACAACCGTAAAAAAGGGCGTAATGGTTGGGGGAAAACGAAAAAAGGAGTTGCTGACGAAAATGTTGATAACCGGCTTTAAGGCTGAAGATAACCCGTGGGTTATCAACCGCGAAAAGTTTTGAACAGCATGTCGGTGTGTTGGTCATCAGGGTTATCATCAGGGCCTATCAGCGGGACAAGGTCAGTTGCCGGGTCAGGGAGGCAATCTCCTGGCGCAGTGTTTCGTTGTTTACCATGCGCTTCTCGACCATGCGTACGCCGTGCAGTACGGTGGCATGGGTTTTGGCGAACGCCGCGGCGATGCTGGGCAGCGACGATGGGGTCATGGTCCGGCACAGGTACATGGCGATCTGACGAGGCACGGCGATAGCCTGGGGGCGTCGCTTGCTGGTCATGTCGCCCAGGCGCACGTCGTAGTGATCCGCCACGGCTTTCAAGATCATCTCGAAAGTCACCAGCTGTTGCCGTTCCTGATCGAGCAGATCGTGCAGCAGGCGCTCCAGGTCCGGCACGGTCAGCGGACGGCGCAAAAGCGCGGCGTAGGAAGTCGCCCGCGTCAGGGCGCCCTCCAGGCGGCGAACGTTGTTATGGATGGACTTGGCGATGAACTGTACCGCCTCCTCCGGCATGCCCATGTTGTGATGGGTCATCTTGGTGTGCAGGATGGCCATGCGCGTCTCGTAGTCCGGCGGCTGCAACTCCGCCACCTGGCCCCACTCGAAACGCGACACGAGGCGCTGTTCCAGTCCCTGGATCTCCGAGGCCGGGCGGTCGCTGGTCATGACGATCTGCCGGTGGGCGTCGAAGAGCGTA
Organism: uncultured bacterium; assembly: GCA_903925685.1. Taxonomy (GTDB): domain Bacteria; phylum Verrucomicrobiota; class Kiritimatiellia; order CAIKKV01; family CAIYGI01; genus CAIYGI01. The sequence goes on from CAIYGI010000017.1 coordinate 5,851, forward strand.
TTGAAGGTGTGGAAGAACTCCTCCTGCATGCGCTCCTTGCCCGCCAGGAAATGAATGTCGTCGATCAGCAGCAGGTCCACGCCGCGGTACTTGCGCCGGAACTGCACCAGCGTGCGGTTTTGCAGGCTGTCGATGTATTCGTTGGTGAAGGTTTCCGAGGAGAGATAACAGACCTTGGCGTTTTGGCGGCCCAGCACATGATGCGCGATGGCCTGCATCAAATGGGTCTTGCCCAGACCCGATCCGCCGTAAATAAAAAGCGGATTGTAGGCATGCGCCGGCGCCTGCGCGACGGCCATCGCGGCGGCATGCGCAAAATTATTGGAAGGGCCGACGATGAATTCGGCAAAGGTGAAGCGCGGGTTAAGCATCGAGTCCGTCGTACCCACCGCGCCGCGCTTGGGCGCGTGACCAGGTCCCGACGGATGACGCAGCAAGGCGTTCATCGGCGCCATGGCCTGGGCGGCTGCGAGCGCGGCATCCGGCGAAGCAGGCGCGTCGGAGTGTGTCACCGTAAGACGTATCGCGGCGGTTTTCCCCGTGGTGGCGGTCACTGCGTTTTGAATGATCGGCAGATAATTTTCCTCCAACCAGGTCTGGTAAAAATCGTTGTCCACTCCCAGCACCAGAGTCTGATCGTCAACCGCCACCGGACGTATCACCGCGATCCATCGTTCGAAAACATCGGGATGCAACAGGCTGCGCAAATGCGCGCAGGCTCCCTGCCAAATCGTTTCGGCTGTCTGCTCACTCACTGTCTGCCTCCAGCTTTCTGGTTTGCCGTCACCAGCTAGCGTGCGCCAAGGCGCTCGCATAAGGCACGGACGGACTACCGGATAAATTCAGGTGTAATATCGCCTAAAAATGCAAAGTTTAGCGTCTTGTGAACATGTTATTAACAAGGCCCGATACGTGTTCGCAGCCGCCCAACAGGTTTAGACAATAGAACTAGACCGCTGAGTCCACAAGCGAAAAACTGCCAAATGTAATGTTTTTCTATTTGACGCTATGTGTAGCGTTGCCTGGCTCAGTTCAATACTATATACAGACTCAAATGGGTGTATGATTATTAAAATAAAAAGCGTACAAATGCGCTTCCGCGGGGATGGAATTGGCATCAATGTCGGAAATTTGCAAGGAAACAACAGGCGATGCAAACTCAGAAGTCAACAGCGGCCGTACTGATAGTGGGAAATACGCAGGAATCGGCGGATTTGCGTTACGTCGCAGGCTATCGAACAAGCGACCCCATCGTTTACGTGCGAGTGGCGGGAGGCGGACATCTGGTGGTTTCCGCGATGGACAAAGCCTGGGCGACGCAATGCGCGCAAGGCGTGACCGTGTGGTCCCCGCGTGATCTGGCGCTTTCAAAGGCCATGAGCCGCCGCTTGTCGGACTGGGCCTTTGCGTTGTTGCATAAACTGGGCGTGCGTCGCGCGCAGGTCCCGGCGAATTTTCCGCTGGCTGTCGCGCGGCGTTTGGAGCGGCGCGGCGTGCGATTGGACGTGGCCGCGCAGGGTGTCTTCCCGCAGCGGCGTGTCAAGACGGCGGACGAGGTGGCGCGTATTCGTATGGCGCAGCGGGCGGCGGTGGCCGGGATGCACGCTGCCTGGGCGCTGCTGCGCGCGGCCACGGTGGATGCGCGGGGTGTCTTGCGGCATGCCGGCCGGTCGCTCGCGTGTGAGCAGGTCAGGCGCGCGATCAACATGGCGGCCATGGCGCACGATTGCGTGGGCGGAGATCCGATTGTGGCCTGCGGCGAACAGTCGGCCAACCCGCATGGCATCGGGCGCGGCCCGCTGCGCGCAGGCGAACCCATCGTCATCGATATTTTCCCGCAGCACGCATTCAACGGCTACTGGGGCGACCTGACCCGCACGGTCTGCAAAGGCACGCCGAAGCCCGGACTGCGCGCTCTTCACACCGCCGTGGCCGCCGCGCAACGGCTGGCGCTCGCAACCGTGCGCGCCGCCATCTCCGGCAGCACGGTGCATCGCATTGTGCATGCCGAGTTCGAAAGGCGCGGCTATAAAACCGAAGTTGTTGGCGGTCATCCAACGGGCTTCATCCACAGCACCGGCCATGGCGTGGGACTGGAGATTCACGAGGCGCCGTCGCTCGGACTGCGTTTCGAACGCCTGCAGGCGGGCGCCATCGTTACCGTCGAACCCGGACTCTATTACCCGGGCCTGGGCGGTGTGCGGATCGAAGACACCGTACTGGTCACGCGCAATGGCGCGCAGATTCTGGCGGCCTGTTCGCGGAGGCTGGTCATTCCGTAACTTTTCTGCAATATTCCAAAGCCTCGGAGCGTCTTTAGGAATACCATGAAGAAACAACATGTTGGAATCGCCGCGTTGGCCATGGCGCTTTGCGTGAGCGCGGTTGCAGCGGCGCCGGCGGCCACCAATCCGCCGCTTGCGGCGGCGACCAATTGGCCGCGCGATCCCGGCGCCGAAGCGAAATGGAACGCACGGAACGAACGTCTGACCAGAAAGGACGACGCCGGGTTGCAGCAGGAAACCCAGATCATGAAACTGCTGGAACGGCCGGAGGCGGTCAAGGAACTTAATCTTTCGGACGATCAAAAGAACGCGCTGAAAAAAGCGCGCGAGGATTTTACCCCGCGCTGCGCGGAGACGATTCGAAAACTGGAAACCTCGCTGGTACGCCAGGTGGAACTGCTCAAGCAGGACACCCCTGATGCCGCGGCTTTGGATAAAGCGGTCGAAGTTTCCGGACGGTTGCGCACGGATCTCGCAAAGCTTCGGATGCAGCATCTTGTGGTGGTGCTCAAAACCATCAACCCCGATCAACGGCGGAAACTTAACGACTTGCTGCGGAAGGCTGGCGACAAGGATAAAAAAAAGGGCGCCGACAACGGCCGGCGTGAACGGGTCAAGCAGATGCTGAGCGATCGCAAGGATGCGGCAGCCAACACAAACGACCCCGCCGCGAAACCGTAATGGCGGGCCAATCTTCCTTCAGCCTATCTACCTTTTAAAGTGCTCATAGCCGCCTGCGAGCGGCGCGGATGTTCCGTCGGGGCTGAAGATCAACACGCCAGCCGCGGCGGCGGTGAACGATCCAATGCGGGAACAGGCCAGGCCGAAGGTCGCGCGCCAGGCGGCCTCGAAGGCCGCGCGCCGTTCCGCCGCCACGCTGAAAAGAAGTTCGAAATCCTCGCCGTCGTGCAGGGCGTGCGCCAGCGGATCGCGGGCGTCGGGGTGCGCGAATACTTCCGGGGCGATCGGCAGCGCCTCCGTCCGCAAGCTGGCCCCCACGCGCGACGCCACGCAAAGCCGCGGCAGATCGGCCCCCAGTCCGTCGCTCAGGTCCATCATCGCCGTGGCCCAGCCCTGCGCCCGCAGCCAGACCCCCTCTTTGAGACGCGGCGAAAAGTTCAGATGGCGGCCCGCCAGGCTGCCGCCCAGGGCGCCGGTGACGTAGATTTCTTCGCCAGCCTGCGCCGTGCTGCGCAAGACGGCTGTTCCGCGCGGCACGCGGCCGACGGCGAACACGTGCAGTTCAAGGAGCGTGCCGCGCGCGCAGTCGCCGCCCACGATGGCCAGTCCGTAGCGCGCCGCGGTCGCCTGCGCGCCTTCGTAGATGGCCTCGACGCGCTCCATGGCGGTCGCTGCCGGCGCGACCAGATCGATCAGCCCCCAGAGCGGTTCGGCGCCCATGGCGGCGAGATCGCTGAGCGCGCGCGCCACGGCCTTGTGGCCGACCGCGCCGGGGAGATCGCCGGGACCGACATGCACGCCTTCGATCACGGGGTCGCTGGTGAGCACGAGATCTTCCACGGCGTCGGACGCGAGCCGCACGATGGCGCAATCGTCGCCGGGTCCGACCACGACCGTGCCGCCGGCGGCCGGCAGCCGCCGCGTCAGCCGCTCAACCAGCGCCCGTTCGCCCAGTTCCGCCAATGTCGTCGTCATGCCGTTAACCTACCACACCTTTACTGCTTGTGACACCGGCCAGAAAAAGCGTATCTTTGCACTGATGAAAAGACTTTCCACAAAGCCGACGGGGCTCGAATTGGTGGAGCAAGAGTGGCTGGATTGGTATCGCCTGAACCCCGGCCAACGTTGGCGGGAAACCGGCAAATTATGGAAGTTTTATCAAGAAGCGGGGGGTAGTCTTGATCCCGAACCCGATAGGCAAAGTCCTTTCGACATTGCATACCTGCCGCGTGCGGTATCTGCTCATGGGCGGCCAGGCGTGCGTGTTTTACGGCGCAGCCGAATTTAGCCGGGACACGGATATTGTCATCCTGGCGGATGCGGACAACATCGGGCGCCTGAACTCCGCGCTTTCCGCGCTGGAGGCCGAATGCATCGCCGTTCCCCCGCTGCGGCTGGACTATCTGGTCAGAGGACACGCGGTCCATTTCAGATGTCATCATCCGGAAGCCGACGGTATTCGCATCGACGTGATGTCGGTGCTCCGGTGCGTCGCGGATTTCGAGACACTCTGGTCGCGCCGTATGACAGTTGAGTTGCCTGGAGGGGACGTGTATGAACTCCTGTCGGTTCCAGACTTGGTGCAGGCCAAAAAGACCCAGCGCGACAAGGACTGGCCCATGGTGCAAAGGTTGATCGAGGCGCATTACGAGGGAAACCGCGGACAGCCTAATTCCGAGCAAATCGTCTTCTGGTTTCAGGAGGCGCGCACACCCGAACTATTAGTGGAGTTGACCCGATCGTTCCCAAATATCGCCTCCGGTCTGGTCGCATCGCGTCCCCTTTTGGGCGAGGCCATGCGTGGCGATATCGATGCGTTGCGACCGGCTCTTCGGGACGAGGAGGATCGTATCCGCGCCGAAGATCGTGCCTACTGGGCTCCTTTGCGCAAGGAGCTCGAGCAGTTGCGGCATTCCTCCGGCGCGGGGCAGCAGTGACGATGCCCTGAAGCGCTATACGGTTGCGGTGTGGGTCCGCATCGCCGCGTAGGCATCCAGCAACCTGGCAGCCGTGGCCTGAATCGAAAAATCGCGCCGCACGATCTCGCGTCCCCGCGCGCCGAGCCGGCGGACGCGGGGCGGATTGGAGAGCAGTTCCTTCAAGGCGACGGTCAGGGCGGCGGCATCGTTCGGGGTATAAAGCAGGCCTCCGCCGGTGTCCTCGACCAGTTCCGTGAAGGCGCCCAGGCGCGGCTGCACCACGGGTACGCCCGCGGCCAGCGCCTCCAGGATGAAGGTTCCGAAGGCCCCGCCTTTCAGCGCGGGCGCCGAGAGCACCGTAAGCTGCGCCAGAAAGGCCGCGCGCGCGGGTTTGTCAAATTCGGCGAGCACGGTCAAATCCTTCTCCCACCCATGCGCGGCCAGTGCGCGCCGCGCGGCGGCCAGCACGGCCCGGTCGTCCCCCGTCTGTCCGCCGGTGGCGATCAGCCGCGTGGCGGCGAAGGCAGGCTCCTGTTTCAGCCGCACGAATGCCTCGACGAGCAGGCCGAATCCGTCGGCCTGCGAAAGGCGCGAGAGGTAACCGATGACGGGCGGGTCGAACGGCAGCGGGGAGTCCGTATAACCGTCGGTTGCGATGCCGACGGGCACGATCCGGATGCGCTGCGCGTCCAGCGCCAGGCGCCGGCCCATGTAATCGGCATAGTGACGGCTGACGGCGATGAATCCATCCACGTCGCGGGCCCGCTCCTGCATGGCGGCCCAGACTTCGGCGGCCTTGTCCGGCGCCATGGCGTCGAGCCAGGTATCCTCGTCCTGGAGCGAACAGACAAGCGTGGCGCCCAGGCGCTGTTTGAGCCGGCGGGCCAGACCCAGCAGCAGCGCATTGGAGATATGGATCACGTCGGGCGCAACGCCGGCGGCCAGCCAGTCGGTCAGACGTTCGAGTTCATCCGCCTGTCCGCCGTGTTCGCCGCGCAGCATCGAAAGGGTCAGCGCCTCCAGGCCGTCCGCGCGGGTGGCGCCCGCCTTCCGGGCGGCCCAGGCGAGCATGGGCGGGGCATCGAGCAGGCGCGAAACCCAGCGTGGCAGATGGCGCAAAGCGGGCAGCGCGTGCTTCAGATATAGACTGACGGCCCCGTAAAAGACCGGGCTGCCGGAATGCCGGTCGGCGGCTTCGCCGAACAACGGCAGGTACATCGGCGCCATCACCACATCGTGTCCCAGCGCGCGCAGAGTCTGCACCATGGCGATATCGCGCAGACAGTTCTGGCAGTAAAACGTATTGCCCGAGCCGGGCACGATCTGGACGATCTTCATATGCCTTTACACTCGCGCCAGCGCATCGGACGAAACGAATAGGTTGCGGCGGCGAAAGGCGACCGGACTTTCCGCGAGCAAAATGGCCTTGAGGCTTTCCAGCGCTCCGGCAAACCATGGGCGATGCAGGTAGCAACGGGGCGATTCCGTCCACTCCGGTGGCTTCAACCCGGCTTCGCGACAAAGCGTCTCGACCGTCGCCGCCCAATAGGCGTTACAGTCCTCCTGAGACGGGGCATCGACCCACATGGGCGCCTCGTTCACCAAAGCCAGCTTCTCTTCCGCGGTTGCGGCCCGCATTCGAAAATCGTCAACGAGATCCCCCAGCCGCCACAAAGTCAACGGTTCGCCGCGTTGCATGGCGTCATTCCACTCCAGGCTAATCGCCCGCAGGCTCAGCAATGCTTGTTTCATGACGACTCATGCTCCTGGCATAGTTCCTCGATTGCAAATCGCGTTTTGGGCTGGATCCGATTCCGAGGATAGTATTTCTCGACAATTTCCAGCACGGCCTCGGCCCGCCGCAACCCGAGTTGTCGTATCAGGAATCGAATGTCCCGAATGTCCGTTTCGTCCTTTCCGATGCGCATGCTCATGCACTTCATGGCCAACAAGTATTCCGGCGCCGCAACGAATACTTTCAAGTGCGGCAGGTCGAGCAGGGGAAGTGTTTCGGCCCTGTCGCTGAGGAATCCCTTGACGGCATCGTTCAACCACCCCTCGGGAGCGCCATATTCGCGTGTCACTTCCGAGGCCGCCGCGTACACATCCGCCTTGGGAACGAATATGGCGTCCACATCCTTGGTGCTTACCCGTGCCTGATGCGCCAAGACCATCGCCGCGCCGCCGAAAAGCACGATTTCTCCCACAGTATTCCGGCGCCCAAGCAAATCCGAAAGACGGTTAAGATACGCTTCGATTTCCTTCCGTTCCATATCATCAAGCTAGCACCCCCCCCCTGCCGCCGCAAGTTCAAACTGACCAGCAATTCTCATTATGGCTCCTGACCCCCGCGACCTTGCGTCGCGGGTGAACATGATTGGTGGAAAACGCGGGCATTTTCCACCAATCATCCGCTCCTGCCGCGCGAGGCGGCAGGGGACAAGAACCATAATGAGAATTGCTGCAAACTGACGTCGCAGAGCGACAGGGGCGGCTTTTTTCACTCCTGAGCCGTGAAGTTATCCGCATGTTCCACATTATTTTCATGCTATGATTTGCTCATGCGCGTGCTAACCGCACAATCCGCCGGGTTTTGCTGGGGTGTCCAACAGGCTGTGGACAAGGCTCGCCGTCTGGCGCGCGAGACGGGCGGGCCGGTGCATACCGACGGGCCGCTGATTCACAACGAGCAGATGCTGGCCTGCCTGCGCGCCGAGGGTATTCGCGAGACGGACGATCCTGCCGCCCTCCGCGACGGCACGCTGATGATTCGCGCCCACGGCATTCCACCCGCCCGGCGCGCCTGGCTGGCCGGGCTGCCGGTGCGCCTGGCCGATGCCACCTGCCGCGATGTGGCGCGTATTCAGGGATTGATCCGCAAACATGCCGCCCGCGGCTTCCACACGGTGATTTTCGGCGACCCCGACCATGCCGAGGTCCTCGGACTGCTGGGTTTCGCCGAAGGGCGCGGCCATGTCGTCCAAAGCCCCAATGAGGTGGACGCCCTGCCCGCCGGCTTGGAGCCGGTCTGTCTGGTGGCCCAGTCCACGGAGTTTGTGGATTTATACGAAGCCGTGGCGGCGGCGATCCTCCGGCGCTATCCCGGCGCCGTGGTGCTCGAAACGATCTGCGCCGCCACGCGCGAACGGCAGGCGGAGCTTGGCCGGCTGGCGCGCGAGGCGGATGCGGTGGTGGTGGTCGGCGGACGCGCCAGCGCCAATACTCTGCGACTGGTGGAACTGGCGCGGCGCGACAAGCCCACCTTTCATGTGCAGACGGCCGCCGGCCTGGATCCCGCCGCGCTCAGGGCTTTCCGCACCGTCGCGCTCACCGCCGGCGCTTCAACCCCGGACTTCCTGATCGCCGAGGTGCGCAGGGCGCTGGAAGCGATCACGCTGGAAGAACACTGATCGACACAAAAAAACGAGGCGATCCAGCAATGAATCGCCTCGTAAAACCGCCGATTTGGGTTTTCCAACTTCGTTATGCGCCTTTATCCTTCATGATTCCCCCCTTTTTCCTCAACGGAAAACTGTCTAAGAATATCAAACCGCAGCTTCCTTGTACATTAGAATCTGACGACGTATCCAACTAACCGACAAACCGACAAACTTGCCCTTCGCCTTATTTCTTGTCGGAATTCACGTTCGTTATTTGCCCTAAGTCTTCTTTGATGAAATCGAAATCCTTGTCGGCCTTTGCCAACTCAGCATTCTCGGGCGACTTCTCGACCGACAATCGCAATGATTCGAGGGACTCCTTCTTCAAACGAACCTCCTCCTCTTCACGTTCATGTGCATCATGGACCTGTCTGGCCTTCAACGCATGATAGCACGCTATATTGTAGTAGGCGTCAGCGATGTCCACTTTTGTTTCCGCACTGCCCCGTCCCTTTGTTTGCTTGTCTAAATTCTTGATGAACGTCCTAAGGCACAAGATGGCATTGTCGTAATCTCCAAGGCGTTTATAGAGTCGCCCGAGGTAGATATGCAATGTTCTGTGTGTTGGAAAGTCCGATTCGACCTTATTTAGCGCCTGAATTGCCTGCGGAACGTCAATCGTTGTATCTGCGCGCGATAGCGCTGTCTGGGCAAATGACATCGCCTCTGTAAAACTAACGGCCTGATTGCTTGTGGCCGCAGCGTTATTGGCAATCTTTTCGGTATCTGTTATGCGACGCTTCATCAACTCTCTTTCCAGTTGATCGCCAATTACTGGAACCATACGGCGACTGAACACCCCAGACACCAACATGAGCGCCCAAAGGAACACAGTGTTATCGACGGAATCGATAAAGGAGAGTTTCTGCACCCAAAGACCGCCAACAAGTACGCAACCGGCACCAGCAAGCCCAAACAAACCGCGACCAAGAAAAAAAAGCCCATGGCTTCTGTTTTTCTTCCGTTCTTCATGACGGGCAATCCCACGAACGTCATCAGGTTCTGGCGGAGGTTCAGAGCATATGTCTAGATATTCCGATGCGGCAGAAATCATGCCGCCAACCATCCCCGGAATAACGACCAGAAGAGCAACATGCCAAGACTGCATCATCGCAGCGCCTCCTCGATAAAATGGACTAACTGCCTAAGTTGTTACCGCGCAAATTCACTTGCCGTTTGCTCGCGGCGTTGGTGGCGGTGGACGGTTGGTTGCCGCGATGGACGGGTGATTCGTCATGTTTGGCGCGGAAAACGCCGGTTCCGATGGCAACTCAATTGTTGTGTTGGTGGGCGCCGTATTGGTGTAGCCCTCGGCGAGTTTGCTGCTCGACCAGCCGTATTTCCACATATTATCCAGACTCGCCGTATCACGCCGCCGTTTGGCATCCGCCATGATCTCCTCGGTGGTGTCCAATACACGCGGAGTCAGGAAGACGATCACCTCTTCGCGGTTCTTTTGGTTGTCATCCGAGCGGAAGAAATAGCCGAGCAGGGGGATTTTGCTCAAGAATGGAATCCCGGTTTGATTTTCGATGGCGGTATGCTTGACCAGGCCGCCGAGCATGATCGTCTCTCCACTCTGAACGGAGACTTTGGCTTCCAACTGACGGGAACCGATGATTGGCCATTTGGTGGTTACACCATTCGCATCGGTGATCGGTTGGTCGCTCACATGATCTTCAATTGTTTGCTGGATGTCCATTGCCACGTATTTCTTTTGATTGATGTGCGGCTTGACCTTGAGTTTGGTGCTCACGCGTCGGACTTGGGGGCCGTTGGGGATGTACGTGCCATTCTGATACGCCCCCGGCTGACCGGGGGTATATAGATCGGTGGCGACGTCGATCGTGGCTTCTTCGTTATCCATGGTCATAATGACCGGCGAAGACAGCACCCGGCTGCGATTGTCGGAAGCTACCATGTGGGCCACCGCATCGAGGTTGAGACCGAAAAATGTCATGTAGTACGAGATACCGCCAACGGGACCGAGTGCCCCGGCGGCGTTCAAACTGGTGGCGTCCCTGGTCACGTTATCCCCCCCCCCTCCGGCGCCGGCGAATCCAAACAACCCCTTACGTCCGCCAGTAGCGGTCTTGTTGTAGGCAATCATCGAACGCTGAAACCAGTCCACACCGGTTGTGATTTCCTTGTTGAGAGAAACTCCGACGATCAACGCCTCGACCATAACCTGCGAAATCTGGATGTCCATGTCCTTGATCAGGTCCATGATGGTGGCCAGATCGGCGCGCGGCGCCATGATCACGAGGCCATTCGAACGCTTGTCAGGGAGGATGCGGATGTTTTGGGCGGAGAGTTGGCCGATCTTGGTCTTGGTGGCATCGGACACCGCCGCGTTTTGCTGTGCCGCGTTCTGCTGGGCGAAATTGTCCAGCGAGGAACTGCGGGTTGGGGCCGCGTTGTTGAAACGTCCGCCATCGCTGTTCCCCATGCCACTGTTTCCGGCGACGTTGCCGCCGACGCCGTAACCGCCGCCGACCCCGGGTGACGAGCCGCCGACGACACTGCCGGCATTGACGATGGGCGCCATGCGCGACGAAGTGTTCGCCAGTAGTTCCTTGGGCGTCTGGGCGCCGATCAGATTATTGAGAATGGTGACGACGGTCTCGACGTCGGCATACTCGAGGCGCACCACCTTGACGACGAAATCCGGCTGGGTGGGAATATCCAGGGCGTTCACGATTTTCTCGAAGAACGGCATGTTTTCCGGCCGGGTCAGAATGATCAGCACGCTGGTGCGGTCGTCGGCGACGATTTTTACATTGCCGCGGATCAGGCGGCCTTCCTCGGTGGTTTCATCGCCGGTGGTGTCCGAGGTTGTGTTGGCACGCACCGGCAGCACCATCGGGGCGCGGATCACGCCGGGAATCCGGCTGGGCGAGGGCACAGTCGTTTCCATGCCCGGAGGCCCCGAGGTGCGCGCGCGCGGCACGGTCGCGGCGGCGCCCTTGGTTTTGTCGTCCGCCAGAATCTCCTCGATTTTGGCTTTGACCTCGGATGCCTTGGCGTGGCGGATGGGGAGGATCTGCAATTTTTCGCGGGCCTCGATCGGCTGGTCAATCTGCGCCAACACCTCGCGGATGCGGTTGATGTTGATGGCCGAGTCGGCGATCAAGAGACTGTTGATACGATCCAATATCACTATTTTTCCGTAGGTGTGAATCAGCCCGGCGGCGACCTTTTGCGCGTCGGCAAGCTCGATGTGTTGCAGCGTGACGATCTCGCTGATGATCTGGTCGTTTTCGGGATGAGCGACCCGGTCCCAGGAGTTGCTTTCGATGCGCAACCCCTCCACCTGCATGTTCGCGACGGGCACGACCTTGGTGAACTTCGTGCCGACATCCACCAGCCCCACGTTGTTCATGGCGAGCACGGTGCGGATGGCCTGCAGACACTCGTCCACGGTCAATTTCGACTGGCTGCGCAGGGTGATGGTGGCCGTGATGGCCGGCGCCTCGAGCAGGGTGCGGCCGGTGAGTTCGCCGTAAAACTGGAGCAGTTGCGAGGCCGGCGCCTGGTTGAATTTGAGCGCGACCAGTTTCTGGCCGTTGGTATCGGTGGATATTTGCGGCGGGGCCGCGGGGGTCAGATTGGGGTCGGTTGGCATAGGCGGCGTGAATGGCATGCCCGGGCCGCTTGGCGAGATCGGCGCCGGCGGCGGCACGGAGGGCGGCGTGGCCGGCGGCAGCGGGATTTGCGCGTAGACCCCGGCGGCGAGACTCAGCGCCAGCGCGGCCAGGCCGCGCCGGATTCCTGTCCTTCGGCTATGCATCGTCAAGGCGAACCCCCCTTGCTTGTCGTGCCGGCGGCGCTGGCGACGGCGTTGGTGGCGCCGCCCGCGTTTTGCCGCGTGTACGAACAATACACGGTCAATGTGCCGCGCAACGGTTTTTTGTCCGTCGGCGTCACGGTCAGTTGACTGACATCCAAAATAGCATCGTCCTGCTGCAGATCAAAGAGGAAATGCACCAGCGCGTCCAGCGAACCTTCCCAGCGGCAGGATGCGGAAAGCTCGTAGAGATCGCCGTGGCGGGATTCGCGTTCGACGTCGCGGCTGAGCAGCGTCAACTGGCTGCCGCCGGCGATTTTCTCCAGGCGGATCAGCAGGTCGGCCGTAACATCCTTGGACGCCGGATAGGCGGGCAGGCGGCGGCGCAGCTGGGCGAGTTTGGTGTCCCACCCGGACTGCTGCCCGACCAGCCGCTGGGTGAGTGTAAGCTGGTGGCGGATGTCGTCCTCCTGGACGCTGGCGGCTTTCCAGGCCCTGACCTGCTGCTGAGCGGCGAAATAGGTGATCCCGCCCAGCAGGGCGGCGCCGGTGACCAGCAGGAGCATTTGTTCACGGTGGGAGAATTTCATTCTTTCTTCCCTCCCGGCAACACAGCCGCGCCGGGAAACGTAGCGGTCATCTTAAACGATTCCCCGCGGGCGCCGTGGAAGATGCGCGGCAGGTCGACTTTCTGGAACATCGTCGAGGCATCCAGCTCCTTCTTGAAGTCGTAGACCATGCTGACGGCCTGCGCCTCGCCGTTGATTTCCACCTGCTTGCCCTTGCGATAGGCAAAGTTGCGAAGGTCGATCCCCGCCGGCAGGGTGCGGCTGATTTCGCGCAGAACCTCGAGGCCGGAATGCGTGCGGTTCAGGTATTGATCGAGCGTCTGGACCCGGTTGCGCGTGGCCTGCGTGGCCTGCGCGGCTGGCTGCAGGCCTTCCAACTGACTTTTCAGTCCGGCGGTGCGGTGCTGGATCCAAAGCGGGCCGCCGATCAGCGCGGCGATGATCAGCGCCCAGAAGGCGCCGATCGCGGCGACGATGGAGACGATCTGCCGATGGTGCAGCCGGTCGCGCTCGGCCTCGCGCCAGGCGGGCGGCGAGAGATCCAGGCGCGGCGGCGCCGCTTCGGCGGCGCGCTGCGCCAGACTGACAGACAGTGCGGGCAGCGTATCGAGCGACGCGCTATGCACCTGCGCTCCAAGACGTTCGTGCAAACGCGCCGCGAAGGCCGCCGGGGCCTCGGCGCCGGCGTGCCAGAGGCGCACTTCGAGCGGTTCCTGCGTCTCGCCCGCCAGAACGCCGGCCACGGTGAAGAGCGTTTCGCGGGCCATCTCGCCGGCCGCTTCCTCGGGTGGCACGTCGGCGGTGTTGCCGAAACTGCGCACGGCCAGCGGCGCGCCATGGCGCACGACGATCAGGTCGCAGGCGGAACGGTCGTAAAGCAAGATCGCCTGGCAGCCGGTTTCGGGTATCTGCCCGGCTTCGCGCAGACCGCGCCACCAGCCGAGCAGGTTTAGGTCGAGCCGCGCCAGGGTCCACCCCGCGGCCAGGCAAAGGCGGCGCCAATCCTCGGCGACGCTGGTCTGCAACACGGCCATCAGCACCTGCTGATTGGACTCGCCGGCGTACAGCACCTCGACAGCGGCGACGGTGTCCTCGGCGTTGAAAGGCGAAAATTTGTCCACCTGAAGCGCGATCATGTCGCGCAACTCGTCGCCGGAGGCCAGCGGCAGATCGAGGATGCGCAGCAGCACGGCCTCGGATGGCAGGCCTAGCGCAAGCGGCGCGCCCAGTCGCGGCCCGTGCTCGCGCAGGGCCGCGCCCAGCGGTCCCGCGGCGGCCGCGACGGCGGTGCGCAGATCGGACGCATCCTCCGGCGGCGGCAGATCGAAGGCGCCGCCCTCCGGCGCTGAACCTGGGGCGCCCGGCAGGGACCAATCCCAGCTCCATCCGCGCACGGCCATCGCCGCTATGCTATTTCTTGCAGCCATTTGATGAATCTATCAGAGATTAAACACCCTTCGGATCATTCAAACACATGCCGCGCAGATAGTCACGCGAGTAAATTGCGCCCATTAAGCACTTTTCGCTCTTCGCTGCGCCACTTGGATAACTACGGCCTGCTGATCGGCACGCGTGGCGCACCGCCGCCCGGCGTGCCCGCTCCCGACGTACCGGTACCCGCATTCGCCGTGATCACATGCGTAATCGTCTTCTCCACGCCATGCACCACACCCCGGCTGGTTACGGTAAAGACCGGGGAAACGGTGCTGATCAGCGCGTTAAGACGCTGGCGCTCGTCGGCATTGAGCGCAATCAACTCGCCGACCCGCGCGAAAACATCCGCGGCGCTCTTGAACTGACTGTCATCGCTGATCGTGCCGGCGTCCGTCAGCCCTTCCCTCACCGTCATGATCCGGTCGGCCAGCGGTTCGGTGATGCCGGGTAGCGTGAGCAGCACACGGCGCGAGGCGGCGTTGATGTTGACCAATTTATCGTCCGTCGCCCCCGCGCGCAACAGGTCGGCGATGCCCGTCATGGTCGGCGCCTTGTCGCCGCCTTCGGGATTCGGTCCGCCGTAGACAATCTCGCGGGTGAAACCCCGGATCAGACGCAGTTCGTCCACCGTGTCCAGATTGCCGGCATGGCCGTTGTGGCCGCGCGCTTTGTAGGGCGGCGTCTGGCGGGCGTAGTAATCCTCGGTCTCGGCCCCGTCCAGGTGCGGCGTGTCGTCGGGGTCGCGCCAGTCGTCGCAGCTGTCAATCAGCGTACGCCAGAGCGCCTCAGGGACGCCGCCAACGGTCAGGATGCGTTCCCAGTCCTCGTCGGTGAGGGTATTGACGTTGCGCAACCCGGGTTCGGGGACGATATCGAGCCTGATTTCGCCCTCGCCCAGCGGGGCAATCCAGTTGCGGATCGCCAGGCCCTGTTTCAGCCGCTTGGCGGCCTCGTACCATGGTTCAGCCTTGTCGGCCTCGGTATCGGTCGCCCCGCGGATCTGCAAACTGCGATTGAGCAGCATCAGCGCCACCTCATTACCGCTGCGGGCCAGATGTTCGGCCTTCATTTGTTTGCGATAGTAGGAAAGCACCCGCGCCTCGGTTTGCATCTCGAAGGCGAAACTGCTGATCAAAATCGAAAGCAGCGCCAGCACCCAGAGCACAACAATCAGCCCCGACCCGCGCTCCCTTCCTGGCGCGGGTTGTCCAAGACGGCGCTCTCGGCGAGAGCGCCCTACCATTCCTGTCTCATTTCCACTATTCACTGTTCACTGCCCACCGTTCACCACTCACTACTCACTACTCACCACTCACCACTCACCACTCACCACTCACCGATACCCCTTC
The DNA here is from genome assembly GCA_903925685.1 of uncultured bacterium. GTDB lineage: Bacteria > Verrucomicrobiota > Kiritimatiellia > CAIKKV01 > CAIYGI01 > CAIYGI01. The sequence continues at coordinate 21,315 of CAIYGI010000017.1, forward strand.
TGCTGGGCGATCGGAATTTGGACACAACGCTGTATTTCGACCGGCGCTTCGCCTTCCTTGAGCGGTTGCAGGCGCAGCGTGACTTCCACGAAACGGGGCACATGATTGGTCATCGGTTCGAGGCCGATCTTCTCGTCCCACGAATCCAGCCACTGAATGCCCTCCTCGGTGGCGTTGGTGGCGACGCGGCAGCCGATGCCGACGACGCGCCGGGAGAGCACGATCGGCGCCAGATCCTCGGGGTGAAAATCGTCGGGCTGCAGATAATCGTCGCCCCAGGCGGTATAGGCGATCCCGACGCCCTCATCGGCGCCGTTCTGCGTCATGAAAAGGTGTACGCGGTGGTAGGTCTTGGCCATGCCGCTGTCGTCGCCCACGAGGTCCGTGCCTTCCTTGACCCAGGTAAAGCCCTCGCCCTCGGAATCGATGCGGAAACCGTCCGCCATGTTCCGGTAGCGGGCGTTTTGCAGGCCGCCGACGATCTGTTCCATCACGAAATCGCCGTGATGCAGATCCTCGCTCAGTTGCCCGCCCCGCCGCCAGGCCTCGGTGACGGCGCTGAAGATGAGATAGGTGACCGTCGTAACGAGCATCAGAATGGTCACCGCTATCAGCAGTTCCACCATCGTGAATCCGCGCCTGATGCCGGGCATCTTCATGGGCCGGTGACCTCGTTGGTGAAATACAGATATGAGGTCACCTGCTCGCCGCGGTTGGTCGAACCGCTGCGGCGGAAGACGCGCGTGTTGACGATCAGCAGGTCCTTGTAGGTCTCGCTGCGCGTGATGCCGCGGCTGGCGGTGAAGCCGTCGGGATAGTCCAGGTTGTCCAGCGTGCCGTTGAGGATCTGGTCCTGGCCGTTGACCTTGACGGCGAGAATCGGATGCTCGATCTCGACCAGATCCATCACGTGGCGCGCCGCATAATAGTCCCGTGCGGCGCGCACCACTGCCAGGCAGCGCGAGGTGGCGGTCAGCAGCACGGCCGAGCCGACGCTGAGAATCGCCACGGCGATCAGAACCTCGATCAGCGTCAACCCGCGCGCGGCCCGCCCGGGGCCGCCGCGGGCGCGCGGCGGCTCTCCGGTTGGACCACCGTGCCGTGTCCGCCGCCGCGTCACCGCGGCGGCTACAGATTGCGGGTTCATGTCCGCTCCCGTTCCACGGTGGGCGTGGAGAGGGCGTCCACCTTGATGCGCAAGGTGCGCTGGTCGTGGTCGCGGAGGATGACCTCGTATGGATCGCAGCGGCCGTTGCTCCGGTACAGGATGCGCACGCCGCCCTCCGGAGCGTCGCTCTCGTTTTTTTGGGTTAATTGGACCGATTCGATCGTGACGCCGTCAAGCACCCGCGTAAGGTGAATTTCCGGCAGCTGCTCGGGCGCGGCCAGGGGCGGAGCGGCGCCGTACTCGCCATCCGCTTCAGGAGTTTCGCGGACCGCCGGCGCCATGGCGCTGTTGGCGGAAGCGGCGGTCTGGGCCATGCGGGCGCGCGCCTCGGCGACGGCGACCTCGACCTCGCCGGTGGCCTGGAGGGCGGCCACGTTACGATCATGGGAGGCGACCAGAATGGTGGACTTGTTGAGCACAAAGGCGACTTCGATCTCGGTTTGATGCAGCAGCGCCATACTGCGGGCGTAGCGGGTGACGGCAACCACCGTGCGTCCGGCGGTGCGCAGGCGGTTGCCGCTGATGGAGCGTACAAAAGATGGCAGGGTTACAGCGCTGATCACCACGATGATGGCTATCACCAGCAGTATTTCGACAAGCGTGAACGCCCGCCGCGATCCGAAGCGTTTCATCCGCCAGCGCTTCCGCCGCCGCTACCGCCATCCGGTTCGCTGCCGACGGCCTGGCTGGTAATATCGTCGGAGGAACCCATTTGACGATCTGGCCCGGCCGAGCGCACCTCGTAACCCTTGTCGCCCACCTTGGCGTAGTTGAAGGCCGTGCCCCAGGCGTCGATGGGCATGGCGCCTCTGATATAGGGACCGTTCCAATTCGGTTCGCCGCCGCTTTGCATCAGCCCCTGCAGCGTGGCCGGCAGGACGCCGTTGTCCACTTCGTAGAGGTCGAGCGCCAGGCAGATGGCAGAGATGCTGGTGCGCGTGGTGGCGATTCGGGCACTCTTATCCCGGCCTCTGAAACTGACCACAACGACTCCGGCCAGCATGCCCAGAATGGCGACCACGAGCAAAACTTCAATCAGGGTAAATCCCGCATTGCGATGCGCGCCACCCGCGGAACGAATTCGACGATGAACCTGCATATCGAGACCCTCCCAACGATTTCAGATCAGGATACATCAAACGCTAGGCGGCAGCAAGAACAAGTCGCCGACAGAACAAGTCGCCGACAGAACAAGTCGCCGCGCCCCAGCAGGCACTTGACGGGAAGCCTGCCGCAACTCATATTTCAGCGACTAATGGTCCGCGGTTCAGGCAATCCTGGAGAACAAGAGGTTTTTCATGTTGGCGCCTTTGGATATTGCATCGTTGCGTGGGTTGGACGAGGCGGAGGCCGCGTCCCGTTTGAAGACCGAAGGGCTTAACGAACTTCCGGCCTCCCGCCGGAACAGCCTGTTGTTCACCATCTGGGAGGTCGTGCGCGAGCCCATGCTGCTGATGCTGGTCGCCTGCGGCGCGATCTACCTGCTGATCGGCAGCCGCGAGGAAGCGCTGATGCTGCTGGGCTTCGTTTTCGTGGTGATGGGGATCACGCTTTACCAGCAGCGCAAGACCGAGCACGCGCTGGAGGCGCTGCGCGACCTCTCGAGCCCGCGCGCGCTGGTGATCCGCGGCGGACGCGAGCGGCGCATCGCGGGACGGGAAGTCGCGCGCGGCGATTGCATGGTGATCCACGAGGGCGATCGCGTGGCGGCCGATGCCGTGCTGCTGCACGCGGTCAATCTGACCCTGGACGAATCGCTGCTGACCGGCGAATCGGTCCCCGTGCGCAAACGCGCGCGTTCCGAGGCGGCGGAAGACGGGAAGGCTGACGCGCGGCCCGGCGGCGACGACCAGCCGCACATTTATTCCGGTACGCTGGTGGTGCAGGGCCATGGCATCGCCGAGGTGACGGCCACCGGCCCGCACACCGAACTGGGCCGCATCGGCCACGCCCTTGGCAAACTCGAAGCCGAAAACACCCCGCTGCAAGGCGAGATCAGCCGCCTGGTGCGCACCTTTGCCTTTGTGGGAATCACGATCTGCGTCCTGATCATCATCGTCTACGGCCTCACGCGCCATGACTGGCTGAACGGCGTGCTGGCCGGCTTGACCCTGGCCATGGCAACGATACCCGAGGAGTTCCCCGTCGTACTCACGATCTTCCTGGCCCTCGGCACCTGGCGCCTGTCGCGGTCGCGGGTGCTGACCCGGCGCATGCCGGCCGTGGAGGCGCTGGGCTCGGCGACCGTGCTGTGCGTGGATAAGACCGGCACGCTGACCCAGAACCTGATGCAAGTGGCGCGGCTGGATGTGGACGGCAGGACGCTCGATGTGACGCATGCGAAACTCGGGGACCTTCCCGAGACCTTCCACCCGCTGGTGGAGTATGGAATTCTGGCCAGCCAGCGCGATCCGTTCGATCCGATGGACAAGGCCATCGCGGCCGTGGGCGCCCGTTTTCTGCGCAGCACCGAGCATCTGCACGGGGAATGGTCGCTGATCCACGAATACCCGCTCTCGCGCGACCTGCTGGCGCTCTCGCACGTCTGGCAGTCGCCCGACGGCGCCGACTATGTGGTCGCCGCCAAAGGCGCACCGGAGGCGATTTTCGATCTCTGCCATCTTCCCGAGACCGAGCGCGCGGCCATTTCCGTGCGCGTGCAAAACCTGGCCGGCCAGGGGCTGCGCGTGCTGGGCGTGGCCCACGCCAAGTTCCGACGCAGCGGGAATCTGCCCACCGCGCAGCACGATTTCGAGTTTCGCTTTCTGGGCTTGATCGGCCTTGCGGATCCGATCCGTCCCGCCGTGCCGGCGGCGGTGCGCGAGTGCCGCGAGGCCGGCATCCGGGTGGTGATGATCACCGGCGACTATCCCGGCACGGCGCTCAATATCGCCGCCCAGATCGGGCTGGAGTCCAACGCCGCGGCGATCACCGGGCCCGAGCTCGACGGCATGGACGACGACGAACTGGTGCGCCGCTGCGCCGCCTGTTCGATCTTCGCCCGCGTGGTGCCGGAGCAGAAACTGCGCATCGTGCGCGCCTTCAAGGCCCGCGGCGACGTGGTGGCCATGACCGGCGACGGCGTCAACGACGCCCCCGCGCTCAAGGCGGCGCACATCGGCGTGGCCATGGGCGGGCGCGGCACGGACGTGGCGCGCGAATCGGCCTCGTTGGTGCTGCTCGACGACGATTTCGCCTCCATCGTCAACGCCGTGCGCATGGGCCGGCGCATCTTCGACAACATCAAGAAGGCGGTCTCTTACATTCTGGCCGTGCATGTGCCGATCGCCGGCATGTCGCTGGTGCCGGTGCTTTTCGGCTGGCCGCTGGCGCTGCTGCCGGTGCATATTCTTTTTCTGGAGCTGATCATCGATCCGGCCTGCTCCACCGTGTTTGAGGCCGAGCCGGAGGAGGAAGGCGTGATGCAGCGTCCGCCGCGTCCGCCCCAGGCGCCGCTTTTCAACCGCGCCACCGTGGCCTTCAGTCTGCTGCAGGGTGCGATCGTCTTCGCCATCGTGTTGTTTGTCTTCCGCCACGGCCTGGCGGCGCCGGAGCATGGCGAGGAAGAGGCGCGGGCGATGGCCTTCACAACCCTGGTGATCGCCAACCTGGGCCTGATCTTGACCAACCTCTCGTCGAGCCGGGGCATACTGGCGATCTTCCGCACCCGCAACGTCTCCCTGATGTGGGTGCTGGGCGGAACCACGATTTGCCTGGCGCTGGCGCTCTACACGCCGTTTCTGCAAAAGCTGCTCAAATTCAGCGTGCTGCATCCCGACGATATATTGATCTGCATCTCGGCCAGCGTGGCCAGCGTGGCCTGGTTCGAAGCCATAAAATTCATCAAACGCATCTGGACCGTCCGTGCCCTCCGCAATCCGGCGCAACGCGCAACCTGAGCGCCTTCACATGCAGATTACCTTTCTTGGTACGGGTACGTCGGCGGGTGTGCCGGTCATCCGGTGCAGGTGTCCGGTCTGCACCTCGCCCGACAGGCGCAACCGGCGCTGGCGCTCCAGCCTTTACGTGGAAGCCGGCGGGCAGCACCTGGTCATCGACACCTCCACCGATTTCCGGGAGCAGGCCCTGGCCTTCAACGTGCCGCGGGTGGACGCGGTGCTGATCACGCATGCGCATGCCGATCATGTTTTCGGACTCGACGACATGCGCCGTTACAACGTGCTGCAGGACGCCATCATCCCCGTCTACGCCGCGGCCCCCACGGTCGCCGATCTGCGGCGCATCTTCAACTACGTGACCACGGCGGCGAATCCAGCGGGCCTGTGGCGCCCGCGGTTGGAATTCCAGATCAGAGATGCCGCGTTCGAGATCGGATCCGTCCGCGTGACGCCGTTGCCGGTGAAGCACGGACACACGCCGACCCTGGGCTTCCGGCTGGATTCAGGCGGTCAATCGCTGGGCTATGTCCCCGACTGCCACGAAATGCCGCCGGCCACGGAGGCCGCCTTCCGGGGCGTGGACACGATGATCCTGGATACGTTGCGCGTGCGGGCGCATCCCACCCACCTGGCGCTGGCCGATAGCGTGGCGCTGCTGGGCCGGCTTGGCGCAGCGCGTTCGTTCCTGACCCACATCGGCCACGAACTCGACCATGCCGCCGCCGAGTCCGCGCTGCCCCCCGGCATTCGCGCGGCCTATGACGGTCTGACCGTGAACTGGTGACCAGCCGTGCCCATGAATCCACCAAGGACTATGCTCAGGCGGGCGGAATCTGGTATTTTGGCAATGGTTTGTGTAGAGTTCGGTTCTTAACGGACTTCCATGTGAAAGGACGCTGACGCAAACATGAGCGCTTCCGCTGCAACCAGGTTGCTCTTGGCGCACCGCAGCGGCGACCGTTGCGCATTCCCGGGTTGCCAGCGGAACCTCACGGTGGACAGCCCCAGCGGTGGCTATCCGGCGGCAACCGGAGAGGTAGCTCACATTCGCGGTAAAAACCCAGGAGCGGCACGCTACGACGCCTCGATGACGGACGAGGATCGCGACAGCTTCCATAACCTGATCTACCTTTGCGGCGACCATCATACCCAAATCGACAAGCAGGAGGCCGATTTTTCCGTTGCCCGCCTCCTGGCGATCAAGGCCGGGCACGAGAAAAAGGTTCGCGAGGCGATGTACGCCGCGTTTGCGGATGTCGCATTTCCCGAGTTGCAGGTGGCCACCGCATGGATCAAGAGCGTCAATTTCGATGAACTTGAGTTACAGAATGATTACAGGGTGCTGGACCTTAACGCGAAAATTCGCAAGAACGAGTTGTCGGCGACTTCACGCTTCACCATTACCGCGAGCCTGGGTATCGCATCGCTGATTCATGCGTTTGTGGAACATGAGGCCATGATTGACCAGGATTACCCGCAGCGCTTGAAGTCCGGCTTCCTGGCGGCGTATCATGCGCTCAGACGGGACGGCATCCGCGGAGATGAGCTTTTCGAAGCCATGTGCGAGCTGGCCCAGCGCGGCATTCGGGAGCAAGTCGGTCGTTCCGCCGCCGTTGCGGTGCTGGTCTACCTTTTCGAGCGGTGCGAGGTGTTCGAGAAATGATTCTGCCCGACAAGCATGTTGCGTTGCCGTACTCCCTGCTGGGGGTGGGTGCGGCCATCCTGGCTCGCGTTACGAAGTCCATGACCATTTCGGCCCTTTGGGATGCAGTTCGCTCCGTGCCTGAGGTCAGCGCCTACAGCCGCTTCGTGCTCGTTCTGGACCTGCTCTACGCGGTCGGGGCGCTTGACTTCAGCAACGGCTTGCTGTCGAAGCGGAGGCCCGCATGATCCGCCGCGTCACCGCAAACCACCCCAGTTTCCGGACCGTCGACTTCGGCCCCGGACTGAATATCGTCTGGGCTGACCGCACCAAGGATTCCACCCAGAAGGACTCGCGCAACGGTCTGGGCAAGTCCACCCTGATCGAAATCATCCACTTCTGCCTGGGTGCGAAGCTCCAGAAGGGCAAGGGCTTGATGGTAGAAGCCTTGGCCGACTGGGAGTTTACCATCGAACTCGATGTCGCCGGCAAACTCCTGCGCGCAACGCGTGGTATTCGCAAACCCCGCCGGTTATCGGCCAAGGTCAATGCGCTTGAAGTTTTGAAGCGTTCCCTGATGCACGACCTGCTGACGGGCCGGGTGCGGGTAGGCGGAGTGGTCCGATGAAAGCGAAACGGAAACGGGCGGGACGGGTGGCGGAAGCGCCGGCGGCGTATGGGACGCCGGGCGGCGGGATCGTGCTCTACCGCGCCCCGGACGGGACAGTGAGTCTGGACGTGCGGTTGGAGCGGGAGACGATCTGGCTGAGTCAAAGGCAGATGGCGGAGTTGTTCGACAAGGACTCGGACACGGTCGGTCTGCATATCCGCAACGTCTTCAGCGAAGGCGAGTTGGACGAACCGGCAACTACCGAGGAATCCTCGGTAGTTCGGCGGGAAGGCTCCCGCGACGTGGCGCGGACGGTGCGCTTCTTCAACGGAGAAGAACGGGGCGCTGTATCGAGCCGACGGCGGCAAGCGGATTGCCGACAACGCGCTGGTGGCAATGACCTTGCTGATCGCAGAGAGTCGCCCCGCCGAGAAAGACATCCTCACGCGAGTGGTGGTGAACCTGATCGACAAACGGAACTGTTAATTATGACAGAATCATTGACAGCAGAATAATTTAGAAAGCATATTCACCGCGAAAGAACGCATGGAACGCATGGAAAACGCATTCAGTGTAATCCGTGGTGAAAAGTCACCTTAACTTAACACCTATGGCCGTACCGCGCGCTGGACGGGACGGTGACGCGATGTGTCAGGAAACTACTAATTACGGTCAATTTAGTAGTTGGCAGGTAATTACTAATCTGGTATTGATTAGTACATAGTTGACACACCATGAAACGACCACAGACACCGCCAGCGTTTTCGGAAATCTACCGGAGCGGATTTATCAATAAATTCGCTACGATCATGCGTCTTGCTGTCGAGCCGCCAGGCGAATATCCGCACTGGGACAAGTTGCGCCATCTGACGCCGCCGGAGGGTTTGACATCCGAGGAGTGGTGGCTCGGCATCAAGATGCGGCGCAATGGATTGCTCAAGCCGATCCCGTTGCTCGACAAGGAGGGGCGCCATTTCCAGTTTGGGGTGCCGGATTTGGTGCAGTCGGAGTTACACGATATTGACGTGGGCGCCGGGCGGTCCATCGGAATTCCGGAACCGATCACCAACCCGCAGACGCGGGACCGCTACCTAATCCGGTCGCTAATCGAGGAGGCGATCACCTCCAGTCAACTGGAGGGGGCCGTGACCACGCGGGAGGTAGCCAAGGAGATGATCCGCACGGGTCGTGCTCCGCGGGATAACAGCGAGCAGATGATCCTGAACAACTTCATGACCATGCAGCGGGTCACGGAGTTGAAGAAGGACGAGCTTACGCCGGAAATTGTGTTCGCGATCCACCGGCTGGTGACGGAGAAGACATTACCGGAGGCGACCGCCGGCGGACGGTTCCGGCGACCGGACGAGAATCGGGTAGTTGGTGACGATTTCGGCGAGATCTTTCACAACCCGCCGCCGGCAGAGGAACTGCCCGGACGGTTGCAGGCGATGTGCGACTTCGCGAACGGCCGGACGCCGGGGTTCTTCGTGCATCCGGCGGTGCGCGCCATCATCCTGCACTTCTGGTTGGCCTATGACCATCCGTTCGTGGACGGCAACGGGCGGACGGCGCGGGCGTTGTTCTACTGGGGAATGTTGCACGCGGGATACTGGTTGTTCGAGTTCATCTCGATATCCAGTATTCTGAAAAAGGCCCCGGTCATGTATGGCCTTTCGTACCTGCACAGCGAGACGGACGGCAACGATCTGACGTACTTCATCGTGGCCCAGACGCATGTGATCAGGCGGGCCATCGAGGAACTGCATGCCTACATCAACCGGAAGACCATGGAGGTGCGCGAGTTGGAATCGCATGTGCGGATTTTGGGTTTCTTCAACCATCGGCAGGCGGATTTGGTGCGTCATGCTCTGAAGCACCCGTATCAGGAATATACGATTGCCAGTCACGGGAAAAGCCATAACGTTGCGTACCAGACCGCGCGTACGGACCTATTGGACTTGAAGACGCGCGGAGCACTGGATGAGAAAAAGCGCGGCAGGAAGATGGTTTTCACCGTGCCCCGCGATCTTTCAGAACGGTTGCGGCGGATGGAAAAGGAAGCCCGGACCACATGAGCGAATACGAAATGGTCGAGTTACCCTGACGGTACGGTGCGGCGCGAACGCGGCAACGACAGCGGCTAATAGTCTGGAGAACTGGTTTCGGAAACAGGCGCGGGTGGAGATTGGGCGGCAACTTGAGACGGTGACCCGGAAGTTGAGGCGCACGCCGAATCGGCTGTATGTGATGGGTCAGCGGACCAAGTGGGGCAACTGTTCCTCCCTTCACAATCTCTCCTTCTCTTGGCGCCTGATCATGGTGCCGGAGCATGTGCTGCGGTATCTGGTGACGCATGAGGCGCTGCACCTGGCGGTGCCGGATCATTCGCCCCGATTCTGGTTGGCGGTGCAAAGTCTATGCCCGGAGACGGAGCGGGCACGGCAGTGGTTGACGCGATATGAAGGAAGTCTGCCGTTGAGACTGGATGCGATTATTTATTCAAACTGATGCATGAATTTCGCGCAGTTGCCTTCCGGCGTTTCGAAAACCAGCGGGCGAACGTGCGTTCCTTGCTGCGTTCCTTGCTTGACCGCATCGGCTTACTGGCCCAAAATGAGGGCATGCGGCATGCGTTTCCAATTCTGCTCGGCGCGGGGCTGGCGCTGAGGCTGGCGGCCGGCGCGGCGCGCGCCGCCGGATTCGACGCCTACGAGGTTATTTTAGAGCGGCAACCCTTCGGAACGCCGGCGGCGGAAAAAGCCCCCGACACATCCGCCATGCCGCCGCCCGAGGCTTTCGTGCTCGGTTACAAAATGACTGCCATAACGCGCGATGAAGCGGGCTTCGTAAACGTCGGTATCGTGGATCAGAAAACCAAGAAATCGTACCTGCTCTCCCCCGGCGAAATCGAAGATGGGCTGTTCATCGGCGGCGTGGAGATCGAAAACGGCGAAGCCCAGCTTTGCAAAGGCGCCGAGAAGTATTGGATGTCGCTTTCGACCGGCGGCGTGACCACCAACAGTGCTGCGCGCCTGGCGGCAACCAACAAGCCGCCGGTCAAAGCCGCGGCGGCGATCGTCACGCCCGCGCCGCCGCCGCCATCCCCGTTCTTCGCATCGTCCCGGATCCCCCGCTCGCCTTCGTCGTCGCTGACGAAGCTCTCGTATGCCGAACGCAAGAAACTCCGCGACGATCTGCGCCGCCGCACGGCGGAGGCGCAACAATTGGCCGCGGCCAAGACGACCGGGACCGTAGCCGATGCCACGCCTTCGAACATGCCGCCGCCCGCCGTTTCGGCGGACGAGGATCTGCCGGCGCTGTTAGCCGCCGCCGGCGTCACCAACCGCGCCAGTCTGGTTTCGCTGCTGGAACAGATCGGCTACACCAACGCCGATGCGGTGGTGGAATCTGAACCGGTGGAATAGTGTCTCCCCGGGGATCCCTGACAACAGTTCGGCGGGGGTCGCTGGCGCTCATCTGCCGATATGGAGATGCTCGACGTGTCCGGCGTTTGCGACGTTGACAGCCTTCTGAAGGGCCGGGATCAACGGCATGAGGCTTTCATAGCGATTACTGGTGGCGTGCAAGACGATGATGCAGAAAGGGCATGCCGATAGGTTTTGCTGAAAGATGACGTTGGTGTCCATTGTTACGAATACATCGAATTCGCCTGCGATACGTGAAAGCAAAGGGCCGTCATCGATCCCGCCCCAGCCGCAGCGTGGAACCGTGGTTACAGCATGATCAGGCAGGTCGCGAAGCAGGCGGCGAGGAAGGCATTCGTCGAGGATTACTCTCATATCAGACTGCCACAGAGATGAACGGTTGCTTCATCCATTCAAGGACAGCCACGGCCTTTTCCCGAGCTACGGAAGGAAAGTCATACAGGAACAAGTCGAGGGAGTCGCCGGCTTCGATGTAGTCCAGCAACGTCTTCACGGGTACGCGCGTCCCCGAAAACACCGGTGCTCCACCCAATAGTCCTGGACTGGAGGAAATAGCGCCAGGGAAAGAACGTTGGGATGTTGTAATCATGCTCCCAGACTACACTGGTTTAGCCTGCTGTCAAGACCACGGCACATCTGATTATACTACGGAAGATACCGCTTGCCCCATGCGCCATGGATTCGGCGAGACTTTAGACACAGATGGGCAGGATGACGCCGTACCCGAGAATCCGCGCGATCTGACGCGCGGTTGGGAGCAGTAGCAAAGGCGCACCAGCGCCTCCCCTTACAAACCGCCAACGCAGCGCGACCAGCAACGCGGCAATCATGGCCACGAGCAGCAGCAGGTTGGTCACGCCGCAGGTCGCCTGGTCCAGCACCACATACTCCACCATCCGCCCCGGTTTTAGTTCCTCGGCCGTCACCGACTCGCCCAGCGACGGCAGGAACATGGAGGACATGATCCCCATGTAGCGAAAGGGCATGTGATCCTCACCGGTTTTCTGTTGTGCCTTGATGCGCGCTTTGAATGCGGCCACGGGGGCATAAAGTGCCGTGGCGGCTTGCAACGTGCGAGCCGCATTCGCGGTGTCGCCCAGTTCCCGATAAAGGGCAACCGCGTTGGTCTGGCCGATCCTGGCGACGGCGGCGGCGACGAGGACGTCAAGCAGGGTAAACGAGTCGTTTGCAACCTGTACGGAAAGCGGCTGCCAGGCGTCGATGAATGGCCGCGCTGCTTCCGGATGTCCTTCCTCGATCAGAAGTTTGGCGTAGGCGATCGAAGCCCGCGCGAGGTTCCGGTATTCGCTGAGGTCCGGGAGCAATGTGCCGGCCGCCACACTCAACTGCGCGATTTGTTCGACAAGACTTTGCGGCGTATCCATGATCGTTAACCGTTCGCGCAGCATATCGGCGGTGTAACGCCGCAGAACCGGCTTGCGGGTGCCGGCAAGGAACTCCGCCATGGCACGGTCCAGTATGGCGCGATCCTGAACGGTGAGACGGTAATCCGAACGGCTCCCGCCGCGCTCGTTTTTGCCCAGATCGATGGCCTCAACCTTGGCGCCCTGTGCGAGCCGTTTGGCGGCTCGCATGTACCGATAGCGTGCGTTCTGTGGATCCAGCACGATCGCCCTGTCCAGTTCCCGGTCCAAGGCCGCAAATCGCTCGGCAGGGGTGTGACCGAGCGTGTCGTAGGACGCGAAGAGCACGGTCAGGTAGTTGTTCAGGTATACAAGATTGGTCGGCCAGGCTTCCCAAATCGCGCGTTGCTTGGCCGTAATGTCGGCACGGGCCGGATCCCCGTGCAGGATCAGGCGCTGCTCTCGCGAAAGCCCGCGATCCGGCAACACCGGCCAAAGCAGCCACTGGGTGACGCGGCCGCCGTAGGAAATGCTGTTCGGGAACGCTGCGGACAACGTTTGTATATTGGCGGCCAATTCGAAGACTCGCAGCGAGACCAGTGCCGCCAGAATGGCGGCCGGGATCACGAGCGCGCGCAGGAGCAGGCGGACGCGGGCCCGCGGGCGCATGCGGGGTCGGTTGGCGGCGATCAGGTCGCCGGCATAGTCGGTTGCCGGACCGAGCGATTTGATGGCCAGCTCGGCGCTTTCGTCCGGCGAGCGGCCTTCGGATTGAAATTGGGCCGCGGCTTCGTCCAGATGCGCGGCCAGTTCCGCGCGGACGTCGAGACGCAGTTCGTCGTCGCCGTCCAGACTGGAAGTCACGGCGTCAAGATACGATGCGATCCGTGGATTTGCATTCATGATCGGCGCTCCCGTTGATCGTGTTTAAGCGGATTACGCCATGCTTGGCGCCAGCAGGATGGCGTTGACGGCGGAAGAAAGGGTGACCCATTCGTGAACGGTCTTTTCCAATGCCGCGGCGCCCTTGCGCGTGATGCGGTAGTACTTGCGCTGCCGGCCGCTGGCGGCCTCGTCCCATTCGCCGCGGATCAACCCGTCCGCCTCCAGCCGGTGCAGCCAGGGATAGAGCGTGCCCTCTTTCCACTGCAAAGCGTTGTGGGTGCGTTCGTTGACGACCCTGATGAGTTCATAGCCGTACATCGCCCGCTCCGCGAGCAGTTTCAAAATCACCGGTACGACCGTGCCCTTGATCATCTCCTGCGTGAGTTCCATGTTTCATCCTCCCTTTTCCGTTGCCTTGCCATGCCCGCGCTCCAGCGTCAGGTTGTCTGACGATGACACCTCGGAACACGAGGTATGTAACATAGGATCCCGAGGTATGCAAGCGGGAATTCCGGAATTTGGCCATGAGGAGCGAATTTCCTCGAAAAGCCGGGGAAAGGCGGGCGAAAAAGATACAATTTTACTGGGCGCGGTGCTGGCCGCGCCTTGCGCGCGGGCGTTCAGGCTTTTCGTCAGGCATTCATCCTCAGCCGTTGCGAATCAGGCTCAGGAATTCGGCACGAGTGGCGGACTGGTTGTGAAAGCTGCCGAGGACGGAAGAGGTGGTCATGACGGCGTTGGCTTTTTCCACCCCACGCATCATCATGCAAAGGTGGCGGCATTCCATGACCACGCCCACGCCCTCGGCATCGACCGCGCTCATCACGTCGGCCGCGATTTGCGCCGTCAGACGTTCCTGGATTTGCAGCCGCCGCGAGTAGTGGTTCACGATGCGCGCGAGTTTGCTTACGCCGAGAACCTTGTCGCTGGCGATGTAGCCGATGTGGCAGCGTCCGAAAAAAGGCAGCATGTGGTGTTCGCAGAGGCTGTAGACCTGCACATCGCGCAGCACGATCATATTGTTGGCTTCGGAGCGGAAGACGGCTCCGTTGACGATGGCGCTCGCCCGCCGGCGATAGCCGGAGGTCAAAAACTCCAAGGCGCTCGCCACGCGGTCGGGGGTGCGGAGCAAGCCTTCGCGATTGGGATCCTCGCCGAATTCGACCAGCAGTTGCTTGACTAGTTGCGCCACATGCTTCTTGTTCATGCCATTCGCTCCCTCGTAATTTCAATCTCGGCGCAGCGCGCGAAGCGCAGCGCCCCGGGCTTTTGCAGCGTCACGGTGACACGCTCGACGCGCGGCGACTCCAGGCAGACGCCGGCCACGGCTTCCGCCAGGGCCTCCAACAGTTGGAATTGCGACTTCTCCACCAGCGCCAGCACCTTCTGTTTGACGGCTTTATAATCCAGCGAATCCTCCAGCCGGTCGCTGCGGCCGGCGGCGCGCAGATCGGCATGCAGCGCGATCGTCAGCAGCACGTCCTGTTTCTGGCGGCGCTCCTCGGGAAAGATGCCGATGATGCAGCGCGCGGCCAGGTCGCGAATTACCAGTTTGTCGGCCACCATCGTCGTTGCCTCTTCCCTGCCCTTTGCTAACAATCTAACAGCCTTCAGCCTATCTACCTAGCTTTGCCTTCATTTTTGAACAGGCTTGGCGCCCTTGTTGTGTTTCCGGAAGTTGTCCACAAAATTGCGTATCAGTCCCTGCGCCTGGCTGCCGGGCTGTAGCGCCGCCTGCACGGCGCTGGTCGTGATGGAGCGGATCAGCTCGCCGCCCAGTTCGGCCGGCGTCAGCCCGCCCTGAGCGCGGCCCAGATCTCGCATCGCGACCGTCGGCAACGGCAATTCCATTACGTTTGTGGAAAGGATGCCCGCCACGCGTACGCGGCAGTTGGTGATGACCAGCGAATCCACGATCAACTTGCGCGGCGGTTTGGCCGGGGCCGGCGGCTTGGTTGCGCCGCCGGGTGCGGACACCTCGGCGGCGGGCGGGGCCGGACGTGCCGCCGCGCCCGCCATGCGTTCGCGCAGCCAGGCCAGATTGTCCTTGCCGTCCGCCCGGCGCTCGTAGCATACGCGGGCGCCGTCAACGCTGATCTCGCGCACGACCAGCGCGGGGCCCATCAACGACAACAGCTCCACCTGTACGCGCGCCCGATCCAGACTCAGCGCCTCCGGTTCGGCAAAGCCCTCGGGATTCGGGATGCGCAGGCCGATGATCTCGCCGGCCCCGGTGAAGGGCGACAAACGCACCGCTTCGACAGTCGCGGCCGTGCCGGTCAGTTGCGGCAAAGAACGTCGCAGGCTGCGCGTGACCATGCGGCTCAGACCAAACTGGGCAATCACGGCCAGCACAAACAGCACGATCGCCACGATCAGAACGACTTTTACGAATTTACGCATTGGAGCCTCCGGCGTTGCCACCCATCAAACCACGCCCCGCCCCGCCAAACAAGCCGGAATGTGCAAAAGGTGTTCGGTGTTCAGTGTTCGGTGTTCGGGGAAGAATCGTATTTTCTTTATTTGTCTGCCCTGAACACCGAACACCGAACACTGAACACCGGTGTTTGTCTTCAGAGGCGTCGTGTCGCCCGCGAAGGCAATGCATAGGACAAAGGCGGCTCGGCGGCTTTGCGAGCGGCCGCATCTCTTACGGGATAGGCGCGCGCAACGACGCCGAACTCCTCGACGAGACCGTTGTAGACCTCGCGCGCGTCCTGACCCAGCGCCTGGCAGACCCAGAAAAACTCCACCACATCCAGCCGCCGTTCCCCGGTCTCGATCCGCCAGACGAACGAATGTTCCCGGCCCAGCGCGCGAGCCAGTTCCCGTTGCGTCAGCCCGGCCTTGTGCCGCAGCGCAACCAACACGCGCAACACGGTTTCGTACTCTGGGCTATGGATGGACTTGCGCACGTCCAAATCTATAAACCCCCGCCGGTAAGACCGCAAAATGCGGGCAGTTTGTTCTTGACCGCAACATGCGGGCGGCGCATAAGTAATCCGATTGGCAATCCGGGGGCACAATGCGTCGAATTAAGTGTACATCGAACAACAGCTGTCTTTGCAGACGCGTTCAACCCGGTGTGTGTCCGGTAAGTAACGCTGAGGCTATTCCCGAAACGC
>CAIYGI010000018.1 GCA_903925685.1 uncultured bacterium
GCATCCTCGGCACCGCTCGCCGCCAAAGCCAACCCATCATCCCTTTCCTCTTCGCCCTCTTCACTGCCGATATCGCCACCGCCCAAGCCGCCCTCTACGCCGACTCATCTTAAACCTCTGAAAAAAGGGCTAAACTGTTACATCTGCCTACCCCTGATTCTCATCCATGGCGGCGATACGCAAATCTCTTCTACGACGACTTTTGACGCCTTCACTCTCGGCACGGCCGAAGTCGTTCCAGAATAGGAAGGACACCCCAACATTTAAAGGATTCGCACGTCGCCGTAGTGCGACGTGCAACCTGTGTTGCACAAACTGCTGGACTGCCAACCGGTAACGTGACCGGACTGGACTTGGCGTTCGATCATTTCGCCTGAGGAACTCGCCTGCCTTCCGACGCGAGGCTCTCAAGGTTGGACTGACCGCACCCACGCAAACGCTGGCGCTGCTGGTGGCCGCGCTCTGCTCCCGCGGCACCAGCGTGATCGAAAACGCCGAGGTGGTGGACGCGGCTATGAGCGCGTGGAAGAAACCCCTATGCGTCATGGGTGAGCGGAGATTACGCGGGAAACTTGAATTTGGAACGCTTTACACGGGGCGCTCCGGCGTGGCATCTTGCTGCCCATGTCGTCGGGGTGTTCTCTGCTCCGGCCGATAGGGAGGTTTTATGACGCTCGAATTCCGCATGATCTTGATTTTGACCGGGCTGGCCATGGTGGTTGTGCCGCCGCTGCAGGCGGCGACGCTGGCCGAACGCCTGCTGGCGTCCTACGACTCCGTGCGGACGCTGACCTGTGAAATCCGGCGCGACACCGAGGCCGGCGGGCGGCGCGTGCGTTTCCTCAGCCGCATCGCCTACGCCCGGCCCGATCAGCTCAACGTCGAAAACGTCGAGCCGCTGGCGCGCCGGATTGTGGCCGACGGCACCAATTTCTTCAGTTATGCGGCCGGCGACGCCAAGGGATTTTCACGCCCCATCGCCCGCCTGGAACAACCCATGCTGGACAGCCTGCGCAAGCTTCCCGGCACCGCCATGGAGCACCTGTTCCAGTTGCGCGGCGTTGCCGAGACCAATCTGCCGGGCGCAACCGGATATCCCATCCGGCGCGGTTATGCCGCACCCAAGGTCTTCGCCGTGCTGAACCTCGATCCCCAGGACCGCCTGGCGCGCATCGAGTTTTTCACCAGCTCCACCTGCCAGACCACGGTCGGACAATACGACTACAGCGACTTTATCGAGGCCGCGCCGGGGGCCTGGATCCCCCGACTACACAAGGGCATGTTCAGTCTTGGCAATCTGACAAGCCGCGAAACATTGCGCGTGACCGCGCTCACCGTGAATCAGCCGATCCCCCCCGGCATGTTCGTGGCCGCCCCTTTCTTCCGTCGCGTGGAATTCGTTTCCACCTTCGACGCGATCTACGACGCCGTGGCTCCGTGAGATCGCGCAATACCGCAAACACACCTGAAACTGCGGGAGTGGCGGCATCGCTGCCGCTTTACGATGCGCAACCCATGCACACGGTGCCATCGCCGGAATGAAAATGGGGTAAAACTGCCGGTTTGAAGGTGTATCTTCTTCCCTGTCTGTTTTCTTGCTTTGACTGAAGCGATTTATCGCATCTTCTTCCCTCAACAGATCGGCAAGCGGCTACCAGCAACCCAGTCCACCGCATATCGATTTCACCGCGAGAGATCGCGAAGGAAAGACCGCAAATACAGGGCAGGGATTGCCGATAATATCCGGTTGCTTTGCGTTCCATGCGTTCTTTCGCGGTGAATAATTCTTGTATTGTAGCCGCACGCGCAATTGTTTAAAAGGGGGTATCCATGTAACGCAAACGCCCCCTACAGGTTGTGTTTTCTTTCGACGATCTGTCGGTAGGGCAATGGGGCGGTCTGCACGGCTTGCTCTACGAGACGATAAAACAGCAAGCCTCGTGATTGAGA
>CAIYGI010000019.1 GCA_903925685.1 uncultured bacterium
ACCAAAGAAAACGCCCTCCTCGACTTACGCACGACACCAGTGCGTAGCGCCTCGCTTTCTTCACAACCGGCCCCAGCCACCTCCGCGCCGTCCCTTCAGCCGCCACACGGTCGCAGGTCGGATGGTTTTCTGAAGAACTGACGAGACTTTTACGGGATGGACAGTAAGCACGGCGTGGGGTAAACTCATCGTTTTTCGTGCAGTCCGGAGCGTTTTCTCAAGGGAGATTCGCGCCGGTGCGAACAAAGGAGCGTACTGGTGACTGTCAATGTGAAGATCGAAACTGTGGGACCGTGCCGCAAGACTTTGCATGTGGAAGTGGCAGCGGACGATGTTCGCAAGGAATACAACGAGGTTCTCGGGATGTTCGCGGGGCAGGCGCAACTCAAGGGCTTCCGGCCCGGCAAGGCGCCAATCGCGCTGGTCGAACGTCAGCACCGCGTTTCCATTCTGAAGGAAGTCCGCGATCGCATGCTGCCGGAAGCTTATCAACAGGCGATCAAGCAGGTAGAGCTGAAGCCGGTCTCCGTTGTGACCGTGGGCCTGGTGGATGTGGATCCCGCCAAACCGATGACGGTCGCCGTGACGGTGGATGTCGAGCCTGAGTTCACTTTGCCCGATTACCGCACGCTGCCGCTCACGCGGCAGACGGCGGCGGTGACGGATGACGAGGTGGCCAAGACTTTGGAGAACCTGCGGCTGCGTCAGGCCAAATTCGAGGAGCGCCCCGACCGCGTGGCGGTCGAAGGCGACATTGTTCAGGTTGACTATACCGGAACCATGGACGGCCAGCCCGTCGAAAGCGTCCTGCCGGGCCATGCCGAACTGAACGCCGGCAAGGATTTCTGGGTCATGCTCGGCGGGCCGGATCTGCTGCCCGGCATGGGTAAAGCACTGGTCGGCATCCGCGTGGGCGAAACACGGACGGTTGCCGTGGCGTTTCCCGAAGGCTTCGCAGTCAAGGAAGCCGTGGGACGCAAGGCCGAGTACAGCGTGGTCGCGCATGCCGTGCGCGAGCGCATTCTGCCGGCCATGGATGAAGCCTTTTGCAAGACGCTGGGCGTGGAAGACGAGCCCGCGCTGCTGCGCGTGTTGCGTGAAAACCTGCAGGCCGCGGCGGAACAAAAAGAAGTCGGGCGCCTGAAAGACGAGGCCATCCGCTGGCTGCTGGCCAACACCGCGATCGAAGCCCTGCCCAAGTCGGTGGTGGATGAGCAGGCGCGCCACATCATCACGGACACCGTCACGCAACACATGCGGCAGGGCAACTCGCGCGAGGAGATCGAGCAGCACCGCGACGATCTCTTTGCCGGCGCGGCTCAGACCTCGGCCGACCGTGTCAAGGTGCGCTACATTCTGGAACATATCGCGGATGCCGAGAAGCTGACGGTCAGCGAGGCCGATCTGGCGCAACATATCAACGCCATGGCGGCGCGCTACCGGATGAGCCGGGAACAGGTGCGCGAGGAACTCGAAAAACGCCAGGCGCTCGACGACATTCGCGGGCAGGTCAGGATCGAGAAGACGCTCGACTTGCTGATAACCCGGCATGACGCCGCGGCCAACGGCAAAGTCGGCGCGGAAGGAGACAAATCATGAACGAAAAGGCCCAGATGCTTGTCCCGATGGTGGTCGAACAGACCAGCCGCGGCGAACGCGCCTACGATATTTATTCCAGGCTGTTGAAGGATCGCATCATTTTCCTCGGCATGAGCGTCGACGATACCGTGAGCAATCTGGTCATCGCGCAGATGCTCTTTTTACAGAGCGAGGACGCCGAGAAGGAGATCAGCCTCTATCTGAATACGCCCGGCGGATCGGTTACCGCGGGCCTGGCCATTTACGATACGATGCAGTTTTTGAAGTGTCCGGTGGCCACCTACTGCGTCGGCCAGGCCGCCAGCATGGGCGCGGTGCTGCTGGCGGGCGGGTCCAAGGGCCGCCGCTTCGCCCTCCCGAACGCGCGCATCATGATTCACCAGCCGTGGGGCGGCGCCGAGGGGCATGCCATCGACATCGGCATCCAGGCCAAGGAGATTTTGCGCCTGCGCGACCGCCTGAACGAGATCCTGGCTTTCCATACGGGCAAGCCGCTCGACACCATCATGCGCGATTCCGATCGCGATTTCTTCATGTCGGCGGAAGAGTCCAAGGCCTACGGGTTGCTGGATGAGGTGCTGATCGGACCGAAATTGCTGGCGGCCAAAGTTTAGGAATCATTCTCATGGCAACATCTCGTGGCGAGCGTGGCGGCGGGGACCGCACGCAATGTTCGTTTTGCGGCCGGACGGAACGTGTGGCGGGGCGCCTGGTCGCCGGGCCCACACCGGGCCTGTTTATCTGCGACGCCTGCGTCCAGCTTTGCGGCCACATGCTGGAGGCGGAAAAGAGCGGCAAGGAGTCCGCCGCCCGTCCCTTGCCGCAAAATGTGCCGAGGCCGCACGAAATCTATGCCTTTCTGAACGAATACGTGGTAGGCCAGGACCATGTCAAGAAGGTGCTCTCCGTCGCCGTTCACAATCACTACCGCCGCCTGCAGCCGAACAACAGCCTGGGCGATGGTCATGCCCTGGCCGATGTCGAAATCGAAAAGAGCAATGTCCTGCTGCTGGGTCCGACCGGCACCGGCAAGACACTGCTGGCGCGCACCCTGGCGCGCTGTTTGAATGTGCCGTTCAGCATCTCCGACGCGACCACCCTGACCGAGGCCGGGTACGTCGGCGACGATGTGGAAAACATTCTGGTGCGGCTGTTTCAGGCCGCCGACTTCAGCGTCGCGCGCGCCGAAACGGGCATCATCTACGTGGACGAGATCGACAAGATCGCGCGCCGCACCGAGAACGTCTCGCTTACCCGCGACGTATCGGGCGAGGGCGTGCAGCAGGGCTTGCTCAAGATTCTGGAGGGGACCGTGGCCAGCGTGCCGCCGCAGGGCGGACGCAAGCATCCCCAGCAGGAAACCATCAAGATCAACACCCAGCATATTCTCTTTATCTGCGGCGGCGCCTTTACCGGCCTCGACGACGTCATCCGGCGGCGCTTAAGCAGCAGTTCGGCGCTGGGCTTCGGCGCCCCCTTGCGCGACAACAAGGGATCGCATGAGGCGCAGGTGCAGCCGGAGGATTTGATCAAGTACGGCATGATTCCCGAGTTCGTCGGCCGTTTGCCGGTTGTGACCGCGCTGACGCCGCTCAGCGAAGACGACCTTGTGCGCGTGTTGGTCGAGCCCAAGAACTGCCTGATCCGCCAGTATCAAAAACTGCTGGCTCTGGACGGCGTGGACCTGACCTTTACCGACGGGGCGCTGCGCGAACTGGCGCGCCTGGCGATGCGCAAAGGCACCGGCGCCCGCGGGCTGCGGGCTATGCTCGAAACCGTCATGCTCGACGTGATGTTCGAGGTGCCGCAGCGTAAAAACGTCAAAACCTTCCGCGTCACGCGCAACATGGTGCAGGCCCAGCGCGCCACCATCGAAGAAGACGCCGAAAACGCCGTCGCGGCGGCCGCCGTCGCCTGATCGGGTCAGGTAGGGCGCTCTCGCCGAGAGCGCCGTCTGGGACCGCTCACAGCGCCAATCTGAAAGGCGAAGCCCACTTCCTGCTGAACTCGCTGGCCAGCAATTACGAGACACTGTTGAAACTCTGCGAAGAAATCGACCAGATCGTGTCCTCAACTGGCAATTCCTCTGGACTTGATGGTGGGCAGATGGAAACGCACCGGCAGCAACTGGCCCAAACCGTCAAGGGGTGTAGGGAGCAACTGGGCGACAACTTGCCCGACCAGATCCGCCAGCTCCAGCGCGAGTTGGGCGATGACATCCGGGCTTCCGTCGTCGACGTGGAGATCAACCGCAAGCGGAGCGCGACCGACGAGGGTTTTGCGGCCTATCTCAAGTCGTCTAACGAACGATGTCAGCCGATCACGCCGACGTAAAGCATGATCGCTGAAACAGGCTGTCGCCGACAGTGTTAATCGTCGCAACTCCGCCGTGGACCAGTCCGGCAAAACGCCCTTCGGGATCTGGAATCGGTTGGATGGTCTCTTCGCTCAAGCGTCCCACCAACCTCAGCAAATAAACACGATGAAATAATGAAATAATATCTGTTTCGGGGCGAGAATATCTTGACATCATGCGTGTCGAGTGGTATAAATCTACGTTTTCTGGGATATGCGTGGTTATCAACCAAGTGATTGCCCAATTGCGTGCGGAGTCGTAACCGAAAGAGGATCATTATGAACGGTTTACGGATTGGGTTTCTCACGATGACGTTGTTCGCCTATGGCGGGGGAACGGCCTACGCCTTTCGCGCCGAAGACGGCCAGACCGAGGATACCCGGCGGGCTCCCGGAAAAGAAGCCGTGGCTCTCGCGCCGACCGCCGATCAGCGAACTGCGTCGGCTGCGGCCGACAAGGCGGGGACCGAAGTGAAATGGAACGGACCCGCGCCGTTGTCCATCCGCGGCAAGGGGCTGGGTCAGCGGCAGGCATTCTCTGGCGGCAAGGGACTGGCTGTGCAGGCGGCGGCGAAAGTTGAGCAGAAGGCCGTGGCCGTGCTGGATAACCTCAGCCGGTTCTACGGGTTCAAGGATGTGGAGCAGGAACTGTAGGTCAAGCGGGTGCAGACCGACGGCCTGGGACACCGTCACGTGCGGCTGACACAGATGCACCAGGGACTGCGCGTGGTCGGCGGGGAACTGATCGTACACTTTGACGCCAAGGGCGATGCATACGAAGTCAACGGTCCCTATGTGGCGGGCATTCAGACGAACGTGGCGCCGAAAATGTCCAAGGCGCAGGCGATCACCGTCGCGCAAGCGGACCAGCAAGAGTTGGGAAATCCGGAGGGCGCCGTATCCGAAGGGCCGGAACTGGTGATCTTTGCCCTGGAGACAGCGCCTCGGCTGGCGTACGAGTTGACGGTCAGTTACGAAGCGGCGGGCAATCCGGGTCGCTGGCGCTACTGGGTGGATGCGCTGGACGGAATCATTCTCCTGCGCTACAACAACATTCAGCGGATCGCCGCGCCGACGGGCAACGGAACCAACGCTGCGATTACGGGCAGCATCCTGACGGGAGAAGGCGGGACGGCGACAAGCGTAGTGGGCTGGCACGAGAACGCGGGGTCCTATTACCTGTATGGCACGGGACGGTGGTGGCAGGTCATTAACAACGCCGCAAGCGGATGGCCGGACAACGCGACGTACGCCAACCGGACGGACGGCAACTGGGGAACATCGGACCGGGTGGAGATGTCGCTGGGGGTGGCGTTCGATTCCATCCAGAGCTACTACAAGACCGTCCATGGCCGGAACAGTTTCGACGATGCGGGGATTCTGGCGCGGGCCAACGCGCACGAGGGAACCAAATACGTCAACGCGTTCTGGGACGGAACGGATTTTCATATCGGCGATGGGGACGGTGTGGCGGCCAACAGCCTGGCGGTGTTGGACGTGGTTGGGCACGAGTTCACCCATGCGGTGACCCAGTACACCGCCGACCTCATTTACTCCGGGGAATCGGGAGCGCTCAACGAGTCGTTTTCCGACATCATGGGCACCTGTATCGAGTTTTGGGCCCAACCCGACGGCCGGGCGCTGTATCCGGCCAAGTCGCCCGGCAAAGCTGACTGGTTCGAAGGAGAGGATTGCTGGCTCTCCTCCACCGCGTTGCGGGATCTGCGGGATCCAGCCAATACCGCCACCGTCGGCGCCGGGAGCGAGCAACCCAGCCGCTACTATGGCAAGTATTGGGACCCGGATGGCGAGGTGCATCAGAACAGCGGGGTGCAGAACCATTTCTTCTATCTGCTGTGCGAGGGTGGAAGCGGGACCAACGACGGCATCGCCTATAGCGTGACCGGCATCGGGATCACGAACGGGGCGCAGGTCGCCTACCGGGCACTGACCGTTTACTGCGGGCCGAACACCGGCTACCGGGAGGCGCACAGCGCGTGGGTGTCGGCCGCCGCCGACCTCGATACGAACTGGGTCCACAGTGTCGAGCAGGCGTGGTCCGCCGTGGGGCTAGGCGCGCTCGCGGTGACGCCCGCGAGCGGTGTCACGTTCCGGGGAGTGGCCGGAGGCCCGTTCGTTCCGGACAGCCAGTCGTTCACGGTGAGCAACAGCAGCACGCAGGAGATGTCATGGAGCGCGTGGCCGTCGGCGCTGTGGGCCGACATGGGGGCCACCAACGGCACGTTGGCAGCCGGGGCCGGCACGAACGTAACGATCCGAATCAATGCGGCGGCAAAGAGTTTCGGCCTCGGCGCCTATACGAACTGGATCACCTTCTCGAACAGCGTGGAACCATCCGTGCTGCAGGAGCTGCCTGTTCGCCTTACCGTCAGAACGAACGACTATTTCACGGAGTACTTCGGCTACGGCCATGCAAACGATCTGGTTCACAGAACGCTGACGTTCAAGCCAAACGGCTCGCCGAGCTTTTACCAGGCGACGTGCGGCCAAGGAGCGGTGAGTTTCCCTACCGATCCGACCGGCGGCACCACCCTGAGTCTCGCGGACGACAGCTTTGTCAAGCTCACGCTCTCCGGCGGGCATCAGGTCTCGCTCTACGGGAAGGCAACCAACGCGCTGTTCGTGAGCAGCAACGGGTACATCACCTTCGGCACGGGTGACAGCCGAGTCGATTGGCTCCCTGGTCACTTTCAGTATCCTGGCATCGCCGGCTTCCAGTGCAATCTGCTGCCCGCAGGAAACGTATCGTGGAAGGAATTTTCCGACCGGGTAGTCGTCACGTTCCTGAACGTTGCGCTCTCTTCTGATCCCACTTACCTCCAAAACTTCCAGTTTGAGCTGTACTACAACGGCGTCATCCGCATCACCTATCTGCGCCTTGATTGGCCGTATGCGGCGCTGGTCGGCCTGTCCCGGGGGCTGGGCGTGGCTGATGTGCCTGCGGACTATGTCGAGAGCGATCTCAGTGCCTACCCTGCTGACACGCTTACCGTGACCCCGGCGCAAGGTGCGTCATGGACCGGTTACGTGGGCGGACCATTCTTGCCGACGAACCGCGTCTACACGCTGGCGAATGCGGACTCGAACACGATCGGGTGGGCGTCGACGCAAACCGCGACCTGGCTGAACACGACCCCATCGAGCGGCACGCTGGCGACGGGAGAGACCGTGCAGGTGAGCGTAGCGCTGAACAACGCGGAGGTGAACGCCCTGGCGCGGGGGGTGTACACCAACCGGGTGAGCTTCTCGAACGCGGTATCGGGCATGGTGCAGAGCCCGATGTTCGTGCTGACGGTGCTCCCCATTCCCGGGAAGATCGCCGTGTCGGACTCGATCCCGCCGGCTGCCGACACGAACCTGCCGTTCGCTCCGGTGACCGTGGGTCTGTCGCGCACGGAACACATCACGATTACCAACACCGATTCGACGTACCCCCTCAATGTCTCATCGATCGGACTGAATTTCAGCGCGCATTCGCCGAAGGTGCTGGTCTATGCGGACGACCCTTCGACGCAACACCACGCCCCGAACACCTATGTGGATCAGGCGCTCCGAGCCCTTGGCATCGGGTACACGGCATACTACGGTGGCGATCTTGCGGGATTTGAGAGCGCTCTACAGACCGGAGGGCCATGGGACCTGGTGATCTTTGCTGATGACAACGCCGTTGTTCCAAAGAGCACAGCGGACGCTCTGCTGAGGCACGTAAACGCGGGCGGACAATTGATCGCACACTCCTGGATGGTGGATACCGGGCACGCGTTGTGGGCCGCGATGGGCGCCCGCTTCGTAACCAATGACGTTACGCCACCGGACCCCGTGTACTGGTGGGAACCGACTCACCCCCTGTTCACGCTACCAGAGTCGGTGCCGCAGTTCCTATCGTTGGATAATGGGACTTACTATGTGTTCGGCCAGCACGTGCAGCCAACGGGCGATGGTCACGCTGTGGCTGGTTATACGGCCGGCCCGAACACGAACCAGGCGGCCCTGATCCTGGCCAATGGGGGGCGTACGATCTTCCGCGGTTTCCTGGACGTCCAGAACAACGCGGATGCCGACTTGGACGGCAAACCGGATGGAATGGAACTGTGGAAGAACTTGATCAGCTATTTTCAGAATTTCAGTCTCCGGAACGTGCCTCCCGCGCCGTTTGCGCTGTCGGCGGGCGCATCGGTGACTTTCGACGTAGTTTATGCGCCACGGGCGCCGGGAGCGAACGCGGCGGCGGTGGTGATCGAGAGCAACGACACGAACGAGCCGCGGCTCGGTGTAGCGGTGTCCGGCGAGGGTATCCAGGACGTCCTCGCAGTGACGCCTGCGAACGGGCTGACATCGGACGGGCATACGGGCGGGCCGTTCTCCCCCGCCAACCAGACGTATCGGTTGACAAACAGCGGCCCTGCGGCGGTGGTGTGGAACGCGCGGCACGCGCAGGCGTGGGTCACGGTATCGCCGACCAATGGCACACTGGGCGCCGGGGAGAGCGCCGCGGTGGACGTGAGCCTGAACAGCGCGGCCAATTCGCTCGGAACAGGCGCATACCAGGACACGGTCACATTCAGCAACCTCATCTCAACCGCCACACTAAAGCGGGGCGTGGTCCTGACGGTGTTCGCCAGCCCGCAACTGACGTTTGCACCAGCTTCGTTCTGCGTGACGAACCGGCAAGGGGCCTCGACCAACGCGCTGCTGAACATCGGCAACGCGGGCGACGCCAATCTGACGTTCCAGTTGACCCCGCGGCCCCGCTCCTACGCGTCCGCGCCGGCGTGCGCCGCCCTGGGCGTGGGGCTGCCGGACCCAAGGCGGGATTTTACGCATGCCGCGCCGGACGTGGTAAGCGGAGACGGGCGGCTGCTTGTGCGCTTCATGCCCGGGATGCAGGCGGCGCAACGGACGACGACACTCGCGACGCTGGGCGGGGCCACCGTGGTCAAAGACTACCCGATCGTGCCGGGGCTGTGCCTGGTCAAGTTGGGGGATGGGCAAAGCGTGGAAGGCGCACTGCAGACGTTCAACGGGGCGGCGGGGATTCTGTATGCGGAGCCGGACTATGAGGTGAAGGCGCTGGGGATTCCGAACGATCCGCGCTTTAGTGAACTGTGGGGCATGCGCAACACGGGGCAGACGGGTGGCACGCCCGGCGCGGACATCCACGCGCCAGAGGCTTGGGATGTGACGACCGGCACGCAGGACGTTGTGGTGGCCGTGATCGACACGGGGGTGGACTACAACCACGAAGACCTGAACGCCAATATGTGGCGGAACCCGGGGGAGATTCCGGGCAACGGCATTGACGATGACGGCAACGGCTATGTGGACGACGTGTACGGGATCAACGCCATCTCAGGCAGCGGCAACCCGATGGACGATCAATATCATGGGACGCACTGCGCGGGCACGATCGGGGGCGTTGGGAACAACGGCGTGGGGGTGGCGGGGGTTTGCTGGCACGTGCGGATCATGGCCCTGAAGTTCCTCAACCGCAACGGGAGCGGCTCCTCCTCGGATGCGATCACCTGCATTCAGTATGCGATCCAAAAGAAGGCGAAGGTGCTGAGCAACTCGTGGGGTGGCGGGGGGTATGAACAGGCGCTGAAGGACGCGATCGACGCGGCGGCGGCGGCGGGAATCGTCTTCTGCGCGGCGGCGGGGAACGACGGGTTGGACACGGACAGTTCTCCCAACTACCCGTCGTGTTACGAGTCGTCGAACATTGTGGCGGTGATGGCGACGGATGCCAACGACGCGAGGGCGTATTTCTCGAACTACGGACGGCAGACGGTTGACCTGGGGGCGCCGGGGGTGAACATCCTGAGTTGCCAGCCTGGCAACGGGTACCAGTTGCTGAGCGGCACATCCATGGCCACTCCGCACGTGGCGGGCGCGTGCGGGCTGCTGTTGTCCGCCAATCCGTTGCTGAGCGTGGCGGATCTAAAGGCGACGCTGCTCGCCACGGTGGACCCGACCTTGGCGGGGCAGTGCGTGTCGGGCGGCCGCATGAATCTGGCTCGGGCGCTGACCCAGTTGCAGCCGGCGTGGTTCACCCTCAGGCCGACCTCCGCCGCGAACATCCCGCCGGGATCGTCGACCAATGTGCTCGTCGGTTTCAACGGCACGGTGCCGGCGGGACGGTATGAAGGCAGCATCGAAATCCAGTGCAACGATCGAACGACGCCCGCCACCAACGTGCCGGTCACCATGGTGGTGCTGCTCGATCCTTTGGGCGTGACGCCGCCGGGCGGGCTGAGCTGCATCGGGTTTGCGGGGGGGGGCTTCACGCCATCGAACGGCGTGTATACGCTGACCAATCGCGGGGACGTCGCGATTGGCTGGTCGAGCGCGCACACGCAGGCGTGGGTGAAAGTGACGCCGGGCAGCGGCACGCTGGCCGCAGGCGAAGCGATGGACGTAATGGTCTCGATCAACGCCGCCGCCACGGGGCTGGTGGCTGGATCCTACGCGGACAGCGTGATCTTCTCGAACGCAACTTCCGGCATCGTCGACAGCCGTCCGGTCGCCCTGCTTGTCGGCCGGCGCCCCCTGCCCGCGCCGTGCAACCCCATCCCTGCGAATGGAGCGACGGGCGTGGGACTCAACACGCAGCTGGCGTGGAACGGTGGCCTCGGAACGAATGGCGCCTACGGCGTCATCGATACAGCGGGGTATGACGTGGATGCGCTGGTGCATATCAAAGGGCTGGGCGGGTTGACGGCAGACTCTGTTTCCTGGTCGGAGATTGCGTCGAGCTCCGGCATGGAACTGTTTGCCCGTTATGGCGTCATTTATTTCCCGGTCAGTTCGAGCGCTACGGACTACCAGAACCTTAGAGCGGCGGTCGCGACCGGCCAGTCCCTCGATCAGTTCGTGGCGTTAGGCGGCAAGCTCGTGTTGAACCTGGCAGGCAATGATGGAAACCAGGCGGACATCGGGCCCGGAGGGCTGGACTACGATCGCACCTTTACGCACGATGCCGAAACCATCGCCGCCCCGACACATCCCTATGTCACGGGCGCCGGTTATGGGGGCAGCAATCTGACCGTCGCCATATTCAATACCTGGGGTTTTACGGACCACGGTACCCTGACGAATGCGCCCGCGGGAGCCGCGGAACTGCTCCGTAATACAAACGACACCTCTATGCTTGTCTATTCCTGGGGCGCCGGGCGGGTGATCGCCAGCACACTCACCTTCGGTTGGCCCGGTCCGGATCAGCGCTTCGGACCTGCGTTCGACAACGAACTGCTGTATGCCGCCAGCGGCCTGGGGTTGGGCCCGCTGTATGGCGTCTACTTTGGTACGAACGCGCTGGCCTTGCCGCGCATCGCCACCAACCTGACGCAGGCCACCTGCAACCCCGGCCTGCTGAAATTCAACACAACCCACTACTGGCAGGTGACGGCATCGAACGCGCTGGGCTGCGTGACAGGGCCGGTGTGGCAGTTCACCACGGCCATCGACGTGATCCAGTTCGGCTCGGCGACGTACGCGGTGAACGAAAACGGCGGCTCGGCGGCCATTGCCGTGGCGCGGCTCAACGGGATTCTCGACGCCGTGACGGTGGATTACGCCACCAGCAATGGCACGGCCACTGCAGGCTCCGACTACACGACGACGACCGGCACGCTGGTCTTTGCGGCTGGCCAACTGACCAACAGTTTTGCGGTTCCGATCGTCAATGACACGACGGCCGAGTGGGGCGAAACGATCAATCTGGTTCTGCGCAACCCACCGCAAAACGTGCTCCTGGGGTCGCGTTCCAACGCGGTTCTGACCATCGTGGATGACGATAGCGGTCCTATCGGGCTGCCGATCAACCTTTACGATGGAAACAACCATCTCTGGGATGTCCAGCGGAATGGCAGCATCTCGAACGGGACAAGCAATGCCTACGACGGCGGGCATGTGTTGAGCGGCTTCCCGAATTTCACTAACGGTCTGCTGGTCGGAGGAGGACGGGAAGTGATGATTGGGCCGGCGACGAACGGTCAGGTCGTTACCACCCGCAGGATTTTTGTTCCAACCAGCCAGGCCTATGCGCGGTTTCTGGAGGTGGTCTGTAATACCGGTGTCTCCACGGTGACGAACAGGGTAAGGCTGGACACCGATCTGGGGTCGGATGCGAGCACCGTTATTGTCGGGACCTCGGATGGCAATACGACGTTCGAAACGAACGACAACTGGATCGTGACCGACGATGCCGACGGCTCGGGCTGTCCGGCGATCCTGCACGTGGTTGCCGATGGCTTGGGGAGTCAGCGTCCCGCGGCGGTGAGCTACAGCACGGGACTGCTGGGATACGAGTACCAAGTGGTGCTGCAGCCCGGCGAAACCCGCATCGTCATGCATTTCGGAGCGCAGAATCAGGATCGGAACACGGCCACAAACAAGGCGTCGCAATTGACGAGACTGGTGCAGGACGTCATGACTGGCATCCCGGCTGAGGATCAGGCGCGAATCGTCAACTTCACGCATTTTATTCCGCTGGGATGGCCCACAGCGGTTTGCAGTCCCAGCGTTTCGAGCGGCGGGGTTCCCCTGGCGGTGCGCTTCGACGGCTCCGGTTCCTACGACACCAATGGCACGATCGTCACCTACGCCTGGGACTTCGGCGATGGCGCGACGGCGAGCGGGGCCGTGGTGGAGCACGTCTTTGCGCTCACGGGCGCCTACACCGTGACCCTGACCGTGACGGACAACGACGGGAAGTCCGACAGCATGTCCGTCTCGATCGCCGTGAA
>CAIYGI010000020.1 GCA_903925685.1 uncultured bacterium
TCGTCACCGTGGAGTGCATGACCCAGCCCGTGCGTAGCGACAACCTCGACCTTCTGCCGCGCCTGAACCCGGACGTTCAGATCGCTCTGGCCATTGACAGCGATGGCCATCCGCATGTCTTCCATGGCCAGCCGGGCGTGGTGACGGGGTATTGGTCTCAGGTGGCGGGCGTCACGGTCGAAACCGCCGCGTGGATCCGGGTGACGCAGCGATTGGACTATCGGACGGCGGACCCAACCTACGGGAAGCGCTACGCAAAAATCTGGATCAACGGGACCCTGCTTACCAGCGCCGCCGCCTACACGACCAACAACGGGCTGGGGGCCACCGGCGGCCCGTGGTTCGCCCTGGCGGATGCGTCGCGCCCGTATTTGTCGGGCCTGAGCGTGGTGGGCGCCGGACTGCTCGATGACCTGCTGGCGACCGACATCGATCCCGATGGCCTGACCGCCCACGGCACGCCCATTCGCTGGCTGATGGACAACCTTGGCATCGCGAACGACTACGAGGCCCTGGATCTTGAGGATTCGGATCGCGACCGCAGCGCCAACTGGGCGGAACGCATCGCCGGGACAGATCCCCTGGACGCGGCATCCGTATTCAAGATCATCGCCGTCAAACGCGTTCCAGGCACCAATCAGGTCGTCTGGTACGGCACGACCAACGGCGGCGTAACGACCGACTTTGCCGTGCGCCGCGGGACGAATTTCGTCGGGACCTGGGAGGTCGCTGTCTCCAACCTGGCGCGCAGCGCTTCAGGAACGAACGTCTGGAACGACGGCGCCGCGCCGGATGGCGTCCCTGTCTTCTACCGCCCCTCGATTTTGCCATAGTCCAACCAGGAGAAGAACATGTTGATTCGTCGCGTAATCATGACGGCCGCTGTGGCGGCGATCTGGCAACTGCAGTCTTTGGCGCTGGCACAGAGTACCATCAACTGTGCTGTTCAGCTCTACGCGCAGGTGACCGAATCGCCGCCCAGCATCGCACTAAACTGGACATCGGACGCCGGCGCCACCGAATACGATGTCTACCGTCGTGGATTGGACGGCCCGTCCTGGGGCGCCCCCATCGCGACCTTGCCGCCTGCCGCCGCCTCTTATCTGGACACGAACGTTACCATCGGCGTGGGGTATGAATACTTGGTCTATAAATCGCGCACCACCTACGATGGGAAAGGGTACCTCTACGGCGGCATCCGGATGCCTCTGGTCGAAGACCGGGGCAAACTCCTTCTGATCGTGGACAGCACCTATGCCGCCGACCTCTCGAACGAACTCGCGCGGCTGCAACTGGACCTGGTCGGCGACGGCTGGAACGTGCTGCGCCACGACGTGTCCCGCAGCGCGCCCGTGACCGACGTCAAGGCCGTCATCAAGGCGGACTATCTGGCAGACAGCAACGCCGTGAAGACGGTGTTCCTCTTCGGCCATGTGCCCGTGCCCTACTCGGGTAGCGGCGCGCCGGACGGACATTTGGAACATGAGGGCGCCTGGTCGGCTGACGCGTTCTACGCCGACATGGACGGGACGTGGACCGATTCCACGGTCAGCAACACGGCCGGCGGCCGCCTGCGTAACGTCCCAGGCGACGGCAAGTACGATCAGGACTTCCTGCCGGGGCCCATGGAACTTCAGGTCGGACGGGTCGATCTGGCCAGTCTGCCCGCCTTTGCGCAGTCCGAGCGCGAACTGCTGCGCCAGTACCTGAACAAGGACCACAATTTCCGGTATCAGTACTTCATCGCGGACAAGCGCGGGCTGGTGTGCGATAGTTTCGGCGTATTCGGGGGCGAGGCGTTTGCGGCCTGCGGGTGGAGCGATTTTTCCGTCTTCTTTCGCCCTACCAATGTTGTCGCGGGGTCTTTCAACCCTGGCCTCGTCACCAACCGCTACCTGTGTGCCTACGGGTGCGGTGGCGGCTCGTACAATAACGCCAGTGGAGTTGACTCAACGCCAGGGCTGGCATCGGGCTTGCGCCAGGCCGTTTTCACCATGTTGTTCGGCAGTTACTTTGGCGACTGGGATACCACGGACAACCTCATGCGCGCGGCGCTGGCGTCGGCGCCTTCGATTCTTACCTGCGACTGGGCTGGACGGCCGCACTGGTGGCAAGTGCACATGGGGCTGGGACTGCCGATCGGGTATAGCGTGCGCAACGTTCAGAACAGCGGCGGGTGGCCGGAGTACAGCAACCAACGCCAGGTTGCGCTGATGGGCGACCCGGCCCTGCGGCTGCTGCCCGTGCTTCCCCCGGCGGACCTGACGGTTTCGCTTAGCGGCAGCGATGCCGCGCTCACGTGGCGACCGTCCGCCGACGCGGATATTCTAGGCTACCATGTGTATCGCGCCGATGCGCTGACGGGGTCCTACGCACGGCTGACGGCAGTCCCTCTGACCGACACCAACTACGTGGATTCGTCCGCACGGACCGGCATCGTCCATTACATGGTTCGCGCCGCGAAATTCGAACAGACGCCGAGCGGCAGTTATTCCAATCTCAGCCAGGGCGTATTCAACCGGCTGACGCCGGCGGGGAACGCGAATCACGCGCCTGTGGTCACGAATCTCGCCGCCGCCACGGATGAGGACGTGGCCGTACCCATCCGGCTCAGCGCCACCGACGCCGATGGCGACCCGGTGTGGCTTGGGCTGAGCGTGTTTCCCCAGCATGGGCGGCTCACGGGCACTCCTACGAACTATGTTTACCTCCCCTATACCAACTTTTTCGGGACCGACAGTTTCGCGTACTACGCGGGCGACGGGCTGGCCGACGGCGGTACGGCGACAGTCTCGATCGTCATCAACCCCATCAACGATGCGCCTATCGCCTCCAACCTGACGGTGACCGCCACCAACAATCTCCCCAGAGTCATCCGGTTGACAGCGGCGGATGTCGAGGGGGCGTCCTTGACCTACACCGTGTCGACAGTGCCCGCGCATGGCACGCTTACCGGCACTCCGCCGGACCTCGTGTACACGCCCACCAACTATCCGTACGGTCCCGACACCTTCACCTACAATGCCTTCGACGGGAGTCTCACCGGCAATACCGCCACCGTCACCATCACTGTCGTGAACCCGCCTGTGGCCGTCCCGGACTCCGTGACGACGCCCGAGGACACGCCGGTGTCGATCAATGTGCTGACGAACGACACGGACCCGAACGGCGACCCGCTCACGCTCACCGCCGTAACGCTACCGGCGCACGGAGTGACGACCAACCTGATCACGAGCGTCACCTATACTCCCTCCTTAAACTACAATGGCACTGATACCTTCGCCTATACGGTGAGCGACGGCCATGCGGGATTTGCCACGGCCATGGTGAGTGTGGTCGTAACGCCGGTCAATGACCCGCCGGTGGCATTCGCCAACTCCGCGCGCGCGCTGTCCGGCACCAGCAACTTGATCTCGCTTGTGGCGTCGGATCTGGATGGCGATCCGCTGGTCTATACGATCGTCACCGCGCCCACGAACGGCACACTCTCGGGCACGGGGTCGAACGTGTTTTACTGTTCCACCCCGGGATTCGTCGGCGACGATAGCTTCTCGTTCCATGTCTATGACGGCACGGTTTACGGCAACGTCGCCACGGTATCCGTCATGGTGGTCTATGCCTATCCGCCGGCCACGGTATCGCGGCTGGATGCCGGGCTCAACTACGAGTACTACGAGGGGCCGTTCTCGGTCATGCCCAACTTCGATCTTCTCACCCCGATCGACAATGGCATCTCCACCAATGGGGTGCAACTGGGGATGCGGCAACGCGACACCAATATCGCGGTCCGGTTCACCGGCTATCTGCTGGCGCCGCAGTCGCGGGAATATACCTTCTCGGTGCGTGCCAGCGAGGGGGCCAATCTAAAGATCTGGGACCAGTCTCTTGCCACTGCTTTCAATGGCCGGACCACCGTGAGTCAGCCGATCGGGCTTAACGCGGGGTTTCACCCCATCACCGTGACTTATTACAATTTCAACGGTGGTAGTAGTAAGAACCCGCCAACACTGGTTGTCTGCATGAAGGATCCGCAGGGAGGGGCCGATCCGTTTCTCCCGCTGGCGACCTCAACCTTGTACCGGGTGAGCGATCGGCCCATGGCGGTTTGCAGTCCCAGCGTTTCGACCGGCGGGGTTCCTTTGGCGACGATCTTCGACGGTTCCGCTTCCTACGACACCAACGGCACGATCGTCACCTACTTCTGGGACTTCGGCGATGGCGCGACGGCGAGCGGGGCCGTGGTGGAGCACGTCTTTGCGCTCACGGGCGCCTACACCGTGACCCTGACCGTGACGGACAACGACGGGAAGTCCGACAGCATGTCCGTCTCGATCGCCGTGAA
>CAIYGI010000021.1 GCA_903925685.1 uncultured bacterium
CTGCCCCGTAACCGATCCGTGATCGGGAAACATCCCGTTCAGATCGAAGATCGCGCCCGGTCGGCAACTTTGTAGTGCCGCGAAAATTTGGGCGTTGATTTTCAATGATTTATGACGCAAAGCGCGAAACTTGGGCTAAGCATATCGAGCTTCGCTCCGCCGCACTTGCGGCGCAGAAGGAGATCGAAATGCTCTGCGGATCGTCTAACACAATTGTTGATCGGTACGCGGTCGCATCCGATCTTGCAGATGCTTTCCGCACGGTTCGGTTCAACATGCTCGATTGGGCCACAAAAGTAAATGGGCTATGCTCGCGTCCTGTCCCAACCTTCGTGGCCGCCATGGAACAGAGAGTCAATGAACTGCCAGAAAGCGCGCTGCGGCGGAGCTGGAGAATCCCGCGGTCTGAACTCCACTTCCTGGAAGACGGATGGTGTCAGGTCTTTCGGGATACAACGCCTACATTGTGGACCGATGTTGCTCGTCTTCTGCTCGCTTCGTCAAACGGAGGTGTGTCATGACAACGTACCTGAATCTGCCTGATCCCCGGCAGGTGTATCTTGTAAATGTGCTTAGTGCTCATTTCCTGCGCGGCCTGATTCTGCAAAGGGAAGTCTACAATCCTGCTCTCGCGCTTCACTTCTTCGTCGAGATCGTCGGGACGGAGTTGCACGGGTACAAGTTCGACTTCGGGGTAACAACTCACGGCACTTGGAATCACACTGCGCGCTACAGAATGGCTCTGAACGCACTTGAGATGCCATATACTCTTCCTGGATCTCTTGACACGGAGGGATTGGCTGGCAGGCGATTCTATGTCCGTATCAGCCATGCGTACGATCCAAAGCGCGGTCTGAATATCATGGTCGACGAGATGTACCTTCAGGTGTTCCACAGCAGTAAGTTGGCGGAGTGAAATGCCTGCCGATGTGGGCAGATGATCGCAACTGTTCCCGGAATCCGAGTTACACGACGATTCCATTGGATCGACTGGTAGGAATGCGGAGCGGATCATGAAGGACGAAGCGCAGGTCAACATACAGTCTGCCGTAGCGTCTGTGCCGGCGGAAGCCAACCATAGACCGTGCGGACGTGAGTTCTCGGCGGAATTACTGACTCTTGAGACATCTGGCATAAGTATGGGGCAGCGCGTGAGATCGAACCCTGAAGTTCTCGCATGAAAATTGACGGAACAATCCTGAAAAATGTGCTGAGTGGCCTTGGTGTCGAGCAGGAGTGCATCGAACTGGCCATGCCGGTGCTTCTCGGCGAGACGTCTCGACCCAATGGCGGGCTCATGGACGTGCCAACAGCATGTCGGTTTCTGGGCGGCATATCACGCTGGACGATTCAGCGCGCCGTTGACTCCGGTAATCTGGCAAGCGTTCGAATTGGCGTCCGAGTCATGTTTGACCAGGCCGACCTTAATGCGTTCATCCGTGCTCACAGAGTCCCGCAGGCAAAGCAGACGGACGTGCGACGCCGGACAGCATGAACCCGACAAGGCTCCTCTCAACCTGCCTCAGAAGCAGCCTGTATCAATTATACCTGACCTGGCCACCCGTGTTTACCACCAGCCGCCATCGACCGCCCCGCCAGCCAAGAACCCTCGTCGACGTCCTGCCGAATACCGGGACTGGCCCGCATGGCGATCCGACAGGCCAACGCCTTGCTGCGCGGCGTCCGCGCCCCCTTGCCATGGCGAAAGTCAGCGGCGACAATCCCCTTGACTCCGGCCGACGGAAAGAGCAGCGTGAGATCAAGTCTTGGTTTTGGAAGCGAGGGAGGACGTATGCGTTCCTTTATTTCGACCGTCACGCTGGCTGGTTTGCTCTGCTTGGTTCCCGCACTGAACGCGGATGACTACTTCGGCGTCGACACCACCCGCGACCCGCTGGCCTCGGTTTCCGATCTGGTCGACGAGTTTCTCGCAAGGCGGGCCCCGTACGAGCCGATGATGCCCCCCGACATTCACACCGTCTTTCAGCAACCCTCCTGGCCGGCGGTGCTCGCTTCGCGCGACAGTTTCCCCGCCGCTTTCACGAACGGATTGATCGGCGTTGACCAAGGCGGTTGCCGGCAATACCCGGTCACTTGCATCCAGATCCGCTCTTTGAACAGCATCGTTTTCCTGAACGCCGCCGGACAGGTCTTCGCCACGGCGTCCTATACGGACGACTCGACCTGGAACCGCCAGTGGTGGAGCGAGGACGACTACGACTTACAATCTCGCGACCCTGCCAGGGTGGGTATCGTTCTCTGTCTTGTTACGCCAGCCGACCTGGCTGTTGCGGACGAAGCGGCGGAATTGCAGGCCGAAATCGATGCGCTCGCCGCCGCGTTCGCGTCGGATTCGTCCAGTGGCGGGCTGGGCATGCAGAGCATGAACAGCATGCAAAGCCTCCTGGACGCCACCTATGCGCAACTCATCATCGCCGGAGTGAAACCCGTCACCAACGGCGTAGAGTTAACGATCGGCCTGCCCGGAGACTGGAATCACAACCTCGACGTGCTGGTTGCAACGAACCTCGGAAACACTGCAACCCCATGGAGTTGGTACTGTACCCTGAATGAAGCGACCAACGGTTTGTCATTCACTTGGGTAGACACGAATATGTACAACCAGCCCCGGAAATTCTGGGTCGTCGGGAATGCGGACCAAGATAGCGATGGTGATGGACGAAACGATTTTTCCGAACTCTGGATCGACCGGACCTCACCAACCAATGTGGATACCGACGCGGATGGCCTTGTAGATGGCTACAGTGGCGTCGTGCCGACTAACGCCTACCCGGCTGGCGTGAAGACCAACGGCGGGCAGTTCGTGGAAGGCGAACTGACCTGGGGCACGTCGCCTGCGCTATTCGACACGGACGATGACGGTATGGGAGACGGCTGGGAGGTTGCGCACGGCCACAACCCGCTTGACCCCAACGACCCGCCAAACGTGCGCGGCACGATCAGTTATACCGGCGGACAGACCGGCCCCGTGATCGTCGTGGCCGTCGAAACGGCCGATAGCTGGGCGACCAACAACTCCGTTCGTTTG
Organism: uncultured bacterium; assembly: GCA_903925685.1. Taxonomy (GTDB): domain Bacteria; phylum Verrucomicrobiota; class Kiritimatiellia; order CAIKKV01; family CAIYGI01; genus CAIYGI01. The sequence goes on from CAIYGI010000021.1 coordinate 3,050, forward strand.
AACACCCCCGGCCCGTACCGCATTTCGAACCTCACGGCGACGAACTACTGGATCAAGGCGTTCATGGACTCTATTGGCGACGCCAGCAACGGGTTGGCCGAGGCCTGGGGCGCGTATTCCACCAACGCGATCGAGATCACCAACAAGGTTGTTGGCGCTGATTTCCCGCTGGTCGACCCGGATATTAACACCAACAGTATCCCCGACTGGTGGGAAATCGCCAATTTCGGCAGCATCACGAATTCTGGCGCTGGCGACGACCCGGACGGCGACGAATACACGAACCTTGAGGAATATCAGGCCGGGACCGACCCTAACAACGTAACCAACCATCCGTGGAACGTCAGCGGCGTTATCACCTACGCTGGCCCGCAGACCGGCACGATCTGGGTAGTCGCCAGCACCTCGTCTGACAGTTGGATCGGCCTCTGTTCCAACAGCATTTCGCAACCTGGTGCCTACACGATAACGCACCTGCCGCCCAACACGAACTACTGGGTTTGGGCGTGGCGGGACACCGATGGCGACACCGACGCCACCTATTGGGAGGCGTGGGGCGAACATGCCGGGAATCCCGTTTTCCTCGACGGGAACATCACGAATATCGACCTGACGCTGGCCGATCCCGACAGTGACGGCGACGGTCTACCGGATTGGTGGGAAGTGCTGTACGGCCTCGATCCCTTCGCAGGCATCCGCTCCGACGCGGCCGGCTGGTGGAAACTTGACGCTTCCAGCGGCACGAATGTGTTGGATTCCACAGCCAACGCCAACCACGGCGTCCTGTGGAACGCAACTTCCAACGCCTGGACCTCCGGCGTCGTGAGCAACGGCCTGAGGCTGGACGGTACGAACGGTTACGTGCAATTGACCAACAGTGCCAGCCTAAAACCCAGTTTCGTGAGCGTGGCGCTTTGGATGCGTCCCGACCGCGACTACACAAACGGTTCCGCGGCCTTCTTCAGCAAACGTGTCACGAGCGGTTCCGCCGGATACAGCCTCGGGTATGAAAACGGCAAGCTGGCATTCACAGTCTGCGCCTCCGGCGCCAAGGCCGTCCAGTTGTCCTGCACGCTCTCCAACGGTGTCTGGCGGCACGTTGCGGGCACTTATGGCGGCCTTTACCAGCGGTTGTACGTCGATGGCGTACTTGCTGTTGAGACCAACTACAACTGGGGCACCGGCTTTGGGGACATGACTCAAGACGCCATAAATCCCCGGCTCGGCGCAACCGCCGACGCCTCCCCGAGCAACCACTTTGCCGGCACGCTCGACGATGTACTCGTCTTCTGGCAGGAATTGTCGAGCAACCGTGTCGCCGGCCTGTATCAGGAAGGAGCGGATTTTGATCATGACGGGTTGTCCAACTGGCAGGAATTCCAAACCGGCACATGCCCGACGAATGCCGACACGGACGCGGACGGATTGCCGGACGGTTGGGAAGTGACATACGGGTTCAACCCGTTGGTAGCGGGTGAGGCGACGCAGGATGCGGATGGCGATGGATACCTGAACATCTACGAGTACAAGCACGGATCGAACCCTCTGAATCCAAGTAGCATCCCCGCGCCCGATCTTGTTGTCAGCAACGGCGTGATGACGATTCAGGCGGGTATCAGCAACGCACCGGACTACGGAATCGTGATGGTGGCGACCGGGACATACTCCGGCGCGGGGAACTACAATCTCGATTTTGGCGGCAAGAGAATCACGCTCGTGTCCGAACAGGGACCCGTGCAGACGACTATCGATTGCCATCAGTGGGGACGAGGATTCGCATTTTACCACGGGGAAGACCTGCGGTCAGTTCTCAAAGGATTTTCTATCATTCGCGGGAAGACGCTGATTTACGGCATTCCTCTTCTTGGATATGGCGGAGGCATAGTCTGTAGCAACTCGGGTCCCACGATCATAGACTGCGTTTTGTCTAACAACGAAGCGTACGTGAATTACGGATATTCTTACGGGGGCGGATTGGCATGTCTGGCGGGCGCATCTCCTCTTGTGAAAGGGTGTCAGTTCGTGGACAACATGGCTGACTATGGCGGCTGCGTGGCCTTGCTGGTAACGAACGGTTGTCCTGTTCTTGAAGACTCGACGATGAACAACTCGGAAGCCTTTTTCGGTGGCGGGATTTGGTCGGAAGGCAACGGCTTGGTTACAAACTGCCTCGTGATGGGCAACTACGGCTATCGTGGAGGCGGCGTGTACTGTTGGGTTGGTTCCTCCACGACGGTGGTTCGATGCCAGATACTTTTGAACACGGGCGGTTATTGGGGCGGGGGCGGCGTGATAGCTTGTGATAACACACGAGTGAGTCAATGCGTTGTTCGAAACAACGCGGCCACGGGCAGTTCCGGCTATAACAATGCCTATGGCGGCGGAGTTGAGATGGCGGGGAACGCAGTGGTCAGCGATTGCACTATCACCGAAAACACCGTGGACTGGGGTTCAGGGGCCGGTGTTCATATGGGCGGCGATGGGGGGACTTCTACTTTGGAGCGGTGCTACATTGCCAGCAACACGGTAGCCCACGGCGACTACTTCTGGACAAGTGGCCACGGGGGCGGCGTTTTCACGGAAACCTACGGGTACCCAGAGCAGTGGCACGAAATCGTCGACTGCTCAATCGTGGACAATCTGGCGCCGGTCAGCGGCGGTGGCATCGGGTCCTGGAACCCCTCGTTAGTCGTGAAAAGATGTCTGGTTTCGGGGAACGCTGCCCCGTTGGGCGGAGGAGTCGCTTTTCCTCCCGTGGCATATACCGATGGCATGACGAATGTCAACGCTTGTATCGAGAACTCCGTTCTCTCCCAGAACCACGCGACCAACGACGGCGGCGCCGTCTTCTGCGCCGGCTTCTCAGGGACCGTTACCTTCGCCAATTGCACGTTGTTCACGAACACAGCGCAGAACGGCGCCGGCGTATATGGCAGTAACTGCACCGAAATCGCGTTGCGGAACTGCATCGTCTGGTCGGGCGCTGGTAGTGAGATCGCTCTAACCAACACATCGCTGACCGCCTCGTATTGCTGCATCCAAGGCGGTTATTCGGGAACCGGGATCATCACGGGCAACCCATTGCTTCGCATCGATGGGAGCCATCTTCTGAGCACCAACTCACCGTGCTACAATGCGGGATCAAGCAATGCGCCCGCGGACGACTTTGACGGCGAGGCGCGGCCGTGGGGCGGGGCCGTGGATATCGGCGCCGACGAATTCGTGGATACCGATGGCGACGGACTTCCGGATTGGTGGGAGACGCTGTACTTCGGCGATCCGACGAGTGCCGATCCATCCGTGGATACGGATAACGACGGTCTTACGAACGCCCAAGAGTATCAGTTCGGGACCAACCCCATCGTCCCGGATATCGGCGATGCGGATGGCGACGGGCTTGCCGATTCGGTCGAACGCGCGTTGGGCACCGATCCCTACAATCCCGACACGGACGGTGACGGAATGTCCGACGGTTGGGAAGTTGCGCACGGACTAAACCCGCTGGTTGCCGACAGTCTTGTCGACTCAGATACTGATGGCCTCCTAAATCAGCAGGAGTGGTTGCTGGGGACGGATCCCAGCAGCGCCGATTCCGATGGCGACGGCCTTCGGGATGGCGATGAGATCACCGGCGCGGTCATGGGATACATCAGCGACCCCGCGAACCCGGACACGGACGGCGACGGGATTCCGGACGGGCAGGACCTTTTCACGAATTCGCCAGAAGGCGACCAGGACGGCGATGGGATTCCCGACGCGATCGATCCGGACTCGGACAACGACGGTTTGACGGACGCAGAGGAACTTGTGCTTGGCACGGATCCCCTCAAACCCGATACGGACGGCGACGGGATTCCGGATGGAGTGGACTTCGCCCCGCTCGACCCGGCGGTGTGGCAGGATCCGGACAACCCCGATACGACACCCCCGTTGATCGTAATTCTGGAGCCTAACGAAGGAGCTGCGCTATGAAACCGATTCTTTTTACATTTGTGGCTGCATTGACGTTTGCCCCGATGGGCGTAAGTTTCGCCCGCCAAGCGGACTGCGACTCCTGTAGCGTATCGCTTAGGCCGCTGGATTTGCGACAGGCGCCAAGCGATGGCGAACTCATCCGCAGTGGCCAGTTAGGCGGCGCCCTGTCGCCGAGAGAGGTCAAGACTCCTGCCGGCGCCGACGACCGACTGCTCTTCGGGCAGGCCATGGATGCGTGGAACCGGCACGACTACCAGGCGGCCGTGCCCCTGTTCAAGCGGCACCTGGCCGCCTACCCGGATAGCGCGTGGCATGGCGAGGCGGAACTGCACCTCGGCTGCGAGGATCGTTTCAACGGCCGCTACACCCAGGCGGAACGCCATTTTCGGCAAATTTTGGTTGATCGCGGCGGACGTGCCGACTACAGCGACGACATCGCCTGCAAGGCGCGTCTTCGTTTGGCGATGCTGGAGTTCATGCGCGGCAATTTCGATCAGGCGGAGACGATGTGGACCGAAATGTCCCATCTTGATCCCGACCGGCGTCGCCGCGACCACGCGCGCCACTGGCTGATGCGCGCGAGTCTGTACAAGACCGAAGCCAAGTGGGTTCGCCGTTGCGCGGTGGAGTCTCTGATCTGCCTTCTACAGGCATCCGGCAAGACCAAACAAGCCGGGAGCCTGGTCGGCATGCCAGCCAATGCGGACTATGGTTTCCGCGCGGACGAATTGGCGGCACTCAGCGCGCAGTGCGGTTTGCCCTTGCAGGGCGTTCAGGCCCAGAGCGCCGCCGGTCTGCCGACCCCGTTCATCGCGCACTACCGTTTCAACCACTTCGTGACGGTGACCGGACGGGATGCCGCCGGCAACTTGCGCCTCTTCGATCCCATTCTGAACCATGTCGTCACCATGACGCCCGAACAGTTTGCCGAAGAATGGTCCGGCCTGGCACTCGTGCCTTCGGATCGACTTGAGCAAAACCTTTCTCTCGCTTCGTCTCTTCCAATCGGTAATCGAGAATTAGCGATCCTAAATCAGAACGAACTTCGTTCGTTCGTCGGCGGCTGCTGCGGCGTGGAGAACGTCAACCGCGACGAGGGCTGCAATACCGGAAAAGTCGGCGGCACGATGGGCAACGGCAGGGGCATGCCCGTCTGGGGCTTCACGCCGATTAGCATGAACGTGTTTGCCAAGGACACGCCACTCTGGTACGAACCGGCGGTCGGTCCGGCGGTCGAATTCACCATGGCCTACAATTCGATCGACGCTGACGCCAGTCTGCCGTCGTTTGGCCCCAAGTGGTTCTTCGGGTATCACAGCTACATCATCGAAACGCCGGCCTCGGGCGGCGGCACGGTGACTGTATTCATGCCCGACGGCCGCAACGATGTGTACTCCCCCATCGCCGGCACGAACACCTTCACGGCGCCGGCGCGGGTGTTCGACAAACTCACGAAGTTGGGCACCAACCAGTTCAATCTCCTATTGCCCGAAGGAACCACCTGGCAATACGGCGCCCCCGAAGGCGCCCCGGACGTCCAGCAAGCCCTGTTGAAGAAAATCGTGGATCGCCACGGCAACGCCATCACCCTGCTCTACACGAACGAGCCGGAAGTCCAATTGACGGCCGTGGTTGACGCTTTGTCGCAAACCTCGCGGCTCTACTACGCGGACAGCGGGGTCATTACGAACATCGTGGACCCCTTCGGGCGCTCGGCGTCGTTCGCCTATTCGTCGAATGCTTACCTGGCGGCCGTGACCGACATGGGCGGCGTCACGTCCGAATTCGAGTTCTATGAATCGGAGGCGGATGACGGATACATCAAGGCGCTGCGCACGCACGAAGGCCGGGTCACGTTTACCTACGGATTTCAGGACCCGGACTGGTGGGGCATGTGGATGCGCCAGCGGATCACGGCGACGTTCACCAACGGAAGCACGCAGGTGCTCTACTACAACGGCGGCGAGGATGGCAATCCGTCCACGTTCTTCACGGACCGCAACGGGCATAAGACGCGCTACAAGATCGGGCTGAACTCCGCCTTCCCCCACCAGGGCACCATCGTCTACGCGGACGCGCCCGACGGCAGCCGTGTGAGTTACCTTTACAACACCGCCTTGCAGCCAACCAATGTGACTGACGAGGCGGGCTTCGCGTGGTCCTTTGCCTACAACAATGTCGGCCGCATGACGCAATCGCGGGAACCCAACGGCTATCAGGTTGCGCTCGCCTACACCAATGGAGGGTTCGATGTTGCCAGCATGACGGAGGGAACGAACCTGCTGCTGACGATGAGTTACACGACCA
>CAIYGI010000022.1 GCA_903925685.1 uncultured bacterium
ATCAGCGCACTCCTCGCAGATTTAACCCACGCCGCTTTTTACCACCCTGAAACCGGCGCGCGTTTGATCTACGAACTCGCCTGATAAATACCAGAAAAGTGCCAACTCATTTTCCTCCGAGATCAGGAAGTGTGAACTTCGCTCGCCTTCACGATTGCATTTTAGGCGCTTTTTCGGTATCGTCAATGCCTGTGCAAGCGTGTCTTGATGCCAAATTCCCGCTTGGGTGACTCAGGAGTGCCAGATGGCTAAAGGGAAAATAGTAATAGACATAGACATGTGCAAGGGCTGCGGACTGTGCCTGGCGGCTTGCAAGTTCGCCGTGACAAGTCTTTCCCAACAGGGTCAATCCAACAAACATGGCTACCGCTACCTGACGGCGGCTCAACCGGAGCAATGCACCGGTTGCGGCATGTGCGCCCTGATGTGTCCCGACAGCGCCATTACGGTATGGCGGTCCACCAAAAAAAGTTGAGCTGCGATGGGAGTTCCCATGGGCGAACGGGTCTTGATGAAGGGCAACGAGGCAATAGCCGAAGCGGCCATCCGGGCCGGCGTGCAGTCCTATTTCGGTTATCCAATCACGCCGCAAAACGAACTGATCGCCTACATGGCCTTGCATATGCCAAGGAAGGGCCGGACCTTCATCCAGGCGGAAAGCGAAGTGGCGGCCATCAACATGGTTTATGGCGCGGCGGCGGCGGGCATGCGCAGCATGACCAGCTCCTCCAGCCCCGGCATCTCGCTGAAGCAGGAAGGCATCTCCTATCTGGTGGGGGCCCAGCTGCCAGCGGTGATCGTGAATATCATGCGGGGCGGTCCCGGCCTTGGGAATATTGCGCCTTCGCAGGCGGATTACTTTCAGTCCTGCAAGGGAGGCGGGCACGGCGATTATCATCTGGTGGTATATGCGCCGTCGACCGTGCAGGAAGCCGCCGACCTGACGGCCAAATCGTTCGACGTGGCGGATCGCTACCGCAACCCGGTGCTGATACTGGGCGATGCCATTATCGGGCAGATGATGGAGCCCGTCACGCTGAGCGAGATCCAGCCTGATCCGCCGCCCAAGCCGTGGGCCGTGGGCGGCGCACGCAACGGCCGCAAACCCAACCTGATCAACTCGCTTTCGCTGGAGGAAGGGGTGATCGAGGAGTGGAACTGGCTTTTCAAGGCCAAGTACGAGGCGATCAAGCAAAACGAACCGATGCTCGAGATGCTTCGTTGCGAGGATGCGGATTTGATTTTGATCGCGTATGGAACCACCTCCCGCATCTGCAAGGAAGTGCTCCGGCAGGCCCGCGCCAAGGGTCTGAAGATCGGCTTGATCCGTCCCATTACGCTCTGGCCGTTCCCCTATCAGGCGATTGCCCGGGCGGCCAGGAAAACCCGCGAATTTCTGGTGGTCGAGATGAGTCTCGGCCAGATGGTCGAGGATGTCCAGCTGGCGGTGCTGGGCGATGCGGCGGTTCATTTCCACGGCCGCCCGGGCGGCGGGATTCCGAGGGAACAGGACATCATGGAAATCATCGCCCATGTGCTGGCGAACAAACGGGCGGGCGCCATAACGACACGGGGCACCGTGATCGATTGGAAAGCCTCCTGAGGCGGGTATCTTTATGAGCGATACGGACATGCAAAAAATCGCCGGCCGATCCTCCCTGTGGAACGACAGGCCCTCCCCTTATTGCCCCGGCTGTGGACACGGGGTGGTGCATCGCGTGATCTGCGAGTTGATCGAGGAATACAAGCTCGCCGATAATTGCGTCTTCATGGCGCCCGTGGGCTGCTCCATCCTGGCCTACACCTTTTTGGATCTGGATGTCTGCCAGTCGGCCCACGGCCGGACCCCGGCGGTGGCGACCGGCATCAAGCGCTCCCGGCCGGATACCTTCGTCCTGGCCTACCAGGGAGATGGCGACCTGGCCTCGATCGGCACGGCGGAAATCGTGCATGCCGCCAACCGCGGCGAAAACATCACCACCGTCTTCGTGAATAACGCCATTTACGGAATGACCGGCGGGCAGATGGCGCCGACGACGCTACCGGGGCAGAAGGCCACCACCTGTCCGGGCGGGCGCGATGCCGCCTCGGGCATGGGCCATCCGATCCGTATTTGCGAACTCCTTCAAAGCCTTGACGGCGTGACATACCTGGCGCGCAGCTCGGTGCATACGCCCGCCAATGTGATCAAGACGAAACAGGCCATCAAAAAGGCCTTCGATGTCCAGCTCAACCGGAAGGGTTTCTCGCTGGTAGAAGTCCTCTCTTCCTGCCCGGTCAACTGGGGCATGCAGCCTGTCGAGTCGCTGGACTTTGTCGCCAATAACATGGCGCCTCAGTACCCGCTGGGCGAGTACAAGGTGGACGGAGTCTGCGTGGCGCCGAAGGCGTAAGAAGGCGGGGACATGGAACATCGTTGCATATTCGCGGGATTTGGCGGACAGGGCGTGATCTCGATGGGAACTTTGCTTGCCCATGCCGGAATGGTCGAAGGCCGGCAGGTTACATTCTTCCCCTCCTACGGTATCGCCATGCGCGGCGGCATGGCGAATTGCACCGTGGTCGTGTCCGACGATGAGATCGGCACGCCGATCGTAAAAGATCCGACAGTCGTGGTGGCCATGGACGAGGCCTCGTTCGATCTTTTTCAGGGCAGGCTGTCGGCGGGCGGCTTGTTGTTCGTGAATGCAAGCCTGGTGAACAAACGAAATTCGCGCCCGGATATCAAGGCGGTGTATGTCAACGCCACGGAGATTGCGCTCAAGCAGGGCGATGGACGCATGGCGAACATGGTGATGCTGGGCGCCGTGATCAAGCTGACCCGCATGGTTTCCATCGAGGCGGTCGAGAAGGCCATGCACAAAACCTTTCCCCAAAAACTTCAACCGCTCATCGGCAGGAATTTGCAGGTCATGAAACTGGGATTCGAAGCAGCGCAGTAATTAGGGAACCTTACCATGCCGTCCAAGATCGATTTCGACAACCTCTCTTTTTCCATCATGCCCGCCGACACCATGTTCCTCGGCAGATGCAAGGCCGAGGGCATCTGGGACAAGGGCGCCTATCTGCCGTACGGGAATATCTCGATCTCTCCCGCCGCCGGCGTATTGAATTACGGCCAGGGCCTGTTCGAGGGTATGAAGGCGCTGCGGACGAAAACCGGCAAGCTGGTCTTGTTCCGCCCCGCCGAGAACGGCAAGCGCCTGGCCGAGGGCGCCCAGCGCGTCTGCATGCCGGCCTTTCCCGTGGACAAGTTCGTGGAAGTGGTCTGCGAAATGGTGCGCAGAAATGCCGGCTTTGTCCCGCCGTACGGCAAGGGCAGCCTCTATATCCGGCCCTGTCTATGGGGCACCGGCGCGGTCCTGGGGGTTTCCCCCGCGCCGGAATACACCTTCATGGTGTACGCCTCTCCCGTCGGCCTGTATTTCAAAACGGGCTTTAAACCGATCAAACTCGAGATCACCCGCGAGTTCCACCGCGCGGCGCCGAAAGGCACTGGCGGCGTTAAATTCATCGGCAACTATGGCGGCGTCATGCTGCCCGCCCAAAAAACCAAGGCCAATGGTTTCAGCGAATGCATTTACCTCGACGCCCGCGAGGAAAAGTACATCGAAGAGGTCGGCGCGGCCAATTTCTTCTGCGTCAAGGGCCAGACCCTGCTGACGCCCAAGCTCGGTTCGATTTTGCCGGGGATCACCCGCAAGTCGGTGATGCAGATCGCGCGGGAGGTCATGGGATTGACGGTGATTGAAAAGAGCCTGCCGGTGGAGGAGGCGCTGGCCGCGGACGAGGTCTTCTGTTCCGGCACCGCCGCGGTGGTCAGTCCCATCGGCTCGATTACCCACGAAGGCCGGGAAACGGTCTTTAACGATTTCAAGGTTGGCAAGGTGACCCAGGCGTTGTACGACCATCTGACGCGTATCCAGTTGTGCGAGGAAGAGGACCGTTTTGGCTGGGTCGTTCCGGCGGCTTGAGGGGCCGCATGCGCTGAATTAGAGACCTTCGTATTCCAGATGGTAAAGTCCGTCGACTCGGGTACCGCCTTGATGTTCGGCTAATGTTCCAGTCAAACTATATAACGTTCCCTGGAGGACGACGGGCCTCCGTCGCCGTGTGGGCATGTGCGAAAGACCCGTCAGCAACACGGCCGCAACGTGTTTAGGCGAGGATTTGGGACCAACCTCCGCGCTTGCATTTCGTTCCGGTCCTGCCACAATCATGCCTCATGCTCTCGCATCTTCAGTCCCTTGCCTACGCTCACGCGCCATTACGGGCTATTAACCGTCATTTATTCAGAAAGAACTAATCCACAGTGTTCGAACAAGCCTTCAAAAACATCGACGACGTGCTCTGGAAAGATGCCGGCTGCACCAGCGAACTCGATTACACCGAGCAGACCTCCTGGCTCCTGTTCTTAAAATACCTGGACGCACTTGAGAACGACAAAGCCACCGGCCCGAACACCATCGAATACAAGATCGGTGAAATCTTCGGCGAGATCAAGAACCGCATTCAGAGCGGCTACAACCTGCGCGAGATCATTGACCACATCGACGAACTCCGCTTCCAGTCCCAGAACGAAAAACACGAACTCTCGCACCTCTACGAAGCCAAGATCAAAAACATGGGCAACGCCGGACGCAATGGCGGCGAGTATTACACCCCGCGCCCGCTCATTCGCGCCATCGTCGCCGTCACCGCCCCAAAACTCGGCGAGACCATCTGCGACCCCGCTGTCGGCTCCGCCGGCTTTCTTTGCGAATCGTAACTGCTCAGGTAGCCGCCCCAAAGCGGGCGGCCACCTGAGAGTGAATGGCGGTGCGTCCGAACCCGGCGCGTGGGCGAGGCTCACGAGGTGTTGACCGCCGGCACAAAGGGGTTG
>CAIYGI010000023.1 GCA_903925685.1 uncultured bacterium
CTGCCCCGTAACCGATCCGTGATCGGGAAACATCCCGTTCAGATCGAAGATCGCGCCCGGTCGGCAACTTTGTAGTGCCGCGAAAATTTGGGCGTTGATTTTCAATGATTTATGACGCAAAGCGCGAAACTTGGGCTAAGCTTCGATTACCGCCTGGCCGGAACGTTCAGCGCCGGACAGGGATACTATGTTCAGGCCAGCGCGGATGGAAACACATGGACCACGGTTGCCACATTGGGCGGGGCGCAGTCTTCGACTTACAAGCACTTTGCCTTGGACTTGTCGGACTTCATTTCGGCCCAGACGAAGGTGCGGATTGTGGAATTTGGCACGAGCAACACGGCCTACTTCGATAACTTCAAGATTGAGTACGGAACACGGGTCAGCTACTACCGGCTCGAATGGACAGGCGTTGCTCCGGCGGGTGCGACCATTGCGACCGGCCAGCGCGTAGCTTTAACGGTCACGGACACTTCGACCAACTCCGAGCCGTTCCAGGTTCAATATGACAGCCAGACGAAACCGTCGCTGGTGCAACTGGCGGCAGACCGGATCATCAACGTCGACAATCTCGCCGTGTACACCCTTCCGTATCCTGGCGGCGTGGTGACCACCAACGGCGATCCGAATACCGTGGTTTACGTGCGTACCACGGTGAGCGATCCCTTCGGCGCCTACGACATCACGAGTCTCGATCTGGCTTTTGCGCCGTCCGGCACCGTCGGAACCGCGCATCTGACCGTTGCGAACGTGGTGGCCAGCACCACGGGTACCAAGACGTACGAATTGGCATGGAACACGGGACCCATGGGCACGAACTATACGATCGCGGCGACAGCGGCCGAAGGCACCGAGGGCATGAAGACGGTGAGCTTTTCGGTGTTTGGCGTGAAGCCGATGGGTAACGTTGCCGGCGCGGTGTTTCTAGACCAGAACGGCGACGGTGTGCCGGACGCAACCGATACGAACAGCCTGGTTGGTGTTGTGGTAATGCTGAAGTCGAATGGGACAGTGGTCGCCACTACCACGACGGATGCGGCCGGTCGCTATGTGTTCACCAACCTGGTTCCGGGCGCCTACACGATCTTCGAAACCGACCCTGCCGGATATACCAGCACTCTGCCGGCTAACAACACGCTGGCGGTGACAGTGCTAAATGGTCAGACGGTCACAGGTTACAATTTCTACGACACGCAGCCCGGAAGCATCTCCGGCAGCGTACGGGTGGACGTTGACGGAGACGGTATAGCGGAAGCTGCGGACACGACCGGCATTGCCGGCGTTACCGTGACGTTGAAGAATGCCGGCGGCATGACGGTGGCAAGTACGACCACGACGGCAAGCGGAACTTACTTGTTTGTAAACGTGATGCCGGGCAGTTACACGGTGGTGGAAACCGACTTGCCGGGATACGCGAGTACAACCGACAGGGTGCTGCCCAACGACAATCGGATTCCTTTGACGCTGGCGAGCGGGCAGGTTTCAACAGAAAACAACTTCTTCGACACGCAGTACGCATCGGTCAGCGGCAAAGTGCGAGTGGACGCGAACGGTAACGGCGTGGCTGACCCGACCGACACGAATGGCATTGCGAGCGTGACGGTCTCGCTCAAGAACGCGGGCGGAGCGGTGGTGGCGACAGTGCCGACTGATGCCGCTGGTTACTACCTGTTCGCGAACGTCCTACCCGGCGCCTATACGATCGTCGAGAGCGATTTGGCCGGCTACACCAGCACCCTGCCGGTGAACAACACACTGGCGGTGACGTTGGTCAGCGGCACGGCTTCTACGGGCAACAACTTCTACGACACGCTGCCCGGCACGGTGCGCGGCTCGGTGCTGGTCGATCTGAACGGCGACGGTATCGTACAGACTGGCGACACCAACGCCATCGCCGGCGTAGCGGTGACCCTGAAGCAGGGCAGCACGGTGGTTGCGACCACCACGACCGACGCGCAGGGCGGGTACAGCTTCACGAACGTCATGCCCGGCAGTTACACAGTGGTCGAGAGCGATCTGGCCGGTTACAGCAGCACACTGCCGGTGGACAACACCGATGCGGTGACGGTCACGGCCGACAGCACGGCGACGGCGTTGTTCTACGACACGCAGAAGACCGCCATCAGCGGTAACGTGCGGCTCGATGTGAACGGCAACGGTGTGGTTGATGCGGCAGATACCAATGGCATCGCCGTTGTTGCCGTGACCCTCAAACAGGGCAGCACGGTAGTTGCGACCACCACGACCAGCGCCAGCGGCGCGTACTCGTTCACGAACGTCCTTCCCGGCGCATACACGGTCGTCGAGACCGACTTGGCCGGTTACACCAGCACCCTGCCGGTGAACAACACGCTGGCGGTGACATTGGTCAGCGGCACGGCTTCGACCGGCAACAACTTCTACGACACGCTGCCGGGCACGGTGCGCGGCTCGGTGCTGGTCGATCTGAACGGCGACGGTATCGTACAGACTGGCGACACTAACGCCATCGCTGGTGTGACGGTGACCCTGAAGCAGGGCAGCACGGTAATCGGGACCACCACGACCGACGCGCAGGGCGGGTACAGCTTCACGAACGTCATGCCTGGCGCATACACAGTGGTCGAGACCGACCTGGCCGGTTACAGCAGCACACTGCCGGTGGACAACACCGATGCGGTGACGGTCACGGCCGGCAGCACGGCGACGGCGTTGTTCTATGACACGCAGAAGACCGCCATCAGCGGTAACGTGCGGCTCGATGTGAACGGCAACGGTGTGGTTGATTCGGCAGATACCAATGGCATCGCCGTTGTTGCCGTGACCCTCAAACAGGGCAGCACGGTGGTTGCGACCACCACGACCAGCGCCAGCGGCGCGTACTCGTTCACGAACGTCCTACCCGGTGCCTATACGATCGTCGAGAGCGATTTGGCCGGCTACACCAGCACCCTGCCGGTGAACAACACGCTGGCGGTTACGCTGGTCAGCGGCGTTGCCTCAACCGGCAACAACTTCTACGATGCAGTGTTGACGTCTGGTGTGCGTATCGTGAAAACGGCTGGTTCGGCTCCGGATGGCAGTGCCTATGTTTTGTCTGCGGCTGGGCCGGTGACCTACACGTATGTTGTGAGCAACATTGGCAACACATATCTAAATTCCGTAACGGTAACGGACGACAAGCTTGGCGCCATCGGTAATGCGGCCGGTATTCTGGCGCCTGGGGCCAGTGTAACAATGACCGCGACGGCGACGCTGAGCGCGAGTGTAACAAACGTGGGAACGGTGACGGCGCATCCGACGGATGCCATGGGCGGCAATCTACCGGGCGTGACCAACGTCACAGCCACAGACACAGCCGTAGTTCTGCTTGCGGTGCCGAACGAGACCTGCGACCCGCTTGGAATTGCAACGAACTTCAATGCGATGATATTCGGCGACTTTGCCGCGATAGGCGGCGACACAGAAGGTCGGTTGGCTATCGCCGGCACCGCTCGCATCACCAATGGATATAGTGTCGGGATATCCACGGTCGGCGAACCGGTTGCCACAGCCACGGGCAATGTTGACCGTCTGATTGTCGGCGCCGATTTCTACGACCGTTCATGGGGCATTAATGGGAATATCGTCTACGGCGGCACGCGTTATGGTCCTGTCAGGTACTCCGACAACAATACCGTCAGGCGCGTGAACCCGGTGACCTTCAACGCCTTCGGAAACGTCCCCAATGACGGCAGCGGCGTGACCTTCCCCGTGCTTCTTGAACAGTTGCGTGCAACCAGCAGCGCTTTGGGCGCTTTGGCTGATCAAGGTGTGATGACGAAGACCAGATCCACCCAACGGTTCAAACTAACCGGCACTAATGCCCAACTCAACGTGTTTAACGTGCAGGCGCAGGACTGGACTTGTTCGCAGAGTGACATTGTCATCGCGGCGCCGGCCGGCAGCACAGTATTGGTTAACATTCACGGTGCGTCCGCGAGCCTGAGCAACGGGACGATGCGCGTGACTGGCGTGGTGGCCAACAACATCCTGTTTAACTATGTGGACGCCACGGAACTCGCCACAGCCAGTTTCGACCATAAGGGGTCGGTGCTCGCACCGTATGCGAATGCGCATCTACACAGCGGCCAAATCGAGGGATCAGCCGTGTTTGGCGGCAACGTCGCAACCGAAACAGGGTTCGAATTTCATAACTTCCCGTTCCGCGGCCACGTCTGTGTGGACGTTGAGACGCCAGGTGCCGGTGCGGGCTACTCCGACAACAGCGGAAATAATGGCGATGGCGGCACGAACGACGTCGGAAATATCGGGGTTATTACAACATCCGCATGGAAGCGGGCAGATTTCGCGGTTATGTCGCTCGCGCTGGTCAACCCGCCGACACTGGGCGGCGACCTTTTCGGGGCTCAGGTGACCGTTGCAAACCGCGGCGAAATCGCCGGCGATGCAGGGAGGCTGGATGTCTACGTATCCCAACGTGAGATAGTGGCCGCTGGTACTGTCGGGGATGCCACACTGGCGGTCGGCGTGTTACAACCCGGCGAAAGCCGCACATTCGAGTTCGCTAACTTGAAGGCAGATGATCAATCAGGCACGCATCATCTCCGTGCCTTTGTGAACAGCGCGGAAACGACGCCCGAGTGGAGCTTCGGTGACAATCAGTTGTCAACGACATACAAGGTGAGCGCCATTACCATGACGTTGGGCTTTACGAGCGACGGCGTGCAACTCTCATGGAACAGTTTCTGGGGTCAGAAGTACAGTCTCTACCGTAGCGCGTTGCCGACTGGTCCATACGTGTTGATCCAGGAGCACATCAAGGCCACACCGCCGACGAACTCCTTCCAGGATGCGAAGCAACCCGGCATGGCGTTCTACCGCTTGAAGGTTGAACAATAAGAACCACGGTGCGGGTATCACGACTGGGTTCGAACACGCCTACCGGAAATACAAAGTTTTCCGATCGGATGTCGGACTGGAATGCCGTCTACATATCAGCAGGCAGCAGAGCAGCAACAGGCCGGCATTTTCGGCCAGTTTGTGACAGACGAAGACCTCGCCTGCCCCGCAACCGCAGTCGAATTTGATCGCGCAGAAATGCAGCGTTCCCGCCGCATACAGCAGCAGGGCGCGGCGCAGCACCAGCGCCGTGAAGGGAACCAGCATGGCCGTCAGCGCCAGCGCCGTGCCGCGTACGGCCACGCCCGCGAGCAGGAGCGCTCCGCAAAACGCCTCGAACCAGGGCAGACAAGCGGCGATCAGATTCAGCGGCAACGCGCTCTGCGCCAGATCGTATTGCCTGACGAGTTTCAGAAATTCCAGCGGTTGCCAGGCCTTGCTGAGGCCCATATAGAGAAACAGTCCGCCCAACAGCCAGCGCGCCGCCAGGAAGAAGAGTTCGGTCAGACGCCGACTAGTCGTTGTTGACGTGGAATGGTTCATGGTTTGGCTGGAAGAAATTGACCGCTGCGCCGATCGCCGGTTTCGACAGGGCGCCCCGCCGCCTGCCACTCCGTGATGCCGCCGACGTAGATGCGGAGGCGCTCGCGTGGCACTCCGGCGTCGGCCAGCGCAAGCGCGGCGAACCCGCTCTCTTCGCAATCGCCGCCGGTGCAGTAAACGACCACGTTGCTCGCCGCCAGGCAGGCCGGAAAAACAACTGCGATGCTGGTCTCGGGGCGGTAATGGTCGAATGCGAAAGCGCCTGGTATGTGGCCCGCCCTGTACTGCTCGTCATTGCGAGCATCCACGAAGATGACTTTATCGGCGGCATATCCCGGGCTGGCGAACAGTCCGACCACCGTTTCCATCGGCAGCGTATTTAGGCCCTTGGCGTGGAGTTGCGCTTCGGGCGAATCCCAGGGCGGCGGTTGCGGGGGGATGATCTGGTTCGTCGCGGGCGGTGCTTTGGGAAAGTAATCGCGGGTCAGTTCGATGCCGGCGGGTGAAAGGCGATTGGCCAACAAGGCGAACAAGCCGCCGGTTACCGTCACCGCCAGGGCTTCAATGATCAGCCGCTTGAGTTGAAAACCGCGGAAACCGTGCTCGGTCTGTGTCGGTTGCGGAGTCATGGAGCCGGAACGGGCGGTGAAAGTTGTGGGTTAGGCACGTTTGTCCCCGGCTTGGCCGTTGCGCTGTCGGTCGCAACCGCATGGCCCAACTGCGTGGCGACCGGCGACCGTATGAGTGCCAGTGCCGTGATGTTGATCACGGGCAGGTTGGTTGCGGAGGTCTTGATCGTGATGGTGGCATGAACGTTTCCGGCGGGGAGCGGCGTGACCGGCGTAATCTTGAGGTCGAATTTTCTGCCGGGTTGTACGGCGACGATTTTGGCGATGAAGGACGGGCTGTTGACTTGAGGTGTGGCGAGTTCGAGGGGTTCCTTGAGGTTACTGACGATCTTCACCGTACGCACCTCGTTGCTGTAGGCATCCGGGGCGATCTTGAAGATGACGAAGGTAGGCGTCACTTCAATGGCTTTCCATGTGACACCATTGATTTGCAGGTTGATGAACGGCTGGGCGGGATCGTTGCAAGTCACCTTGACATACTTGACGAGCGATCCGTTATAGTTGGCGGTATTGAGTTGGAGCGGGATCACGCCACCCTTGCCCGGAGCGATCTGGTGCTCCCAAGTCCCAACGGTGGTACACCCGCAGGTGGGGCGCACCTCCTTGATCTCCAAAGTCTGGTTACCGGCATTGGTGAAGACGAAGTCCGTGCGGACAATTTCACCGGCGCTCACCCGGCCGAAATCGCATACCTTGGAGGTAAATTGAATCTTCGGCGTGCCCCCGGAAACGGCGGAAAGTTGGGCGGACGCCAGAAACGTGCCGGCCAACAAGCAGAAACCCGCCCCGGCCAGCAAATGTGAATTCATGAGTGAAAGTTAGCGGGACAGGGACCGAAGTGCAAGCAGTAGATGTTTACAGCAGTAGATGTTTACGGCATACGGAGGCGGTAGAAGCGGACGGGATGATTCGTCCACTGGAGATCGTTGAAATAGGAAGTGTCGCCGCGGAAGGTGTTAGTCCCGACGGGAGACCAGACGGGATTGACCAGATTCGTGCAAGCGTCCACCACGGCAACTAAATTATTGGTGGCGGAAATTGCGAACCCGAATCCATTCGTCAGCACGCCAAAGTTGGCATCGCCCGGTATCCGCGGGCTCCAGAGAACCGGAGTGAGACCGCCAAACGGCGTTTCCCAGCCTGTGGCCCCCGGCAAGTAAAAGACCGTCGCATTGTCGGCGCCGGAGAAAATATCCGAACCCACAAAACCGGGTGCGTTGCCTTTAAAAAAGACTCCCGTCAGGTTTGTGCAGGAACTGAACGCCCCGTCCCCGATGATGGTGATGCTGTTGGGGATTGTGACGCCGTCCAGACTGGCACAGGAATAGAAAGCATTGACCCCGATGTTGGTAACGCTGTCGGGGATCGTGACGTCGGCCAGACTGGTACAATAAGAGAACGCGGAATCCCCGATGCTGGTGACGCTGTCGGGGATCGTGACGCTGGTCAGGTTGGTGCAGTCAACGAACGCCCCGGGTCCGATGCTGGTGACGCTATTGGCGATCATGTAGTCGCTTCCGGTTTTGCCCCCCGGGTATTGAATCAGCGTGGTTTGATCCTTGTTGAATAAAACCCCAGCCATACTGCAATAGATGGAGTTAGATGCATTCACCGTTATCGCTGGCAGACTGGTACACCAGGCAAACGCCGATTCCCCAATGGCGGTAACGTTGCTACCTATCGTCATGTTGGTCAAACTGCCGCACTCATCGAACACAGCTATTCCGATGCTGGTGACACTGTCTGGGATCGTGACACTGGTCAGGCTGGTGCAGGAATAGAAAGCCGCGTCCCCGATGCTGGTGACACTGTCTGGGATCGTGACACTGGTCAGGCTGGTGCAGGAATAGAAAGCCTTGTACCCGATGCTGGTGACGTTAGTGCCGTCTATAGTGGGCGGGATGCTAACCGCACCGCCGGAACCGGTGTATTTGGTGATGGTGATGGTGCCCGTATCTTCATCAATTTCGTAGGTGAAGTCATCAGCCTTTACCGCCGCTGCGGTTGCCAGCAGGAAAAACAAAAACAACCTCCACGTTCTGCCGATTCGACTTCGACAAGACGCCAGGTTCATCCAAGTTCTTATCAGTATCGAGATGTCAATCATTGAAGTGGCGCGTAGGATGCGTCATTTGTCACGGGCGCGGCCAGTATGAGGTCCGATGGATGTATTTCCGGTGGAGGCTCGCAATTTATTACAGGCGCGGTCGGTGTAGGCGCCGGTGGTGGTGGCATGGGGGTGGCGGCGATGACGGCGACGGTAGCCACTGGGGTTTGGGCATTGGGAATCGCAAGAATCGTTTGATGGTGACTGACGATGATCACGATGTCGGCGGCGACCGCCAAACCGACCACCCACAACAGAACGGTTACGAGGGGAAGCGTTTTTTTCTCCGTCATGGCGCGTGTTCCTCCCACTGCTCGTAATTAATGGTTTCGGATTGGACGGGATAGTAGGGCGGGGGGTTGATCGCAAAGCGGGTGTCGTAGGTATAGAATTTCTTAAAGCCGTTCGTTCCTACTCCCACTGCTGCGCGTTTGTATTGTACAATACCGCCGAACAGGGTCAGCGCACCGGTTTTGCGGGCATCGTAACTGGCGGCACCGAAGCCGCAATTTGTGCCCGTGGCCATAACGTGCGCAAAGACAGACATGTTTGTCGGGCAGGAGGTATCCACCCAGATGTTGCTCTTGCTGATCAGGCCTAGAGCTTCCGTCAAATTGGTGTCGTCCCCGGAAGTATAGGCTTCCCATTGGGTGCCTGTCATTGTTTTGTTGGTCCAGGAGGCATAGATTAGGCTGTTCGTAATATGTATATCCCCCTCCGCTATGACCGTGGCTCTTACGCCATTACTACTGCCGGCGACATAGGCTTCCCCTTGCACGTAAATTAACTGCGTCATGTTTGTATCGATTTGGGGATACCAATTTGTCGGGTAATACCAGTTCGTAGTTGTCACTAGTTTAGCGTTTACGAGCTTGGTTGTTATGAAGTTTGTGGCAATGGTACTGATGGCGTTTGTGCTGATGACAGTGGAGTTCGTTAAAAAATCGATACGCGTTGATGAAGGAAGTACAATACCGTTGGGCAATGACCCCGCCAGCGTTTCCAAATCATCGAACGGCACATTTGCCAGAGTTCCGCCCGAAGTGTTCGTTTTGAACCCAAAATTTGGGTCAAACCGTACGTTGCTGAGGCTGCCCTTCAATATGGCGGTGTCATTTATTGTGGCGGCGGCGTACCAATTGTTTGTGGCCGAGGTGACCAGTGAATTGGTGAACCGTGGGTTGCCTGCGAAGTAGATCTGGTTATCGGCATGCACCGCTCCTGATATTACCTCGCCGGTGATAAAGGATATTTTATTGTTGTCGTGCGACCACATCGTGTACTTTGACCAACTTGGGAGCCAGACACGGTTTATGGCAACCACCCGGCTGACCGACATGGGGTTGCCGGTCCAGGTTGTGCGAAAAATGGTTCCGGTGCAGGATATCTTGAAATCTCCCGGATGTTCTTCCCGAAGCGGAATAATCACGGCCCTGTATTGGTTGGTTATGGTTGTTGATGTGCCATAGTTCAAACTGCCATTGACTGGAACCGATGTCACAACAATGCCGTGATGTTGTTCGATGTAGGCGGCCGCCCGCTCGACGCCGGCTTCCGCAACGGTGAACGCCTGCTCGATGTCCACCTGATTGGCGACCGCGCGGCGCTGAGTTTCCACATAAGCGAACACCCCGGCCGTGTAAATGCCAAGAATCAGAACCATCCCGACCACCGTGGCCAGCATGGCGGCGCCGTCGCGTCGGCTTCGGATATTCAAACATGCGACAAGCGGTTTCATGAGAGCCTCGTTTCAGTTACGGAAAAAAACCGATGTGGTCAGGTCGTTGCTGCGAATCATGCTGCCTTGAGTTTGTGTCACCTGAACATAGACGTTGACCTGGTTGGTCGATACCCTTGTAACGCTGGATTGGTTCACGTTGGTGCAGAGCACCAGACCGCTCTGGTTTGTGATCACCCTTGACGATCTGGCATAACTGAAACTTTTCGTGCCGCAGAACCGGATGCTCCATCCCGCGGCGGTGTTTGTAACCACCGTGTTTGTGTCGCTGGCGATTGCCTGGCGCAGCCCAGGGCTGTTGGTGTTCGCCCCGTACAATAACTGTTCAAGTCCCATGCTGGCCTCCCGCATGGTGTCGATGTCCATGCTGGAAGTTTGCCAGAGCCGCAGACCCATGATGAATACATTCACGCTGCCGATTATAATCAGGGCGAAAATCGCGAGCGCCACCATGACCTCCGTCATGGTGAACCCCCGCTGGCGGACATGGATCGAATAAAACATATTCATTGGTGCAGCGCCGAATTCATGGATGTTACCAAGGTCACGGTTGTGGTCTGGCTCAATGCCCCCACATAGGTCACGGTCAGGGTTACATCTTTGCTAAAATTCGTGCCAAAATAATTGTTGGACGACGCAAAGTAGGTGTAGGTGAATTTGTTGGTGGTGACTGTGTTGGTCTTGCCTAGTCTCAAATCAGCAAGATTGTTAGTCGAATCGTACGGCCGCTGACGGATTTCCTCCATCTTCTGTCTGGCCAAGTGCAGGGCTTCGAGCCGGGCGTTATTGAGGTCGGCGTGGCGCCTCGCGCGGCCGATGGTGGTCAACGTCAGCCCCAGCACCGTGGCGAGCAAAGCCATGGATATCAACGCTTCGACCATCATGAACCCAAATCGCCGCTTCGTACGTAAGATGACGTTTCGCATATCGCTCCAATAAAATCGCGGTTTGTTGGCGCGACAATCCTCAAGCCACAACCTTGCTTCCTTAGAAAAATAGCATTAATCATGCCGTTTCAACTGCTTCTCTGCGAGCCGCGTAATTCCTCTGACTTTGTTCAAATTTCGAGCCATATCGTAGCACTCTTTTACTGTTGGAACAAGTTGTTTGAGAATTCCAACCTTATTAGAGATTGGCTGGGGAGGATTTCTGGCGAGCGGCTGGCCACAGCCGCAGTGTGAGTGCATGGCGAAATGCTTGCGGCTGGAATGTCGGAACTGTAATGGGTCGGTGACGCGGAGAACCTGGTAGGGCGGCCTCGCCGAGGCCGCCGTGAGTGAGTTGAAAACTGGCCGGGCGGTTGTGCGAGATCGAAAACGGCGCTCTCGGCGAGAGCGCCCTGCCATGCCCCTCCACCTACCACCTTCCACCTACCACCTACCAACTCCCCACTCACTTGTCGTTCTCTGCGCCGACGGCAGCCGCGTCGTCGTCTTCCTCGATCGTCACCGCGGCGCGCAGGCGTTGGACGTAGGCCGCGAGGGCCTGGCCGCGGTTTTGATGCAGCAGCAGATCGGCGATGCGGTCGCGCGCTTCATCAAGCGTCATCGCCCGTCCCACCTCGGCGTCCACCTTATTTATGTGGCGCACCAGTGCGCGGTCGGGCATGCGGTAGTCGGCCGGGTGGGCCTCATGCCAGGCCTTGATTTCATCGCCGCCGGGCGCGGCGGCCTTGGCGGTGACGCGGGCGACCAGCGCGTCGATGCGCTTGCCCGTGCGGATGCTGTCGCGCAGCGTTTCCAGCGTCAGGCCGTGCTTGGCGGCCAGCGCCTTGAGATTAATGCTATTGCCGGCCTGTTTGAGCATGGTCTGAAAGCTTTTTTCCACCTCGGCCTCGTCGACCTCGACTTTGAGGGCGATGGCCTCGTCGCGCAGCAGGCGCGCGCCGATCGCCTGATCGCGCGCCGCGCGCATCAGTTGCGGCATGCGGCGGCCGATCTCGGCCTTGGAAAGATGGTCCTTGTAGAACTGAATCAGGCGCTGGAGTTCCGTCAGAATCGCGGCCTCGGGAAGTTCTTCGCCATTAATGCGCACGGACATTTTGGGGATTTCCTTTCAAGTTTGAATTCAATCCCATGAGAAAATGAATATCCAATATTCAACAAGGAATATCCAATGTCCAAGTTAAGAAATAATGTTCTCTCATGGCGTTCCTAGGCAGTTTCAATGCACGTGAACAATGCTTGCGCAAAGCGAATAAACCGAACCCGCAAGTCGAATGTTCTTTCCTTCATTATTGGATATTCCTTGTTGGTTGTTGGATATTCAATTGTTTCAGCGCCGGCACCCGCGCGCGGGTTATCTTCAGCAGGGCGGGATCGAGGGTCACCAGCGTCACGCCCGCCGTGTCTCCGGCCATCGCCAGCAGCTCGCCCCAGGGGCCAATTGCGGCGCTGTGGCCGTAGCTTTCGACACCGGTGACGGGATTTGCGCCGCACTGGGCGGGGGCCGCGACGAAGGCCTGATTTTCGATCGCCCGCGCCCGCAGCAGCACCTCCCAGTGATCGCGTCCCGTACGCTGGGTGAAGTTGGACGGCACGCAGAGCAGGTGCGCGCCTTGTTCCGCGTAATGACGGTAAAGTTCAGGAAAACGCAGGTCGTAGCAGATCGAAAGTCCGCAGCGCCAGCCAGCGATCACGGCCATCACCGGCTGGTCGCCCGCGCGCCAGAGGTCGCTTTCGCGGATCGTGCGTCCGTCGTCGAGCCGGGCTTCGAAAAGGTGCAATTTGCGGTAGGACGCCACGCGCGCGCCGGCGGGATCGAAAAGCAAGGCCGTGTTGTAGATGCCGTCGTCGCTGCGCTCGACCATGCTGCCGGCAAGCAGCCACGCGCGCCGCGTTCGCGCCTGGGCGGCGAACCAGGCGGCCAGCGGTCCATCCAGTGGTTCGGCGATCGCGCGGTAATCGTCGTCCCCGCCGCGCATGGCGCAGACCTCGGGCAGGGCGATCAAGTCGCAGGCGCCGGCCGGCGGCAGCATGCTCTCGATCCAATCGAGGTTGGCGCGGGACGCGCGTCCCGCGTTGTTTTGCACCAGCGCCATCCGCAGGGGCCGGTCGGGAATAACCGACGAATTCATGCCGACAGTATGCCTTTTGGGCGCCCGCCGGCCAAGGGAAGAATTCGCATCCCAAAGGATGCAGGTTGATAGGCTGTAGGCTGTTAGACTGTTAGGAAATTCAGGCGAAGCGCGGCGGGACGGTGACGGCGGGGTGGAGGTAAATCGGCGAGAGCGGTTCCGAGGCGATGTCGTGCGCGCGCCGGGTTTGGACCAATTGTCCGAGGCAGGCGGCGGTGGGACGGCGGGCGCCGCGCAGCCATGCCCGGCCGGCGGCGGCTTCGAGCAGTTCATGGATAGCATCGGCGTCGGGAGAGGCAACAGCTTCCACCTCTTGCGCGGCCAGCCGGGCGGCCAGCGCGTCGGCGTCGGGGAGCAGTGCCCATTCGCCGGTAAGTTCCGGACCGCCGGCGCGGCGGACGAAAATGCCCAGCCAGACGCGGCCGCGGCGGGCGTCGCCGACGACGGCGACGCGCTGCGCGGAAGTTTCGCGCAAGGCCGCGGCGGCGATCACGGCGGCGCTGCTGACGGCATGCACCGGCGCGCCGCCGGGCAGCGCCAGCCCTTGTGCCAGCGCCATGGACATGCGCAGCCCGGCAAAGCCGCCCGGACCGATGCCCACGGCGAAACTGTCGAACGCGCCGGCATGCACCCCCGCCTCGCCGAGCAGTTTCCGCAGTTCTTCAAAGAGCGCCGCCCGGTGCGGAAGGAGTTCAATCCAGTTTCGTTCCGCAACCACCCGCGTTCCGTCGAGGATCGCTAGGCTGCCGTGATCGGTGGAATTTTCGATGGCCAGCATGTGCATGGGCATGACCATAACTGCAAAAGCTGCTGGCGCGCAAGCGAAAGGCGGCGTAGCCTGTGTCCAGGTCAAGGAAGAAAGCATCGAAACCGATCCACGGTACGCAATCGACGTCTATGCCGATTTCGCGAAAGCCATCCGCGCCGACGCCGAGCCGTTCGTGAAGCCGGCGGAGACCCTGGCCGTGATGCGGCTGCTGGAACGCTGCCGGCGCGAGGCTGGACGGATTCTGGCGACGCCACTGTAGAGGAGACGCTCCCCAAATCCGCTCCTAACGTCGTTTCGACATTCTGGCGACGAGCTTGGAACTTCACATCAGCGCGGCTCGCGAGGACGCTCGCCCTCCCGAAAACGTCATCGAGACTCACGGGAAAACATTCGGGAGGGCGA
>CAIYGI010000024.1 GCA_903925685.1 uncultured bacterium
CGCAAGCCGCGCCGCCAGCGCCGCCGCCAGCGCCGCCGCCAGCAAGCCCAGCAGGGCGGTCGCCGCGCGCCCCGCCGCCACGCCGCCGAGTTTGACAAAGGGGGCGACCAATGCGCCGTAGACCAGCGGCAGCACCGGCCCCTGGGTGAAGGCGAAATCGTGGTAAGGCAGCGCGCCTTCCGAAACGCAGCGCGCCGCGTAGAGATACCAGCCCTCGTCCTGATTCAAATCGCCGAACCAGACATTGGCCAGCGCCAGCAACAGCGCAAAAGCCAGCGCCGCCAGGGCCAGCCCGCGCACGGGCATGGGCGGCGCAACGCGAAAGGCCGACGCGAAGGTCGTGCGCGCGGGAATACCCATCAAGACGCGCCGTCCCCGCGCCGCCGCGCCGCCGCTCTGGGATTGCTCGACCATGACGCGTTGCGGGTCCGGCTCAGGAACCGGGATGATGCAAGGGCACGCCACGCTCGCAAAGCGGGCATCGCACGGGTTCGTAGGTCACCGGCTCCATTTCCAGCAAACTGAAGGCGGTGGAGTCGAAACGCGCCTTGCCGCCGCTGCGGTCCACCAGCACGCTCACGCAGATTACCTTGCCGCCACGCGCGGTAACGATGTCGATCGTCTCCTGCACCCGCCCGCCGCGCGTAATCACGTCCTCGGCCACGATGAAACGCTGGCCGGGATTGATCTGGAAGCCGCGGCGCAGCACCAGGCAGCCGTCCTGCTTCTCGGCGAAGAGCGACTGCACCCCGAACTGGCGCGCGATTTCGTGGCCGACGATGATGCCGCCCATGGCCGGCGCGATCACGCCGTCCACATGCTCCAGTTCCGCGCCCAGCCCGGCGCGCATGCGCTCGACCAGCGCCGCGCAAAGCCGCTCCGCGATGCGCGGATAGCGCAGCACCAGCGCGCATTGGAAATACTGGTCGCTATGCAGTCCCGACCGCAGTTCAAAATGGCCCATCAAGAGGGCGCTGGTTTCGCGAAAAATCTGAATCGCTTCTTCAGGCTTCACTCGGACACCTCCACTCCGCCAACTTGCGCTGGGTTCATGGTTTATCACACATCCGCGGTCCTTGTCACCGTCGCATCGTCAACCTGCTTGTCGGCGGCCGGGAAGATCGCCAGCGCGCGGTCGAGAATGCCCAGGCAATGCGCGATGGCCAGGCCATAGTTCGTGATCGGCACCCCGGCGGCGCGGGCGCGGTCGAGGCGGGCCAGCATCTGGCGGCGATTCCAGACGCAGGCGCCGCAGTGCACGATCAGGCGGTAGGAGGCCAGGTCGGGCGGGTCCCCGGCGCCTGAGGCGACCGTGAACTGGAGTTTGCCGCCGGCTATTTTTTCCAGCCAGCGTGGGATCTTGACGCGTCCGATGTCGTCGCCCGAGGGATGGTGGGTGCAGGCTTCGGCAATCAGCACGCGGTCGCCGGGCCGCAGGGTGTCGATCGCCCGCGCGCCGCGCGCGAGCGTCGCCAGGTCGCCCTTGAAGCGCGCGTAAAGAATCGAAAACGAGGTCAGCGGCACATCGGGCGGCACGACGGACGACACATGGCGAAAGGCCTGACTGTCGGTGACCACCAGCGCCGGCGGCTGGCGCAGGCGCGCCAGCGCGGCGCCCAGTTCGTTGTCCTTGACCACCATGCCGTAGGCGTCGTTGTCGAGCAGATCGCGCAGGGTCTGCACCTGGGGCAGGATCAGGCGGCCTTTGGGCGCCTCCGTGTCCACCGGCACGACCAGCACCACCAGATCGCCGGCATGCACCAGATCGCCGATCAGCGCCGGCACTTCAAGAAACGCATCCGGGGCCGAGGTGATCAGCGCCTGGCGCAGGGCATCCAGGCCGGCGCCTGTCACGGCGCTGCAAGGCACGACATTGGCCGCGCCGGACGCGCGGGCGGCGGCTTCGAGCGCGGCGTTCGCGGCGGGCGCGCGCAGATCGCTCTTGGTCAGGGCAACCAGCACCGGCACGTTTTTTTCCTGAAAGAGCTTCAGCAGGCGCCGTTCGTAGTCCTGCCAGTCATCCGTGGCGAGAATGGCGAAGTCGGCGCGGTCCACCACCTGCATGGTCTTCTGCACCCGCAGCGTGCCGAGCGCGCCGGTATCGTCAACGCCGGCCGTATCCACAAAAAGCACCGGACCGAGCGGACGGAGTTCCATGGCCTTCTCGACCGGATCGGTGGTCGTGCCGGCCGTCTCCGAAACGATCGAAACCGCCTGGCGCGTGAAGGCGTTGAGCAGCGCCGACTTGCCGACATTGCGCCGCCCAAACATGCCGATGTGAAGCCGCAAACCTTTGGGAGTAGATTGCATGGGCGCGATTATACCGTGCCGGAGACAGTGGTGGAAGGTGGAAGGTGGAAGGTGGAGGGTGGAGGGTGGAGGGTGGAGGGTGGAGGGTGGAGGGTGGAGGGTGGAGGGTGGAGGGCGGAGGGTCGCGCGACACCGGATGAGACGGAGCGTGAAATTGGTGTAACCGCCTGCCTGCGGCAGGTGGCGTACCTGTCGCGAAACTGTCGCCGCAACCGGCGCGCGACAGTCGCGCCACCGCGCGCAGCGCGGTGGCTACGCAGACCGATGTCGCCCGCTTTCTGCTCTTCCACCTCCCACCGCTTTCCGCTCTCCGCTCTTCCGCTTTCTTCCCTCCACCTTCCACCCTCCACCCCCCACCCTTACTCGCGGCGTATCCACTCGAGTCGATCGCCGGGGCGTGGAGCGTCGGGGGGCAGTGAACCGGCCGCCAGTTCGTAGACCGCGGCGCTGCGGCGCGTACCGCAGGCGATGCGCCAGGGACGAACGCCGCGGCGCACGGCGTCCACCGTGCCGTCGGCGCGCACAAAGACCAGGTCCAGCGCGAAGCGCATGCCGAAGGTGTGGATACAGCCGCAGCGCGGAAAAAAAAGGGCACGATGCGGCGGCAGCCCGCGCCGGCCCAGCAGTCCGACGGCCCGCGCCCAGAAGCCCAAGACCAGCTCATATTCGATCATACCGAGTTACTTGGCTGGCACCAGCAGTTTTTGCCCGACGCGGACGTTCTCGGACTTCAGGTTGCTGGCCTTGAGAATGGCGCTGGAGGTCGTGCCGTAGGCCTTGGCGATGGCCGAAAGGGTCTCGCCCGATTTCACGACATGCTCGTAGAAATTTTCCGTCTTGGCCGCGTTCTGGTTGGCGCGGCCGGTTGTGGCCCTGGTGCCGGTCGCGCGCGACGTGCCGCCGCCGCTCACGATCGCGCTCACGCGGCGGGCGACATCCTCCACAATTTCCCGCCGGTCCGTTTCCCGCGCCGCGGCCAGGGTCTGGATGCGTCGATCCTGTTCGTCGAGCCGGGCGCGCAGTCCGGCGTCGTTCGACCCGGCACGGGTGGCTTCGATGTCGCGGTGCAGCGCCTGAAGTTCCATGTCCACGGCCTGTTGCCGTTCGCGGACTTTTTGCACATCCTCGCGCAGCGTGGTCATTTCGGACTGTTGCTGGGCGTAATCCTCCTGCGTCATCGTCACGCAGCCGCCGGACGCCAGCAGAAGCAGCGCGCCGAACGCGGTCAAGCATCGGTCAAATTTCATACCATCCCCTTGTGTGAAACCGGGTTCCAGCATATCACGCGCTCCACATTATGTGCAATGCGTTCAACGCTGCGGTTAGCTCCCCATCTCCGGCGTCCGCGCAGCAAAGCGAAGCCGGTCGCCCGCCAAAATGTCGGGGCTGGAATAGCGCCGCCTGAAAAGGTTATGATGCGGCGCAAATCCGCTGTGCGAAGCATGGCCTGTGGAAGGGTGGCTGAGTGGTCTAAAGCGACGGTCTTGAAAACCGTTGTGGCCTTGTGCCACCGGGGGTTCGAATCCCTCCCCTTCCGCCATCTTTGGACTGACGGGAACGGACCCCACCAATCCCGCCTCGGTGCTGCGCATGCAGGGCGTGAGCTCGGACGGGTTGACCGATACCGTGCAATGGCTCAGTTCGGCGCTGGCGCCGGGCTACAACCTCTTCTACAGCACAAACCTGGCGCCGTTGGCGTGGACGATGCACAGCAGCGGCATCCCGCCCACCCCGCCGACCAATTCCAGTTCCCTGCCCTTCCACGGGTATCCGGCATTCTACAGGGTGACGGTGACGAACTGATTGACGCTGACCGATGCCGGGTGTTAGGTTTCCCGGCCAGTCGGGGCGTAGCGCAGTCTGGTAGCGCGCTTGCTTGGGGTGCAAGAGGTCAGGAGTTCAAATCTCCTCGCCCCGACCAATTCAAAACCCCGCATATTTTCGCTTGCGCGAATTGGATTGGTTTGAAATGCTCTGCCCACGTAATGGTGGGGGAGGACAGGTTATGGCTTCGGAACTGGCATTCGCGCTGATTAATCCGTATACGATCGCAAAATCCCGCACGGGCGGGGTGATTGGCAGGCTGATGAGCCGGACGGGGCTGGAATTGGCGGCGGCCAGGTTGTACGGCCCAAGCCGGAAATTGTCAGAGGACTATGCCGAATCGCTGCGCAGCGAACATCCCGATCCGGAAATCGGGCGCATGCTGGCGGACTACGTGTCGCGCACCTACACACCAGAAGCGGAAACGGGCCATGCACGGCGGGTTATGCTGCTGCTTTTCGAAGGCGAGAACGCGATCCAGAAAGTTCGCGAAGCCACGGGCCACATTCGCGCCAACTGGAACGGCGGCGAAACGATTCGCGACACCTACGGCGACTACATCATGGACCCCGACGGACGCGTGCGCTACTTCGAACCGGCCGTGCTGGTGGGGCCGACGATCGAGCGCGCGGCCAAGGTGCTGCGCCTTTGGGCGGCCCATGCGGAGAGCGATGGCGGACTGATAGACGCCGCCGCCGACGTGCCCGCGGGCGACGAGGGCGTGCAAAGCACGCTGGTGTTGCTCAAGCCCGACAATTTCCGATTTCCCAGCGTCCGTCCGGGGCATATCATCGACCTGCTGTCGCGCTCGGGCCTGCGCATCATCGGCGTCCGCAAAATCCGCATGACAGTGGCGCAGGCCGAGGAATTTTACGGGCCGGTGCGCGCCGTGCTGCGCGACAAGTTCCGGCAGATCGTGGCCCGCCAGGCGGGTGAAACCCTGAACCGGGAGTTAAATCTGGAAGTCTCCGAGGACCTGAAGGCGTTGATCGGCGATCACCTCGGCCCGCTGGCGGGCGACCAGCAGTTCGAGGAAATCGTGCGTTTCATGACGGGCCACCGGCCTTCCGAGGTGGCCGAGACCGACAAGGCGCAGGTGGGTTCGGAAGATTGCCTGGCGCTCGTGTACAAGGGCATCAGCGCCGTGGAGAAAATCCGTTCCCTGCTCGGAGCGACCGATCCGGCCAAGGCCCAGCCCGGCTCGGTCCGCCGCGAGTACGGCCACGACATCATGGTCAACGCCGCGCATGCGTCGGATTCGCCGGAGAATGCTGTGCGCGAGATGCGGATCATCAATGTAGCGCGGGATAACATTCAGGAATGGGTGGAAAAATATTATGGTTCTAAATGAGCGTATTACGTCGATAGCTCCGTCCGCCTCGCTCGAAGTAGAGGCGCGCGCGAAGGCCATGGCGGCGGCGGGCGAACAAATCTGCGGGTTTGGAGCCGGCGAGCCGGACTTCGACACCCCCGAGCACATCAAGGCGGCGGCGGCCAAGGCGCTGGCGAACGGGCAGACCAAGTACAGCCCGACGCTGGGCATTCCGGTGTTGCGCAAGGCCATCGTGACCAAACTCCAGCGGGAAAACGGCCTCGAATACGCCCCCGGCCAGGTTCTCGTCAGCAACGGCGCCAAGCACTCGCTTTTCAACCTGTTTTTGGTGCTTTGCAGGGAGGGCGACGAGGTTCTGATCCCGAGTCCCTACTGGCTGAGTTATCCTGAAATGGCGCGCATTGCCGGCGCGAAGCCGGTGGACGTGATCGGCAAGGTTGAAAACGGCTACAAAATATCGCCCGCCGACCTGCGCCGCGCGGCCAGCAAGCGCACGCGGGTGCTGGTGCTGAACAGCCCCTGTAATCCCTCCGGCATTGTCTACACGCCGGACGAGCTGGCAGCGCTGGCGGAGGTGGCGGTCGAGCGAAACTGGACGATCATCTCCGACGAGGTCTACGAGAAGATCGTCTACGACGGAGTGAAGTCCGTGAGCGTGGCGGGGCTGTCCCCCGAGATTTTTTCGCGCACGATAACGGTCAACGGTTTCAGCAAATCTTATGCGATGACCGGCTGGCGCCTCGGCTACGCGGCCGGGCCGCAACCGGTAATCAACGCCGCGCTGACGCTGCAGAGTCACAGCACTTCGGGAGCGAACACCTTTGCGCAGTACGGCGCCGTGGCGGCGCTGGAAGGTCCCCAGGAATTCATCGCGCGCATGGTCGCGGCCTTTACCGAACGCCGCGCCTGCCTGTACGAGCGGCTGACGGCAATTCCCGGCATCCGCTGTGTGCGGCCGATGGGCGCCTTCTATATGCTGCCCGATGTCTCCAGTTTCGGCGTGCCGTCGCATGTCTTTGTCCAGCGACTGCTCGAACGGGAGAAGGTGGCCGTGGTGCCGGGCGAATCGTTCGGCGCGCCAAACTGCGTGCGTTTTTCCTACGCCTGCAGTTTGAAGACGATCGAAGAAGGCATGACCCGCTTCGCGCGCTTTGTTCGTTCGTTGTAAAGTGGGCGAGGGGGGACTTGAACCCCCACGCCTTGCGGCACAAGATCCTAAGTCTTGCGTGTCTGCCGTTCCACCACTCGCCCGTGGATCGCGACCGCCAAGGTAGCAGTCCCGCCCGTGCGGGGCAAGAGCCGGTAGTGGAAGCCTGACGGAATGAGGAGCACGAGATGTTGTTCCCCACGGTAAGTTTCGCGCTGTTTTTCATGCTGGTGCTGGGATTGAACTGGGCGCTGATCCGGCGTCCGGCGTTATGGGCCTGGTTCCTGCTGGCGTCGAGCTGGTTTTTCTACGGCTGGTGGGACTGGCGCTTCCTCGGGTTGCTGGCGGCCAGCACGATCGTGAATCACTGGGGCGGCGTGTGGCTTTACCGCACCCGCGGGGCGCGGGCGCGGCACGCCTGGATCACCGGATTGATCGTCTTCAATCTGGGCTTGCTGGGCTTCTTCAAGTATTACGGCTTCTTTGTCCAGAACGCCTACCTGCTGGCCAGCCGTCTGCATATTCCCTGTTCGCTGCCGCTGCTCGATGTGATCCTGCCGATCGGCCTTTCGTTTTTCACCTTCCATGCGCTGAGTTACGTGATCGACATTTATCGCGGCGAAATGACGCCGGCCAAGCGCATGGTGGGATTCGGAGCCTATCTGGCTTATTTCCCGCACCTGGTCGCCGGGCCGATCGTGCGCGCGGGCGACATCCTGCCGCAGATCGAGCGTCCGCCCACGCGCCTGGAGCCGATCGACATCGGCCGGGCGGCCTGCCTGATTCTGGTGGGCATTTTCAAGAAAATGGTGATTGCCAACAGCCTGTCCGCGCGCATGGCCGATCCCGTCTTCGCCGGCGGCGCCGCGCATAGCGCACCCGACACGATTCTCGGCGTGTACGCCTATGCGGTCCAGATCTACTGCGACTTTTCGGCCTACTCGGATATCGCGATCGGGCTGGCGCTCTTGATGGGCCTGCGTTTCCCGATCAATTTCGACGCCCCCTATTTCTCGCTTTCGCTCCAGGAATTCTGGCGCCGCTGGCACATTTCGCTCTCCTCCTGGCTGCGCGATTATCTATACGTTCCGCTGGGCGGCTCGCGCTGCGCCCCCTGGAAGATCTATCGCAACCTGATCCTCACCTTCCTGCTGGGCGGCTTGTGGCACGGCGCGGCCTGGACCTTTGTCCTGTGGGGCGCGTTGCACGGCGTTTACCTGGCGCTCGAACGCATACTGCAACCGTTCGTGCGGACGGCGGCGGCGTTTTTCGGCGTGCGGTCCGGCACGGGCGCGGGACGACGCTGGCCCACCTGGATTGCGCACGGGCTGGCGCGCTTGTGGCTGTTTCAAGTGGTCTGCCTGGCGTGGATCTTTTTCCGAGCCCAGACCTGGGACGATGCCACCAGGCTGCTGGGCGCGCTGACCGACTGGAAGGGTGCGGTGACGCTCTGGACCGGGATCAACCTCTCCGTGCTCGCGATCGGGTTCCTCTCTCAATTCCTGGACGGCCAGCGCATCGCCCGCGTCTGGGACGGTCTGGCGCGCCTGCCGCCGGTGGTCATCGGCTTGATCGCGGCGGCGGTGCTGACCGTGATCCTGGCCTTCGGGCCCGAGGGCGTGGCGCCGTTCATCTACTTCCAGTTCTAAGCCAATTACAAAGTTTGACAGACACGCAGGGGCCTTTACAATAGCGGTTCATGGCGCATCCCAGTCAGCACGGCATGCAGATCGGCGACGATCGCGCGGCGGCCCGCAAGGGCCTGCCGTTGCGCTCGGTGTTGCTGGCGGTGGGTGTGTTTTATGTTGCCGCCGCGCTGTTGAACGGGGTGCGGATTTACGAGGAGACGGCGCGACTGCCGTACGGGCGCTGGCGCACCGTCTGGCTGGCGGTGGCGTGGCCGCTAGACCGCCTGAGCGCAATGACCCGCCTGGACCGTCCGCGCGCCTGGATGGAGCGGCACCTGGCGCAAAAAGAGCTTGATCAGCATGCAAAATAACAGGGTCGAACGGACAGTTTTCATTTTGGTCATGGCGCTATCCGGCATGACGGCCCTGGCGCAGACCAATGTCGACGCGGCGAAGTCCGTTGCGCTTTCCACAAATGCGGCCCTGCCGCAATGGACCTCGATGCTGGACGCCGCGATCATGACCAATCTGCTGGCCGCAGCCGCGCCCGCGGTTACGAACAAAGCCGGCGAGCTGGATCTGCTGGAGACCAGTCTGGCCAAGAAGCAGATGTATGCCGGCATGATCCACGTCCAGGACAAGGAATACGCCAAGGCCGTGCCGGAGCTGGAGCAAGCGATCAAGGAGGACCCGACGCTGGTCGGCGCGTGGGGCGCCCTGGGCTGGGCCTACTGGGGCCTTGGGCGCAAGGATGAGGCGCAGCGTTTATGGGAACGGTTGCAGCGCCTCGATCCACGCGAACCGCTGGCCTTCAATCTGCTCGCGCAACTCGCGAACGCGCAGGGCGATCTCGAAAAGGCCGGAGCGATGCTCAAGGCGAGTCTGGATTTGAACCCCGACCAATACGAAGTGCGCTTTTGGTACGCCCAGAACATGCTCTGGCGCGGCCGTTCCGACCAGGCGATGCCGTTGCTGAAGCAACTGCTCGCCGAAAACTCCGACCGCATGGATGTGCGGATCGAACTGGCGCGCGCTGGCCGAACTAACGGAGTACGAGGAGGCCCTGAATAATTGGGCCAAGATCAACGACGCGATTCCCGACAATCCCGACTACCTGATTCCCGAGGCGCAGTGTCTCTTCCGCATCGGCGAATTCCGCCAAGCCGAGACCGCCGCCGTGCATGTGCTCGACCTGGTGCCCGAGAATCTCAAGGCGCTCAACCTGCTGGAGGACATCGCCGAGTACAGCAACAATCCGGAGCGCGCCGTCAAGGCCTTGAACAAACTGGTGGAGCGGACCGATAACAAGGTTTTTCGCAACCGGCTTTACCTGCGGATGTCCAACCTGCAAAAGGACTTGTCGGCCCAGGATCCGGTCAAGCATCCCATCGCGGACGCCGTTACGAGCGCCCGCAAGGCGCTGGACGACGACCCGCGCTACGTGAGCGGACGGCTTTATCTGGGCGAACTTTACATCGTCGCCCGTCGCTATGGCGACGCCGAGGAAATTTTCAAGTCGGTCTTGAAAGACTTCAACCCCAACAGCCAGCGGGCCAAAATCGGCCTGATCGAATATTATCTCGCGACCGCCCGCTTCGAAGATTGCGAGCGCATGATTCTCGACAACTATCGTAATTTCGATCCTTCCGATCCCTACCGGCACATGTACATGGCCCGCCTGGATTTCGCCCGCGGCCAGTTTTTCGAAGCCATGCGGGAGTTGGACATGCTCGAAGCGGATGGCTTGCGGGGCGCGGTGTTCACAACGCTCTATCACGGATTGTCCACCAGCGAGTGGGATCCCGTGCTTTCGACGCGGCGCTTCCGGGAACATATTCTTGCGCTCAAGCGGTCGGGCTACAAATTCATCTCCGCCGACCGGATTCCCGCCTACTTCAAGGCGCACAAGGCCCCCGAATTGCCGGCCGGCAAGCCCTGGCTGTACCGCATGTTCCGGTCGCTGGAATACGATTTCACCGGCAAGGAGACGCCAACGCTGCCGGATCTGAGCATGTACAGCCCGGACAAGGTCGCCTGCATCACCTTCGACGACGCCTTGCGCGCCTCGATCCGGCTGGGCACCCCGGTGGCCGAAGAATTCCAGATAAGGGGGTATCCATGTAACGCAAACGCCCCCTACAGGTTGTGTTTTCTTTCGACGATCTGTCGGTAGGGCAATGGGGCGGTCTGCACGGCTTGCTCTACGAGACGATAAAACAGCAAGCCTCGTGATTGAGATGTGCGA
>CAIYGI010000025.1 GCA_903925685.1 uncultured bacterium
TCGCACATCTCAATCACGAGGCTTGCTGTTTTATCGTCTCGTAGAGCAAGCCGTGCAGACCGCCCCATTGCCCTACCGACAGATCGTCGAAAGAAAACACAACCTGTAGGGGGCGTTTGCGTTACATGGATACCCCCTTATATTCTTTTCGTAGGGGGTCAACCCAAACTCGGGGATATCGGCCTCGTGGCACGAAGTGCGGATGCGTTATCGTTTGTTGGCACTGAAGGTTACGTGCCGCCAGAAGGTCCTGGCACCCAACAGGCCGACATGTTTGCACTGGGAAAAGTGATCTACGAGGCGAGTACAGGAAAAGACAGACTCGACTTTCCGGCACTTCCTGCGGACTTGACCACTTGGCCCGAAAAGGATGCTTTCATGCGGCTGAACGAAGTGCTTCTCCGCGCCTGTGCAAACCGGTCGACGCGACGCTACCGGGACGCCCGCGAACTGGCGGACGCATTCTCCGATGCGAGGGCGGGCAAACAATCTGTTCCGGCGAGAATATACCAGAGGAAACTTTTGGCCCCAACCGTGACGTTTGTCTTGGTCATGGCAACTCTGGCCGCAATCACGATCATCAGAAGTGCCTCCACGTCCCGGAGATCGCATAACCAACAGGGGATAGGTCAAACGAACAGTCTAACCACCGCAAGGGCAAAACAAACAACGGCGCGCGCAGCACCGACGCAACACATCACGACTGCTGCCCAAACCAAAACCGAAACGCCGAACGCACAGTCCATCACAGTGGAAGACACCAAGACATCATCGAACGCCATTCCGACGAAAACGGTTGTTACGGAAGATGCGCCGTACTTCCTTCGGCGGTAGAATTGTCCCGCCATTGACAGGCGTTCTAACTAGCCGGGATTTGAACCTCGGCATTACACTTCGGGCAATTCGCTACCTGTCCGGCGCACGATCTGTCAACCTTCAGACTTTGTGCACATTTTGGACAGGTAAAGGCAATCTCCAGAGCAATCACTGTAGAAGACGGTTGTTGAGGTGCAGGGTCTCTAGCATTTGCGTTACTCGTATCCGATCCGACAGTTTTCGTGACTTCCTCTCGACTATCCTTGACCAACTTGACGGCGGTGCCGTAAGCAAAAATCTCGATACACTGCTTTGCATTCCCAAAAACACTTTGACCAAGCGCCACTCGATACTCGAACTGGCAGTTGATGACGGCATCGCCACCAAGAGCGAGAGATGCTTCCCTGAGTTGGCGTTTCACACCCTCAAAAGCTTTCGCCGGACTGGCAGCCGAAAGGAATCCTTCCTGATGGGAGTCCATCGCAAACACCGCGTCAATCACGCGGTGAGTTTGCGGGATATCGCCTGTCGAGACGATGACTTGAGCTGAAGCCCGTTCTTTCGCGTCTTCCTGAGCCTTCTGCGCATTAAGGTTTCGTTGTCCCTCCGCGGCCAACTCCTGCATCTTCCGTTGTCCCTCAACTGCCATTTCCTTGAGTTTGTCCATCAATGCCATGGCTCTCTCCTTATCTTCTGGTTGTACTTCCAATCAAACACGTCTAACGTTTCGCCAAAAACCGCCCGAGAATGGCAACAACAACGAATCGCACCAACTTCCCATACCGTACCACAATAACGCATAACGCGATGAACCCGACTGCCCCAAGGATTTCGCCAACGCAGAGACTCGTCTTACCGTCTTGCTTGAGGAGTCCGACCGTCTTTTCTTGTCCCTCTTTCGCCGTTTCGACCAGCGCTTTGGTCTCGGCCTGCTTGGATTTCTCAGAATCGCCAACATCCGAACCAATCGCGGTTTTCTTGTCCAGCGCCTCAGTCCCCTTATGCATTGTCTCTTGCACCATCGCGACAGAGGATTCGGTATGCCTCTCTTGAGCCGCGACTGAACGCCGATCCCCAGCCCCGACCGCGTCACCGTTGTCCAGTTCCGCAGTCCCGACCCTCATGACTTCTCGCGCTAGTGCGACCGGCGCGTTATCAAGGTTTTCGGCCTTATTTGCAAAAACTGACTCATGCGCTTTCAGCGTTCGCGCAACGGTCCCACGTTTCATAATCGATTGTTCACCCGTGCCTCTAAGTTCGAGGGACAGTTCGACGGTCTTGATTCTTCGAAGTTCGTCAATCGTAAACGTCTTCTCAACGACCAATGGTTTTCTTTTATGAAATATGTCGCCATAACCTCTGATCGATTTGTATTGTTCTGGTGGATATGACTCGCCGTGCAAAAGGATTATCCAACTTTCAAGACCACGTCCATACGGACCACTCCACCCGAAACCGGCCCTTCCGATGAGGGAAAAGTCAACCTCACTCTCGAAGAAGTCGATGTCATTGCCTTGCGAATCTTTCAAGACCGCGAGGATGTAAGGAACCGCTTGCGAATGATGCAAATATGCCGATCCTTTGGAATTCACTGGGCCGTCGTCCGAGGTAAACACATAACAGTCCTTAAAATACGTTTTCCAATCGTCAGTCGGTATCCGGTACGCAAGGCAGGACAGTTCAGTGTACACTCGGTCTATACCTGAATTGTCCCTGTCTTGCTTCTCTTCGGATGTCAGAACTCGGCTGGCCGCCCGATTGACGAAAAGAATCATGTTCCCTGCCTTTGGGAAATAGTTGAATGGCAACTCGTCCTTCGTTCCCACCCGTACGCAACCACTGCCCAACAAACCCTCCGCCATCCTGTACTCATGTGTATGCCCATTGTCATATTGGACGAGTTGCAGCCTCTGCTGAGTGTATTTCGTGTTCAGCAACTTCTCAAATACCGCGAAAAACTGGGCAATCGCGACTTTGTTGGGTATCACCGTAATGCAGAAGGCAACGGTTGCTGCGTTTTCATCCTGGGAAATGATTTTTCGTTCAATTAACTGCGGCGCCCAAAGTTTCTTTGGGTCATAATCACTCAGCACCTTTGCCAGCATCGTCTTGAAATCAGTGCGCTCCTGATTGACCGTCACTGCTTCAGCAAAAAGTGCTTCTCCCTTGATCTCATTGACAGTGATGTTCTTGTCCCGAAGTTTGCTGGCGAGTTTGCCAAGAATCACGGTAGCCCGAATGCGACGGACAATGAGTCCGCTTTTCTTCGCCGATCCAAGGTCGTCGTAGTCTTTGATATAACCGTTGCTGTATGTCAGGATCTCGTCCTTGATGACTTCCTCGTTCTCGACGACCTGCTCGGCGTTGACCATTACGCCAATACAGGACTTGACAGCACTGGAAAACGCATCCTTCAAAGCATCATCGGCAGTAGCACCAGTCCCCTCCACTTCGACTCTACGAACCTGGTTCACAAGACTCGGCGGCGAACCGACGGCAGGCGATTCACCCGCCTTGCCTGTTACATCGCTAAAGCCCAGATTGCCGCCTACGCGCGTGCCGGACGCAACAGGAGCCTTGAGCATTGCGAGGTATTCTTCCTTGATCCGTGAAACCGACCAGACTTTTCCGCCACCGGCACACCGTGTACACGTCTTTGTCGCCTTGCCCCTGCCCTTACACTCTTTGCATTCGCCGGATCCGCGGCAGTCTGTGCAATTCCCCGTGTTCTCAACGAATCGCCCACCGCTGTAACCAGACCTCTTGACGCTTCCAGTTCCACGGCATGTCGTACATTTGCCAGAACCATTGCACGCCGAACAAGCCCCCTCCACTTTGCCACCACCCTGACAGACGGGACAGGCATCGCCGAGATTGTCGATTGAGAGCGTTTTGAGGTATGAACTGGACGGGAAACTCTTTGCCAAATACGCCTTGCCCTTGGCGGCAACGTCATTGTCATCCGTCGCGAGCGCACCCAGGCAATAGACAGTCACATACCGCGCCCGGTCTTCGGCGTTTGACACACCCACGGCAGTCTTGGCCAAGGTCGCCAAGAGTGTCTTGTCATACGGGTTGGCGGCCAGTTGTTTGAGAAGATTTGCGGTATCCGGGATAGTATTGGTCTCGCCTGCCCCAAATGTTATGACTCCGAGAAGGATCATAAACGTCTGCGCCACATATTGTTTCCAATGCCTCATGGGCATCCTCTTCTTTCTTGGCTACCACATCTACCACGCCTGCTCTTGCTTGTCGCGGCTGGGAAACCGGGAAACTCTTTTCTGAACAGACAAAGGATGTCCTCCACTTGCCAGCAGGGTAAGGCACGGAGTTGTTCTGGTAACTCCGAACGGGGTATGCATCTCCTGTTCTTCTTGCGCTCAAATTCATCCGAGGCTATCGCCCCATCGCGAGTACCTCCGTGAAGGTAAACACTATCAGGAGTGAGACCGCTGCGAATGCGCGCTCCAATTCGGAGGGCGGTGTCATAGTAAAAGACTTCGCCTAGGCCCCATACACCGTGTAGTAAATGTTCGATCTTCTCCAGCAATTCCGCGAAATCATTGCAATGGGAGAGAGTTAACTCCGCTTCTGCCAATTTGGTGCAGGCCGCATTGAACGCCTCTTGAGGCGTTGACCGTATGTGACCGTATCTTACCCCATGAGTATCCATTGCGTGTGCAGCGCGTTTGATGGCATCAGCAAGCGATCTTTCTGCCCGGAATGATTCAAGTTCACTTAGCGCTTTCGTTAGGTGGTCGCGTTTGTATCGAGTGATGAAGTCTTTCCATTCCATTTGGTTAGTCCTTACGGCATTACATCTGTTTCTTATCAAGAATGACGCCCACCGCGAGGTAGAAAACCGATTGGTCCTTGGAATACCACGTCCCCACAACGGGAAGATTTGCTACCAGGCCTTCAACCGTTGTTTCCGAGACCTCCAGGACATCCTCAATACTCTTCCCAGTTTCTTTCCCGTTCTCAACTGTCACCTGGGTTCGATCCTCAACCTTGGAGGCGTAAGCCACCTGAATGCCTTTCGCCTCAGCAACCAGATTGGCCAATGCCTTGCTCTTACAAACCTTCTGCATGCGAAGGCGATCCTTCGCGGAATTGTTGTTCACCGTGGTCGAGGCCACAGACAGGATCACCATCCGCCCGTCTTTTAACTTGATCACTGTCGCCCCGGCGTATTCCATCAGTAACGGTTTGGCGGCCAGGTACTCGTCAAAGGGCGGGCTAATATCCACGGTGGCAAACCGATTGGTCAATTGGGAAGCCAGCGCAGTACCGCAGGCAAGCAAGCCGAAGAGTATTCCCCGCCAGGTCTTCATTCTGATCTATTTCGCCGAAGCCTCAAGAATCTGTAATTCAACCCGCAAAGCTACAAGGAAATCCTTTTGTGCCCTGGCGATGTCTGCGAGGATTCGGCCCCGCTCTTCCTGCTGCAAGAGTGCATCGCTTGCCACTTGGCGCCGGACGAGTTCAAACAGGCCCAAGGTCTCTTCTTCAATACTTGCTATGCCCTCGTAGAGGTCCGCCCAACCTTCCAGTAGGTCTGCCGCCGAACTCCGCCCTCCGGCATCGATGAGTGCTATCGTGTCGAGGTAATCGGTTGCCCGAGCGGACGATTCTGGCACGTCACGCTCTGCGCTCGCACCGCCAGCATTACGTTCCTTGCGACCCACTAATTTGGGCGATTGTGACTCAAACCTTGTCGGCTGGTTCACCTTCTCAATACTGAAACTCACCTCAATCGAGCGATCGCGCAGGCGCATATCGGTCGGCTTCAATCCGCTGACAGTCATACTCTGGGTTTTGTCAATCCCCATGAAACGGGCAAGAGCAATGGAAGCGAATCCTTGGCCTTTCTGACGGTTCAGTTTCTGGTTTGTGAGTGAGTCAAACGCGTCAACGGCCAGAAAACGAGCCGTTACATCAAAGCCCTTCGTGCCTTCCTTGACCGTGACAACCGGTTCCCGCATCCCAACGAGTGTGTATGTCTCCGTGCGCCCGTAACAGTCCCACTGCCCACACAAAAGCATTGTGCATATGATGGATGCAAACGGGAACTGTCCGGGCGCTATCATAGTCGGACTACTTCAGGAAGTCCTTCGCCTCGTCCGAAACCGTCGTCTTGTTATCAACCGTGCCGCGCTCGACCGGGCGACCAGTCGTTTCCGTGGTCGAATCGCCAGGGTGCCTGTTGACATCCTTCGCTTCTTCAGCCAACGCGGCGTTTTTTGGCGTCCAACCGTAGACGATGGTCATCGTTTCGGTCTTGGCATCCTGATTGACCCCGATAATGGTCATGCCACGCAGGACACCTTCGGACAACGTAGAGACGTTATCCGAAGTCAGTTCCACGGCCTTGCCGCTCTCACTGGTTGTCTTGTCGTTGCCCTTGAGTACCACCATTGATGAATCGCTCATCAGTTGCACGGCAGCTACAGCGGTCTTCATCCACCGAACGAACTCGGCCTGGGCGTTCATTCGCGCGCGTTTCCTCGCGATCTCTAACCCCTTGGCGGTGCCAAGAACCGTACTGATGCGGGATTGCCCAACGATGACGCACGATTGCAAACGCCCTGCATCGTCCTTCTTGATTTTATGCACACCCGGCCCCAGGTCGGCGAGTTGCTTGATGGCGTCGGCTGGTGATGGTGCTGGCGCAGGTGCCGACACATCCTCACCCCTTGCGTTCAGAACTCCCCCTACAAGCGCTACAACAACCACCCAAACGGCGGAACTTCTCATCTGTCACTCTCCTCTTTTCTGGTTTAGGCACATCCCTGCCGGTGAAAACAACCCGTTGGTCAGGTGCCCGTTATTACTAATACGGTCGCAGTAAGCCAGTTCTTTCAAAAATTAAGGGCCTTAAACTAAACTCGTAAGTCCCAAGTTCCAAAGCCCACGTTCCGCGGCCCGTTTCCTCAGGTCGACCAGATTCCGTCTGATGCGTCAAAAAAACGACGTGTTACGGTTTTCTGTAAATCACGTCCGGCGGCACCAAATTCTGCCTGTTTTTGCCATGGATGGATGCTGCGCCGTTGGCCGGTTGATGTCAACCGCGGAATTATGCGGAAATAATGAATGGCAAACGGAGAGCGTACGATCCCGAGGTTGGAGGGCGGAGGACAACTTCGCCGAACCGTGAACACCCTACCGCAGCCGCCAGGTCATCACCCCGCCGACGCCGAAGAAGACGATGTCCGGCAACCAACCGGCCAGCCACGGCGCCATGAGTGCGCACTTGCCGAGAAAGAGGCCCAGAAAAAGCACGAGGTAGAAGGAAAAAAGCAGCGCGATCCCGATGCCAACGCTGCGCAGCGCCCCATGCCGGCGATCGCTGAGGGCGCCCGCCGGCACGCTGAGCAGAATCAGCGCCATGCAAGCCCACGGCGTCGCCACCCTGGC
The DNA here is from genome assembly GCA_903925685.1 of uncultured bacterium. GTDB lineage: Bacteria > Verrucomicrobiota > Kiritimatiellia > CAIKKV01 > CAIYGI01 > CAIYGI01. Next base: position 7,234 of record CAIYGI010000025.1, read on the forward strand.
ATGGATATCCACCATCCGCTGCGCCCGCAGACGCCCGCTGATGGCGGGATGGCTGTCGAGATAGACGAACATTTCACGGGACGACAACAAGTCCGGATAACGCATTTCACTCAGGAAATCGTCGGGCGTCTCGGTCAGTGTACGCATTTCGACCGGTTGCTCCGCTGGTTCCGACAGCGGCCCGACCGGTTCTTCACGGTTGTCGTAGGCCCTGCGCTGCAATCCGTAAAACCACCAGGCGCCATCCAGCCACTCGGCCCGCTCCGCAAACATCTCTTCCGAGAGCGAGCCGTCGGGCCGATTCTGTTGCACTTTCACGCGCCGTATCAAACCAGGACGCCGGGTATCGAAGACGCCGATTCCCCAGAGCCGATTGGCCACACCCGCATGGTAGGGATGGTCCTTGATCATGAAAGCGTCCTCGGGATTCCTGGCAAGCCGCTGACGGGCAAAATTCTTGGTCCATTGCGTGGCGCCCGGGCCGTAGACTTCCTGGGCCGCGCTCCCCAGGATGCTGCCCACGAGGCCGGCGATCAGAAACGGGCCCATCAGGCGGCGCAGACTGACTCCGCTCGCGCGCATCGCGGTCAACTCGTTGTGCCGTCCAAGGTTGATCAGGGCATACAGCGAACCCAGGAACATCGCGATCGGCAGCACCACCACAATGAACGGCGCGCCGCCGTTCACGGAAAAAAGGAAATTAAGATAATACCAGGCCACGGTCGCCGGCCCAACTCCGGCCTCAAGGAATGAAGGGAACTTATCGAACAAATCCAGCACCACCGCCAGCAGACAAAAGCCGGTCATGACATAACCGAACGGCACCAGAAAGTGGCGCAGCAAATAACGATCCATGATTTTCATGGTGTTTTACTCCGCTGGCAGCGAGGGCAAAAATGCGTTCCGCGCTGGCCGACGACAATACGGCGCAGTTCGACGCCGCAGCGCGGGCAGGGCTGGCCGTCGCGCCGGAATACCTTGAGTGTCGAGGCATTGCCTCCGCGGCGTCCTTCCAAGCGGGCAAAATTAGTTGCGCCGTCTCCCAGCGAGGTGCCGTTGTTGGCAATCCCCGCCGTGAGCACGCGGCGCACGGCGGCGTATAGCGCCGCGGCTTGCGCGCGGGTCAATCCGTCAGCCCGCCGCTGCGGATGCAACTTAGCGTCCCACAGAGCTTCGTCGGCATAAATGTTACCGACGCCGGCCAGAAAGGCCTGATCCAGCAAAAGGGTCTTGATCGCGCGCCGTTGTCCGCTCAGTCGCTCCCGGAAAACCTTCACGGTAAAGGCGGGATCGAACGGCTCCGGGCCCAATTCCGGCAGCAGCGCATCCAGCGATGCCGCGGCCTTCCAGACCCCAAACTTGCGGGTATCGTGAAAGCGCAATTCCTCACCGTCCTCGAACACCAGCCAGATCGTTTCATGCACATCGCGCGGCGCGGCGCGGGCAGCGAAGTGCAGTTGACCGGTCATGCGCAGATGAATCGCCAGACTCATGCCGCCCGAAAACTTCAGCAGGATGTATTTCGCCCGCCGCCCGACGACTTCGATGCGCCGCCCGCGCAATTTCCGGGTAAAAGCCCCCGGCGTATCGCCGACCAGCACCCGCGGCCAGGCCACACCGACCCCCGCCACCGTCCTCCCGACGAGTCCATGGGCTCGGAGTTCGCGCACAACCGTTTCAACTTCCGGTAACTCAGGCATGGGGGGGGCTCAAAGGTGGAAGGTGGAAGGTTTCATCATTCATCATTCATCGTTCATCATTCATCGTTCATCGTTCATCGTTCATTTTCCGAACGCGGGCGGAATGACGGCGTCCGGGGCCGTTCGGACGGCCGCGTGATCAACGGACGGTTTTCGATCACGGCTTCGGTGGCGCTGGTCGTGCCGTGGCGATCCTGGCGGCGGCGCTGCTGGACCTGGCCCAGCAGCGCCTGGTACTCGTCCAGAGACTTGACTCGCATGGGCGACGGAGAACCGTCTTCTCGCGACGTTACTTCGCTCCGCAACATGCTGCGACAGGCATCGGTGAGGTCGTGCATCGTCCAGCCCGCCGTGCGCATGCGCGGCCAGAGGTCGGACGCCAGCATAAAAGGCGCCCAGGGAAAGCGCACCCGCAGTTCCGCCAGCGGGCGGCGTTCCACCAGCACGGCGTCGCGCAGTTGCTTGCAGCGCGCGGCGCGATCCAGTCCCTCGGCATCCGCCAGCGGGATCAAGCGCTCGGCGACGCCGAGCGCGATCCACGGGCTGAGTTTAAGCTGGCGGACGAGGTCCTCCGCGCGGCGCACGACGGCCAAAGCATCGTGCCGCGCGGCGGCCAATTCCCGCAGCGATTCGCTCCACCGTTCATCTGGACTATCTTCATGCATGCGCGTGCCTCAATCATACCCGTAATTACCACTGCCGTCACGCCTGGCTTCGCCGGCAGGCCAGGGCGAACGCATCATCATTAATGAGGCGCAGATCTGTAACCCGGAAAACGCAGGCAGATGAATAATAGGGCGCGAATTCGTTGACGCAGAGACGCAAAGACGCAAAGAATGCTTTCTTGAGTTAAAACCAACAACCTCTTTTCTTTGCGTCTTCGCGCCTTTGCGTCAAAATCTTCCGCATTTTGTTATTATCCGTGGTGAACTTGATTACAGCGCAAATTCATGATGCGTTTGCCCTGGCCGGCAGGCTGCCGCGAGTTGACGTCGGGCGCCGGGCTTGCGTATGCTTCTTCAAGGAGCAAGTGCATGCATAAACCGACCCCTTTCCAGCGCGACCTGCAAAAACTCATCGTGCCGCACCGCAAATTGGTCGCGCGGCGCAATCGCGTGGATCCGGCATGGCGCAATGGAATCTTCGAGCGTTACCAATACCCCGTCTTGACCGCCGCGCACACGCCGCTCTTCTGGCGCTTCGACCTGAACCAGGCCACAAATCCGTATTTGCTGGAGCGTCTGGGAATCAACGCCGTGTTCAATCCCGGCGCTATCGAACTCGATGGGAGAATTTGCCTGCTGTGCCGGGTCGAGGGCGCGGACCGCAAGTCGTTCTTCGCCGTGGCCGAGAGCCGCAATCCGGTGGAGCGCTTCCGGTTTTTGGATTATCCGGTTTCACTGCCGGAGACGGACAATCCCGACATCGACGTTTACGACATGCGGCTCACGCGTCACGCCGACGGCTGGATCTACGGGCTCTTCTGCACCGAGCGCAGGAACCAGGCCGCGGCGCCGGGCGGCATTTCTGGCGCGCTGGCGCAATGCGGCATCGCCCGAACACGCGATCTGCTGGTCTGGGACAGGCTGCCGGACCTGAAATCGGCAGCGGCCCAGCAACGCAACGTGGTCCTGCATCCGGAATTTGTGGATGGTCAATACGCGCTTTACACCAGCCCGCAGGACGGCTTCAGCGAAACCGGCAGCGGCGGCGGGATTGGCTGGGCCTTGACGGCTTCGATGGAAAGCGCGGAAATTCGCGCGGAGCAAATCATCGAGCCCAGGCTTTACCACACGATCAAGGAGGCGCAGAACAGCGCCGGCGCGCCGCCAATCAAGACCCCGGCAGGCTGGCTGCATATCGCACACGGCGTACGCAACACGGCGGCGGGACTGCGCTACGTGCTGTACGCATTCCTATGCGACCTGGCGCACCCGGAGCGGGTCATCCGGCGGCCTGGCGGCTACCTGCTGGCGCCGGTGGGCGAAGAGCGTGTCGGCGATGTATCGAACGCGCTCTTCTGCAACGGCGTCGTGCAGCGGGCGAATGGCGAGGTATACATCTACTACGCAGCCTCCGACACCCGCATACATGTGGCGCGGACCACGCAGGAAAAGCTTTTGGATTACCTGCAAAATACTCCCGAAGACCCGCTGCGCTCGGCGGCCTGCATCCGGCAGCGCGTGGATTTGATCCAACGCAATCTGGCAATCGCCCCGCGCATGGCGCGTGCCGCGCCCACAAAGGAATTGCACAAACAGGCGGAATTCAGAAGTCAGTAGTCAGAAGGCGGAAATCAGCGTTTTCGTACGCGATACCTCATGCTGGGTTCGAGCAAAACCATCTGCTCGTGAAATTCCTCGCGTACGCCATTGCTGTCGTAGAAATCGATGTTTTCGCCTGACATGTTCGGGTAAAGTTCCGCCAATGCAGGAACAGCTTTCCGGGCCAGCGCAAAAAACTCGGGATCGATCTCGATGCCGATCGCCTCGCAATCGAGAGCCAATGCCGCCGCAATGGTCGAGCCTGACCCCATGAATGGATCGAGGATCACGCCTCGTCCCAATGGCAACAAGGTTCGTACAAAGATGCGCAGTAGATGCTGAGGTTTAAGCGACGGATGATCGGCAATCTCGCGCTCCCGTGCCGGCGTCTTGAAGCTAGGGATCACGTCGGGCAACGGTTTTCCGCCTTCTAGCATCCGCAAGGCGCCTGTTTCCCATTTTCGCAGATTCTCCGCGACCGTTCGCTCGCTGATCGGATTTCGAAAGAGCATCCAAGGTTCGTAGTTGCCGCGTGGCGTCACGCAGACTTCAGGAAATTCCTTTTCCGCGTTCTTCGGACGATCTCCACCACGAAATCCGTGGTAAAGGCGGAGGATTGTTGCGCGGCTTTCAAAACCTTCCGCCACCAATGCACTCTGCACGTACATTTGCAGCGTGGAATTTCCCGCGATCAGAACATGCGCGCCCGGACGGAGTTTGGGTTTCAACGCGGACGCCCACTGCCGGAAAAATGTTTCGATGCCCTTTTTCTGTTCCGTGGTCAGAATCGTGAAACGGGGCAGTGGACGGCGCTCGCACCCATCCCAGTTGGGCGGCAACCGCCATACACCACCCTTCCCCGCGCGCAGTTTTGCCACTTCAAGCGCAGAGAACTCCACAATCCCGTAGGGAGGATCGGTGCAGACGGCATGAATCGAGCGGTCATCGAGCCGTTTGATCTCCTCGACACATTCCCCATGGATCAGGACAGGTGTTTTCATATTTCAATTATAGTTGAAAGACAAATGGAGCGTCAATTGCTTAAATGAATCCATGCCTGACAACGTAAAGGTCATTTTCGGTCGGACCGCACGGTTGCTTCGCGAATCGAGCGGCCTTTCACAGGAAAGAATAGCCGAGCGAATCGGCATTACCTATCAATATCTTTCTGCCATTGAAAACGGCAAAGAAAACTTCACGGTCGGTGTCTTGGAATCCATTGCGCGCGCCTTCGGACTCGACATTCCGGCATTCATCGACAAGGCATACGTCGACGACCGACCGATGCCTGCGTTGAAGCCGGAATTTTTTATCCGGGACGCTCTACTGCCGCTAAACATGACCGTTGCGCACGTTGCCGCCGCCCTGAACGAAACGCACAAGGTTGTCCGGTTTATCAATTCCAATCTGATCAAAATTTCGGGCCGGCCTTTGCCGTCCTATATTCAGGCGAATAATTTCAGCGGGATCGTTTCCAACATTCTGTGCGATTCCTTTTCACGTCTGACGCCCTACCGCCACAACCACGATCAACGTTATCCCGATTTGGTGTACAAGACGGCGGGCGGCAAAACGATTGCCGGACTCGAAGTGAAAAGCACGATTCGCCCCGGCAAAGGTGGCGAAAGCCATAACGGACACTCCGGTTGGCATGTCATTGCGTGTTTCAACCTCAACAAGGAAAATGGAGACATCCTCTTCGCGCACGTCATGTTCGCCGAACTTATCGGTCATGACCGGCAGAATGCTGACTGGAAATATGTCGGCAGTAAAGTCAACGCAGAGACCGGAAGCCAGCGCACAGAAACCTATACCACGACACCCGCAGGCACTGCCAAACTACGGCATGGCACCGTCTATCTGGACGCCGCGCTGATCGATATTTCCCGTTGGCGAACAGACACCAGCCAGTCGGCACCGCGCCAATCGCCGTTCAAAAAGCGCCACTCGTAACCGACGACGCTTTCGAGTTGAACACCGATCGGGCGTTCATCGTTTCGAAGTCGCTTGAAACGGCCAGAAATGTTGGCGAAAAATGATCAGAAATCGTTTTTCTGCCGGCACGGATACGCACCCTGAGAACCGTCCGGTAGTTTAACGCTTGTCCTGTGCGCGGTAGTGATGTATATTTGCATCGTAATGACTCATTCATGCATCACGAAGCGTGGACAAATGAACACTTTGACCATACATGCGCTGGAAACCGCAGTTGAGAAACGGGTTCGGGCCAAGGCCCGCCGGGATGGCAAGAGCCTGAACCAAACGCTTAAGGAACTCTTGGCGACGAGTGTCGGCGTAGGTCTGTCGCATGTCGCGAACCACCGGGCAGACTTCGCCGAATTCTGCGGCATTTGGACGGCTCAGGATGCGAGTGATTTCGAAGCGGCCACGTCCGATCTTGAGAACTTTGACAAGGCCGACTGGCAATGAAGGCAATCCTGCCCGATACCAACGCCATGACGGCTCTCTTCCGAGGCGACCATGCCATCTTGGACGCCATGGCCAAGGCCGACTGCATCTATGCGTCGGTGGTCGTCATCGGCGAACTGGAGGCCGGATTCCGTGGCGGCAGTCGCTATGCCGACAACTTGGAGGTCCTCGATCGATTTCTGGTCAAAGCGTCAGTCGAAGTCTTACCTGTTCGCCGTGAGACCAGCGACTGCTTCGGTCGCATCAAGCATGTCTTGAAAGCCAAGGGCACACCGATTCCGGTCAACGACGTCTGGTTGGCTGCGCAGTGCATGGAGACTGGTTCGATCCTAGTGACGTATGATCGTCACTTCGACGTGGTGGATGGCCTGCGCCTGTGGTGTGCGCCACAGGACTGAACACGCGGTTCTTGATGGGGGTTCCGATCAACTTGTTCCTTGTCACGGTCGGCGTGGAATGCGTATTCTGTGCGGCGCCGACTTGGCGCGGCAGTAATATCCGTGCCGGGACGCAGGGAGGTCGCTTATGGGCTCTGCTTACGCCGCCGCCGGGGTGAATATTGACGAAAAGATGGCCGGAATCGAAGCCATCAAGCGCATGGTGAAACGCACGGCGACGCCGGGCGTGCTGAGCGGCATCGGTCCCTTCGGTGGGATGTTCCGTTCGCCCGGCGCCGACGCCATTCTGGTGGCCAGCACCGACGGCGTCGGGACCAAGATCAAGATCGCCGCCCTGGCCGGACGCCACGACACCGTCGGGCAGGACATCGTCAACCACTGCGTCAACGACATTCTGGTACAGGGCGCCGCGCCGCTTTTTTTCATGGATTACATCGGCACTTCCAAGGTGGACCGCCGCGTGATGCGCGACATCGTCGCAGGTCTCTGCAAAGCCTGCACCCGCAACGGATGCGCGCTGCTCGGCGGCGAAACCGCCGAACTACCGGACACATACCCGCCCGGCGAATACGATCTGACCGGCACGATCGTCGGCAGCGTGGCGCGCAAGGCCGTTGTCACCGGCGAGGGCATCCGGGCCGGCGATGCGATAATCGGCCTGCACTCCAGCGGATTGCACACCAACGGCTATTCGCTGGCCCGCAAGGCGATCTTCGAGACCGCCGGGCTGACGGTAAGCGACCGTTTTCCGGGCACGGGGCGCAGCGTGGCCGATGTGCTGCTGGCCGTCCACCGCAGTTATTTGAAACCCGTGCAGGCTCTGATGCGCGCCGTGCGTGTGCAGGGCATGGCGCACATCACCGGCGGCGGGTTCCCCGACAACCTGCCGCGGGTGCTGCCCAAGGGCGTGTGCGCCGAGGTGCACCGCGCGACCTGGACCGTCCCGCCCGTTTTCCGCTTCATCCAGGAACAGGGCCGGGTGGACCGCGACGAGATGTACCGCGTATTCAACATGGGCATCGGGATGGTGATCATGGTGCGCGACGTGGACGCCGCCAGGGCGCTGGCCGCGCTGGGACGGGCCGGCGAAAAGCCGGCCATCATCGGACGCGTGGTCAAATGCAGTTCCGCCGTGCGTTTGCTCGGCTAAATTACATCCATGATCAGGCAATACATCCAACGCGTCATGGTTGGGTTGTTGCTCCTTGTCGGCGCATGGTCCGCGCCGGCCGGACAAATCAGGTTGCAGATTACCACCAGCGCAACGGCCTCGACCAACTTTGCCCTGTTCGATGTCATCATCGCTAATACCGGCGACAGCGCCGCGCGGCAGGTGCAGCCATCCATCGAGTTCGAAGGCCTACGCGTCGCCGGCGGCGGCGCCGCCGAAATTGCCGCGGGCGAAACCGCGTCCGCCTCTCTGACCATCACCAATCCGCCGGCGGGCGGGGGTGTACATCATGCACTGCTGAGCGTGCATTACGCGGATCAGGCTGGCCAAAAATACTCGACCGTCTGCGCCGTGCCCGTCCACCTGACATCCCCCGCCCCTGCAATGCTCGTGACCGGCACGCTTGCTCCGCTTAACGTCAGACGGCACGGACTACTCGATCTGACGCTGGCGTCTAACACAGACCAAAACCTCCCGGTATGCGTGCGGCTGGCGTTGACGGATGAACTGGTCTCCGATGCCGCGATCAGGACGCTGGTCCTGCCTCCCGGCGCAATCACGCATCTGTCGTTCGACTTAAGCAACCAAAGCGCGGCGCAGGGCAGCGCGTATCCTGTATTTGCGATCGTAGACTATCTCTCGGATGGTCAGCACCAAAGTCTGGCGGTGGCCGGCAATGTGACAATCGCACCGGCAGGAATCGCGGGGCTCCAACTGGCGGAATGGCTGTCCGCCGGCGCCATCGCGTTGGCCCTGGCCTTCGTGGTCGCGCAGTACCGGCGGCGCGGTGGACGCTTCGTCTGGAGCGGTTTGGATGGCGGCGCGGAAAACACCGCGTCGTGGCATGCGCACGGCTTGACCGCACTGGTGCTCGCGGCGCTGGCGGTTTTCATGACGCTGCACTTTCCGCTGGATCTGGTATTAACCAACACAACCACGGTGGGCGGCGACACACCGGCGCACAATTACCTCGCCTCGCACATGCGCGCCGAACTCTTTGGCCACGGCCGCCTGGCAAGCTGGGCCTCGGGCTGGTGGTGCGGCTTTCCGATGTTCCAATACTACTTCTGCCTGCCCTACGTGCTGATCGCCCTGGGATCGCTCGTCATGCCGTTCAACATCGCCTTCAAACTGGTGACGCTGCTGGGCTTTTTTGCTTTGCCCGCCTGCGCATATGGCGCGGCGCGCTGGCTGCGATTGCCGCGCCCCACCCCGTGGCTGATGGCGATCGCCATGCTGCCATTCCTGTTCGTCCGCACACACTCCATGTGGGGCGTCAACGCATCGAGCACGCTGGCGGGCATGATCAGCAACAGCCTCAGTTTTCCATTGATGCTGCTGGCCGTGGCCTCGGCCTGGCGCGATGCTGACGACGGCCGTTACCGCCTGCGCACGCCGCTGCTGCTGGCCGCCGTGCTGGCCTCGCATTTCTTCACCTCGGTCATGGCGGGACTCGCGTTGCTGATCGTGCCGGTCCTGCTCGGTCCGGCCAAGGCCCGACGCGCGCTGTGGGTGCTCGCAGTCGAGGGCGGCCTGGCGCTATTGCTTATGGCCTGGTGGCTTGTGCCGCTTTTCGCCAAGCGCGCCATGAGCATGGAATTCGGCTCCCCCTGGGAGGTGTCGCTGTCGGCCACGCTGCCGCATTACCTGCTATGGTTGACGCCGTTCCTGCTGCTGGCGCCGCTGCTGGCCGTCCGGCGGCGCGTTCCGGCCGTCGGTCTCTTCATATGGATGCTCTTGTCGTCACTGGCGCTCTTCCGGTGGGGCGAATGGCTTTCTCCGGTTTTCGTCAACATCCGCCTGTGGCCTTTCATTTTCTTTGCGCTGCTGGCGCTGACCGCCTGCGGACTGGGCCTCGGACTGTCCCGTACACGCGCGGCCGGTCTGGCGGCGGCCGCGGCACTGCTGGCGGCCATGGCGCTGGTGACGGCTAGCGAGAACGATCCACGCCCCCAGGCAGCCGCGCCGGCTCTTCCCTGCGCGCGCTGGAATTACGAGGGCCTGGAGCGCAAGCCGCTATGGCCGGTTTTTCGCGACCTGGTGCTCCCGCTCGACGGCACCACGGGGCGTCTGGCCAACGATCTGTCGGAAGATAACAACGCCTTCGGATCGAGCCGCATTTTCGAACTCGTACCGCATCTGATTCGCAAACCAGTTCTGGAAGGCGGCCTGGTCAACTCCGCGCTCGGCGCGATGTTCGCCTATTATGTGCAGAGCGAAACTTCCCAAAGCTGCGCCGGGGCGCCGCCGTTCGTAAAGACAACAACCTTCGATTTCACCAACGCCACCCGCCATCTGCGGCTCTTCAACGTCAAGCATTTCATCGCCCGCTGGCCGACACTGCAGGCGGCGCTGCGCGCCTCGCCAGACTGGCGTTTCCTGCGCGGCACGAACGGCTGGGAACTCTTCGAATTGAAAACGCACGACGGCCGCTACGTGACAATTCCACCGCGCTGGCCCGTGGCGGCGGTGACGACCAATGCCAAGCTCGACGCGCTGGCCTGGCTGTATGCGCCCGCGGCGTTGACGCAACCTGTGGTGCTGGTGCCAGACGGGAGCAACGTCGTGCTCCCTGAAACAGGCCGGCCATGGTCGCCGGACGAGTACCGTCAATTCCTCGCAGATGCCGGGCGCGCCGGCGGGCCGCGCCTTGGTCCGTGGGTGAACCTGCCGCCTGCTGGAGCCGTGACCGAGGAATCGGTGGATGACGACCGCATCAGTTTCCGCACAACCGCCGTTGGCTATCCGCACCTGGTCAAAGTCTCCTGGTTCCCCAACTGGAAAGTGCGCGGCGCAGCGCGGGTCTATCCCGTCACACCCGCCTTTATGCTCGTCTACCCCGAGTGCGAAAAGGTCGAGTTGGTGTATGGATCGGTCTGGAGCGACTGGCTGGGCCGCGGGCTCACGGTACTCGGAGTGCTGCTTGCATTCCTTCTGGTCATACGCAACCGGGGCCCACGCGAGGGCGGCGGCAGGCCGGCAGCGGCGCGCCTGTTAAAATTCCTGGACGCCACTATTGGCGCCGGGCTGTGCTGGCTCGCCGGCGGGGCGCGCTTTATCGCGCTGCGCTGGAAAAACGACATGTCAGACAATTCGCCGGCGACGCTCAGGCGCGTGCTCGTGATCCGGCCCGGCGGGATGGGCGATCTGATCTTGCTGATTCCCGTCCTGCGCCGCCTGCGCGCGGCCTGGCCGCGGGTTGAGATCGACCTCGTCTGCGAGCAGCGTAACGCGGCGGTGATGGCGCTGGCCGGCTTCAAGGTGACGCTGCTGCCTTACGACCGCCACCCTTTGCGTTTGCTGTTGCATCTGCTGCGCGCGCGCTACGATGCCGCGCTCGACACCGAACAGTTCCATCATTTCTCGGCGCTGATCGCATGGCTCAGCGGCGCGCGGTTCCGCATCGGCTTCAAAATCGTTCCCGCCCGCAATTTGCTCTACACCCACCTCGTGCCGTATGCGCTGGATGGTTACGAAGGCTATGAATTCGGCCGCCTGCTCGAACCTCTCGGCGTACCGGCGTGCGATTATCGGCTCGCCGGGTCGCTGTGCGTCCCTGACGACCCGCTGCCGCTCGCGCTGGCGTCACGCCTCGAACGGGCGGCAGCACAGGGCGCCCTGGCCGCGATCTATGCCGGCGCGAGCACGAGCTACAAACAATGGGGCGCCGCAAATTATGGCGCATTGATCAGGCGGCTTGTCGGCGAACGTGGCATGAGCGTGGCGCTGCTCGGAGGCGCGCACGACCGCGACGCCTGCGCCGCGGCGGCCGCCGCGGCCGGAACGCTGCCGGAAGGCCGCGTCGTCGTGCTGGCCGGCGAGCTGCCGCTGGCCCGGACGGCCCAGCTCATGCGCCGCGCGCGATTGTTCGTGGGCGGCGATTCCGGCCTGGCGCACCTCGCGCAGGCGCTGGGCACTCCGGCCGTGGTGCTCTTCGGACCGAGCGACGCGCTGAAATGGGGCGGGCGCGGCGAACGTGTTCGGATCGTGCAACGACCCGTACCCTGCGCGCCCTGCTTTATCTTCGGCTATCACAAACTCTGCCGCCACTGGCAGTGCATGCGCGGAATCACCGTGGACGACGTGCTCGCCGCCTGCGCCGCCGTGCGGCTGGAAAAGAATGCAGAAGTCAGAATGCAGAATGCAGAATAAATTTTAATCACCGATCAGTTCCCTTTGACCTTTGTGAAAACCATCTTGTCCCGGAAGAGATCCGGTTTGGCGCGGTTGTCCGCGATGGCCTTGGCCAGTTCGCCAGACGATTTTAGCTCTTTATTCACGACCTCGGTGTTCAGCAGGCGCACGGTCAGGGCATCGCCGGCAACCGAGTAGTCGGCAAACTGAAACACCCGGCGATCCTCGGGGAGTCCGCCTTTGGCGGTTCCAAACCATTCCAATTGGACGATGGTCAGTTCGCCCGCGCGGCAAAGACAGGCCTTGGCAAACATGGCATCCTTGGAATCCGATGGAAAAGAGATCATGTACTCCCGTTCATTGAGCGGCAGCACCAGCAGCCGCTCGATTTGTCCATGATCCTTCGGTCGCTGCCAAAGTCCCACCAGCGCGGCGTCGATCTTCAGCGCCGGTTTTTCAGCCAGCGGGACGGTGTAATCGCAGCCGGCAAGCGCCACACACGCGAGCAGGAGCGGCAGCTTTTTCATCGGGCCGACTGCCTCTTCGCCACTTCCGCCACATGTGCGCCTTGAAAGCGGGCGATTTCAAGCTCGTTCGCCGACGGTTGCCGGCTGCCATCGGCGCCGGCGAGCGTGGTCGCTCCATAGGGCGTGCCGCCCGTGATTTCGCTCATGTTCAGCAGTGCCTGACAGGAATAGGGCGCCCCCACGACGATCATGCCATGATGCAGGAGCGTCGAATGGAAGGACGTAATCGTTGTTTCCTGTCCGCCGTGTTGCGTGGCCGTGGACGCGAACACGCTGCCCACCTTGCCGACCAGGGCCCCGGTCATCCATAACCGGCCGGTCTGGTCGAGAAAATTGCGCATTTGCGCGCACATGTTGCCGAACCGGGTCGGCGTACCGAAGATGATGGCATCGTAATTCGGCAACTCGTCCACCGTCGCGATCGGCGCCGCCTGATCCAACTTAACGCCGGCCTTGCGCGCCGCCGCTTCCGGCATCAGTTCTGGCACGCGCTTGACAACGACCTCGACGCCTTTGACGCTGCGCGCGCCTTCGGCCACGGCATTGGCCATGGTTTCAATATGCCCGTACATGCTGTAGTAAAGAACCAGAATTTTAGTCATCTTGTATCTCCTTCAAGCGATTAACCTGTCACTTCCGGCTGCCGATGTCAATCATCGGCGATTTGTCCGTCAAATCTTCTGGTCCAGCTTTAAACCGACTCCGCTCGCCGGCTCGCGGCCAGCAACTCGCCCATGGTCGCGCGACCTTCGTAGAGCGCCTTGCCCACGATCACGCCGACCAGGTTTGGACACCCGAGCGCTTCCAGGCGGCAAACATCGTCGGCCGTCGCCACACCGCCAGACGCGATCAAGCCCGCCCCGCCCAGCGCCGCCGCCACGGCGCGCACACTGCCTAAATTCGGACCGGTCAACATGCCATCGGTGGCGGTGTCGGTATAAATCACGGTTTTCACGCCGGCTTCCGCGGCATGGCGGGCCAGCACTTCGGGAGTCAATTCCGAGGCCTCGACCCAGCCCGAGACCCGCACGCGCCCGTCGCGGGCGTCGATGCCGACAACCAGCCGCTCGCCGAAACGCGCCGCCAACCGCGCCAGTCCGCCGGGATCAGCGCAGGCGCGCGTGCCGACGACAAAACGCGCCGCGCCGGCATCGAGCACAGCCTGCATCTGATCCTCGGTGCGCAGTCCGCCGCCGACCTGGACGGGAATCTCGATCGCGGCGGCGATGCGTGCGATCACGGCGGTATGGACCGGCAGCCCGCTGAAAGCGCCGTCGAGGTCTACCACGTGCAGCCGGCGCGCCCCCTGCTCCACCCAATGCCGGGCCATGGCGACGGGATCGTCGCCGTAAACCGTCACCTGATCGGCCAGTCCCTGCCGCAGCCGCACGCAGCGACCGTCCTTCAAGTCAATTGCGGGATAGATTTCCATTTTGAGGGTAAACGTAGGCATCGAGTTTGTTACGGAGAAACCGGGGAGGTCCTAGCCGGGCAAAAGCTTTTTTGAACTCCCCGGTCTCGAAGACTCGAAACTCAGACGAATGCGCCGCGACGTTGCCTGGCATCCTGATGTCCTCGTTTCAGGCTTTGATTGAGCCCGATATTGCCGCGAATCTCAGCCATTTCAAACTCATCCACAGTTTCGCGATCCTGCACGAACTGTAACACAGCCGTCTCGATGAAATTCGAAATGGGTCTGTTCTCCCGTTCCGCCACCCCCCTGAATAGTTGATATACATCATCGTCCAGCCGCAGCGTCAACGTTTTAGACATTCCTGCCTCCAATTTCCGAATGGACCGGCGAAAGAATACAAAAAAATGCAATCATTATCAATCGAGCCTTTTGCATAACTCCCGCGGACGACACGGAGGTCGTACCTCCATTGTTGAAAACAGGCCGTTTTCTCCGTTTTCTGATAGGGGTAGGGATGCCGCGTTTCCGCGGCACCCCTCCCTCCGAACCGTACAGGCGGATTTCCCGCATACGGCTCTCCAGTTAGAGGTGTAACCGTCAGACGGACTGGCGAACCTTCACATAGGTATCGTATAGA
>CAIYGI010000026.1 GCA_903925685.1 uncultured bacterium
GAACCCCTACACGGTGACGTTCGACGCGCAGGGCGGTACGGCCCCGAGTCCGGCGTCCAAGAGCGTGACATACGGTTCGACCTACGGGACGTTGGCGACCACAACCCGTGCGGGATACACGTTCGGCGGGTGGTGGACGGCCGCGAGCGGCGGTGGCACGGAGGTGACCGGCGCGACGACGGTCACGATCACGGCGAACCAGACACTATACGCGAAGTGGATTGAAAACCACGGCACGCTGCAACTGAGCGCGACGACCTATTCGGTGAACGAGAACGGCGGGAGCGTGACAATTACGGCCACGCGCACGGATGGCAGCGCCGGGGCGGCCACCGTGAACTATGCGACGGCCAACGGGACGGCGCTGGCGGGATCGGATTACACAACGAATAGCGGACTGCTTAACTGGGCCGACGGTGACACGACCTCCAAGACGTTCACGGTGACGATCCTGGACGATGCGGTTTACGAAGGCAACGAGACCTTCACGGTCAACTTGAGCGGAGTGACGGGGGCGAGCCTCGGCAGCCCGGCTTCGGCGACCGTGACGATGGTGGACGATGAACCACCCCCTCCAACCCTTACCGTAACGCCGGCGAACCAGTCGGTGGCCTTTGCGGCGGGGATAACGACCTTTGTAGTCACGAACACGGGCGGCGGGACGATGTCGTACACGAACAGCGAGGCGGTGTCGTGGTTTAGCATCACGAGTGGAGGCAGCGGGGGCAACAGCGGGACGATCACGGTTTCGTACGACGCCAACACCGGTACGACGGCACGCACGGGGACGATCACGGTGACGGCCTTGGGTGCCAGCGGCAGTCCAACGAACGTGACGGTCATCCAGACGCCGAATACCACTCCAATCCTTTCCGTGACGCCTGACAATCAAGCGGTCGGTTCCGCGTTGGGTACGACGACCTTTGCGGTCACCAACACGGGTGGCGGGACGATGTCGTACACGAACAGCGAGGCGGTATCGTGGTTGAGCATCACGAGTGGCGGCAGCGGTGGCAACAGCGGAACGATCACGGTGTCATACGTCGCCAATCCCGGCACAACGGCACGCACGGGGACGATCACGGTGACGGCCTCGGGCGCCAGCGGCAGCCCCAAGAGTGTAACCGTCACGCAGGCGGGAAAGACAGACTTTATCTTCACAATCAATTCCCCTGATACGAATACGGTCACAATCATCGGCTACACCGGTTCTGGCGGTGCGATTGCCATTCCGTCCACCATTGATTGGAAAACCGTCATCAACATTGGAAGCAATGCGTTCCGGGCCTGTACCAGTATGACTAGCGTCTCGATCACCAATAGCGTTACCAGCATCGGGACCTTGGCGTTTTATGGTTGCCCAAACCTGACCAGCGTCACTCTCCCCGATAGCGTCACCAACATTGGGGACTATGCGTTCTGTAACTGCGCAAGTCTAACCTCGATCACGGTGGACGCAGGGAATACCGCTTATAGCAGTCTGGCAGGGATTTTGTTCAACAAGAACCAGACCATACTCATCCAATGTCCGGGGGGCAAAATCGGGAACTACACGATTCCCAACAGCGTAACCAGTTTCGGGGTCCAGGCGTTTGCTGGCTGCATCCGCCTGACCAGTGTCGCAATTCCCAACAGCGTCACGGACATGGGTAGCTGGACGTTCGTTGGCTGCACCAACCTGACCGGCGTCACGATCGGCAACGGTATTACCAGCATTGGAGAATATTCGTTCTATTGCTGCGCCAGTCTGACCAGCGTTTGGATTCCGCACGGTGTCGCCAACATCGGCGACTTGGCGTTCGCTTACTGCGCCGGCATGAACAAAATCATTTTCAAAGGTAACGTTCCAAACGTTGGCGCGAATGTATTCATCGGCGCCAACAATGTGACCGTCTATTACATGCAGGGCACCACGGGTTGGGGCACGACGTTTGGCGGTCGGCCGACGGCGCCGTGGGCAACCTCGAATACTTCCCAGGGAACGCCCTGCCTGTGGCTAGACCAGTACTGGCTTGTCGCCGGGAGCAACTATGAGGGCGCCGCATTGGCGGATGTGGACGGAGACGGTCATGCGGCGTGGCAGGAGTACGTCGCGGGAACCGTCCCCACAAACCGCAAATCGGCCTTCCGGTCCGTTATCGTTATGAGCAACGGTTCGCCGTGGGTGACATGGACACCGGATCTCGGAACGGCGCGTGTTTACACGGTAGAAGGCAGGTCGAATCTGGTCGGAGGCATTTGGGGCACAACCAATGCCGGCAGCCGTTTCTTCCGCGTGAAGGTCGGGCTGCCTTGATTTGGACTGTACCGTTGCGAACAGGCAGCGTCGCCTCTTGCCGGTCATAACAGGCGGTACCATGAGCCTTTGCCTGTCCCCTCGCGGACCAGTAATTTGCTTCGGACAAGCGTCTTCAAATGGGCCTTGACGGTGTTGCGGTTGGCGCCGGTCAGCCGACAGATGTCACGGATGGTCACACGGCCCTGTTCCCGCGCGGCGGCGAGAATGTCCTGCGAGAGTTTCGGAACCTCCAGCAGTTCCTTCTCCCGATCGAGTTTCCCGGCCAGGGCGTCTGACTGCTTCTTCAGCGACTGCAGGAAGAACACAAGCCAATCGCCCAAGCGGGCGTTGTCGGCGTAGAGGGTTGTCTGCGCACGCCTCAGGGCGAGGTAGTAGCGGTCCTTGTTCTCCTCGATGACTCGCTCCAAGGAACTGTAGGGAACGTAGAGATATCCGGCTTTCAACAGGCACAGCGTCGTCAGAATCCGGGAAAGCCGGCCGTTGCCGTCTTTGAAGGGGTGGATGGCGAGGAAATGGACGATGAACACGGCGATCAGGATCAGTACATGGTGCCGGTTGGCTTGGGTCTCGCCGTCATACCACTCCACCAGTTCCCTCATTTTCCGCGGCGTATCGAAAGGCGTGGCCGTTGCGAAGACCACGCCGACGCTCTTCCCATCCGCATCGAAGGCCTCCACATTGTTGGGCTGTTTCTTGTACTCGCCCCGGTGCCGCGCGTCCTTTGATGAGTGTTTCAGCAAAATCTGGTGTAACTGCTTGATGTGATTCTCGGCGATTGGGATGTTGCCGTAGGACTCGAACACCAGGTTCATGGCCTCGGCGTAACCCGCCACCTCCTCCTCATCGCGCGACCGGAAGTGTTTCAGTCCCACGCCGGACAACAGGCGTTCGATTTCGACGTCGGTCAGTTTCACCCCCTCGATACGGGTGGACGATCCGACCGACTCGACCGTCGCCACTTTGCGGAGCAGATTCAACCTGTCCGGAGCGATGTTCTGTAAAGCCCTCCATGCCCCCTTGAACTCGTCGATGCCGGCGACGATTCGGAGGATGTCCGAGTTTACTTCGATCGATGGGGTATCCATATACGCACCCATATATACCCAAATAAAATAAAGATCAACATCGAAAGGCTGACGAATAATGGTCGCGAATTCGTTGACGCAGAAGGCGCAAAGACGCAAAGAATGCTTTCTTGAGTTAAAACCAACAACCGCATTTCTTTGCGTCTTAGCGCCTTTGCGTCAAATTTTCCGCTTTTTCCGTAATCCGTGGTTAACTCGATTACATCTAAATTCATGATGCGTTCGCCCTGCATGAAGGCTTGCCGCGATTACAGACGGCGTGTATCTTGACGCCATCATGCAACGCAATCTCACGGCGCTTGAAAACCGCAGGTACGATGTGCTGGTCGTCGGGGGCGGCGCCTGCGGGGCGTTTGCCGCGCTGGAGGCGGCGCGGCGCGGACTGTCGGTCGCGCTGATCGAACGGCGCGATTTCTGCGGGGCCACCTCGGCCAACAGCCTGAAGGTGATCCACGGCGGCCTGCGATACCTCCAGCAGGCGGACGTGGGCCGCGTGCTGGCCTCGGCGCATACGCGGCGGCGGCTGATGCGCGTGGCGCCGCATCTGGTTCAACCCCTGCCGTGCGTGCTGCCCACCGAAAACCGCTTCATGCGCAGCCGCCTGGTCATGTCCGCCGGATTGCTGGCCAACGATCTGCTCGCTTTCAACCGCAACCGTGGCGCGGATGGCGCGCACCGCGTGCCGCCGGGGCGTCTGCTTTCGCGCGCCGACCTGGCCGCGATCATCCCGGGCGCGGACCGGCTGGGCTTTACCGGCGGCGCGCTCTGGTACGACGGACTGGCCCATAACACCGAACGGCTGGTGGTAAGCGCCGTGCAGTCGGCCGTGGCGCACGGCGCGGACGCCGCCAACTATCTGGCCGCCAGCGGCTTGCTGCGCGAGGGTCAGCGGATCGTCGGCGTGACGGCGCGCGATCTCCTGGGCGGCGCCGAGCTGGAGATCCGGGCCGACTTCACGATCAACGCGGCCGGCCCCTGGGCCGCGGAATGGCTGGCCGGACAATCCGCCGGCCTGACGCCGCCGCCCGGAAAATTGGCGATGGGCATGAATTTCGTGCTGCGCCGCCCGCTCTCGGAACGGATCGCCTTCGCGCTGCAAACCGCGCCGCCCGCCGGCGGCGCGCGGCGCATGCTCTTCTTCGTGCCCTGGCGGGAGGGAACGCTGGCCGGCACATATTACCGCGCCCACACGGGGACGGCCGACGCGTTGCGCGTGACCGAAGAGGATGTGGAAGTCTTCCTGAACGATCTGCGACAGGCCTGCCCCGCCGCCGAAATACGGCGCGAGGACATCGCCTTTGTCCAGGCCGGCCTGCTCCCGGCGCGCGGCAGCGGCGAGCCCGCTGGCGGCGAGCCCGACCTGCTTGCGCACGCAGTCTTTGTGGATCATGCGCGGCGCGATGGCGTCGCCGGAATGCTGAGCCTGGTGAATGTGAAGTATACGACCGCCTGGAACGTCGCCACGCAGGCCGCCGCCATCGCGGTCCGCCGGCTCGGGCGCGGAAATCGCGATGGCAACCTTCGGGACGTACCGCTGCCGGGCGGCGATATTGCCGATTTGGACCGTTTCCTGGCCGACGAGACGGAAGGCGGGCTGGCGGCGCGGCGGCTCGGACTTCAATACGGAACCCTGCGCCACGAGATCGCGGAACTGGGCCGCGGGGAAAACCTGGCCGCACCGCTGTCCGCCAGGACCAGCGTAAGCGGCGCGGAAATCGTGCACGCCGTCCGCCACGAAATGGCGCAAACGCTCTGCGACGCCGTCTACCGGCGGACGGACCTGGGCACGGCAGGCGCGCCACCCCCTGAAGCCCTCGCCGCTAGCGCCCGTCTGATGGGGCGCGAACTTGGCTGGAGTCCGGCGCGCATCGACCAGGAAATGACGCGCGCGCGCGCCGTGGTCTTCCCCGGCGGCGAATTCGGCGCGGCGAGTCTTTGAAAACAGGTTTTCTTGGACACTCCCGCCTGAATTTGCTATCTTTTCAGGCTTAGGAGAGATTCATGGAAACAAAAATCCGGGCCAAACTTACGGAACTTCGCGGCATGTTGCAGGCCGATGGCGGCGATTTGGAGGTCGTCGGCATCGAGGGCAAGACCGTCAAATTGCATCTGACCGGCGCCTGCGGGAGTTGTCCGCACGCGACCATGACGATCAAACAGGGGATCGAGCGCATCCTGCGCGAGCAGGTGGATGAAGCCATCGTCGTCGAACGCGTCTGACGCCGGGGAGTGTGCCTGTGATAACCGACTGGGTCACGCAACTGCTCGAATGGAGCGTCCGGCTGGTGGAAACGACCGGATATTCCGGCGTACTGCTGTTGATGCTGATCGAAAGCACCGTTTTCCCGTTTCCGAGCGAACTGGTGTTGCCGCAGGCCGGCTATCTGGCCCAGCAGGGCAAGATGAATGTGCTGGCGGCGGTTGCCGTGGGTACAATTGGCAGTTGCCTCGGCGCATTGATCAATTATGCCTTCGCGTACTACGTGGGGCGCCCCTTTCTGCTGCGTTACGGACACTATTTCTTCTGTCCCCGCGATAAATTCGAGAAGGCCGAGATTTTTTTCCGGCAGCACGGTGAAATCGGCACCTTCACGGGGCGTTTGATCCCCGGCGTGCGCCACCTGATCTCGCTTCCAGCCGGAGTAGCCCGCATGAAACTCGGTCACTTCATCGGGTTCACCGCTCTCGGCGCCGGTCTGTGGTGCGTCGTGCTGGTGGCGCTCGGCTATTGGGTTGGCGCGGAACGAGAACGCATCGCCCCGTACTATCACCACATCGTGCTCGGCATGGCGGCGTTTTGTGTCGTACTGATCGGCGGCTACATTATGTGGCACCGCGGCAGGAAGCAAGCAGTGAGCAGTAAGCAGTAGGCAGTGAACAGTGAACAGTGAACAGTGAACCGGGATTCGACATATTGCCGCGATCCTGCGCTCGCGCTGCAAAGCGAGTGGATCGAAACCAACGCCTGCGGCGGCTATGCCGCCAGCACGTTGCTGAACGCCCATACCCGCAAATACCACGGCCTGCTGGTGGCCGCGCTGCGGGATCCTCCGGGGCGCTTTGTGCTGCTTTCGAAACTTGACGATGTGCTGCTGGCCGGCGAACGGGAACTGCCGCTTTCGCTGCACCTGTATAACCGTTGCCGCGTGCCGCCGGACGGAGATCTCTGCCTGGATGGGTTTACTCAAGACGAGTCGCCCGCCTGGCGTTTCCGCGCGGGCGAGATTGAACTTGAAAAGCGCGTTCTGCTGTTGCACAAGCGCAACACGGTGTTGATCGGTTACCGGCTGGTCAGCGCCCCGCCGATTCCCCTGCGCCTGCGCTTGCGGCCGCTGCTGGCCTACCGTGGCATCCACGATCTGCAGCGCGAAAACGATTACTTGAACGCCGATGTGGACCGCGCCCACGGCGGTTTCCGGATCCAGCCCTTCCAGGGAATGCCCACGCTCTACGTCCGCACCAGTGGCGCGGCCGACATTCACCCCGAACCGCTCTGGTACCGCCGCTTCGATTATCCGCGCGAACGCGAGCGCGGCTTTCCGGACCGCGAGGATCTTTTTTCGCCCGCCACGATCACGGTCGCGCTGCCGCCTGAAGGGTGGCTGATCGTCGCCGCGGGCATCGATGGCGATGAAGACTCCCTGCTCGCCGCCTGGGACGCCGAACTAGCGCGACGCGGCGCGGAGGCCGCGCGCACCCGCGCCGCCGTCGTGGCGGCAGTTGGCCCCGCTTCGCCGCAGGCCGACCGGCTGGCCGCGCTCATGACCGCCGGCGACCGGTTTTTCTTCCAGGCGCCCGATGGACGGACCTCGCTGATCGCGGGCTTTCCCTGGTTCGACGACTGGAGCCGCGATACGCTGATCGCGCTGCCGGGGCTCATGCTGGCGTCCGGCCGGACCGGCGAGGCCCTGGCCATCCTCAAGGGCATCGCCGCGCGGGAACGCAACGGAATGCTCCCCAACTTTTTCGCCGCCGACCCCGCCCGGCATGCCTACAACTCCGCCGACGCATCGCTCTGGTTCTTCCGCGCCGTCCAGCAAATTATCGACGCGGGTCTTCTCATGGACACCGTCCGCGCCGAACTCTGGCCCGTTATGCGGCGCATCGTTACGGCCTACCGCCAGGGCGCCGACCCCGCCATCGGCACCGACGAAACCGGCATGCTTTTCGCCGGCGGGCCGGAAACGCAACTCACCTGGATGGACGCCACGGTAAACGGGCGCCCTGTCACCGCCCGCCATGGCGCCGCCGTCGAACTGAACGCCCTCTGGTACAACGCCCTGGTCTTCGCGCGCGAACTGGCGCAGGCCTTTAACGAACCGTTGCCGTTCGATGCCGACCTGCCGGAACGGCTGCGCGACGTTTTCCGCAGGCGTTTCTGGTTGCCCAGCGAGGAATATCTGGCCGATGTCTGGCGTCCGGACGCCGTGGATACCAGCGTCAGGCCCAACCAGATCCTGGCCGTGGCGCTGCCCCACTCGCCGCTCACGAACGCGCAGCAGACGGCCGTCGTGCTGCGCGTGCAGCGGGAACTTTTCACGCCGCGCGGCCTGCGCACTTTGAGTCCCCGCGATCACGCCTACCGCGGACGGTACGAAGGCGACGGCGCGGCCCGCGACGGGGCCTACCACCAGGGCACCGTCTGGCCGTGGCTGCTGGGGCCGTTTTGCGACGCCTTCCTGCGCGTCAATCCACACCGGCGGCAGGCCGCGCGCATGCTGGAGGAGGCCATCGCGCCGCTGCTCGATTTCGCCATCGAGGGGCCGGGACTGGGCAACTTCCCGGAGTTGTTCGACGGCGACCCGCCCCAACGCCCGGCCGGTTGCTTTGCGCAGGCCTGGAGCAGCGGCGAGTTGATCCGTGTCCTGATCGCCCTTGCCCGCGCCCAGGGCGCTTGATGGAACGGAGCAGGGCGACAGCCATCATGCGAATTGCTGGCCGCCCATGAACGGTCGTCCGCGTCAACGAATCAAGTTGCCCGACCACAACCGATCGAGAAACATTTGCCATGGCCACACCTGTATCCCATCCGCCGTCTTGCGCGGTTCACGCTCCCGGCAGACCACGATGGCGTGTTTAACCCGATGCTCCTCGCGCAACGCGCGCAATCCCAGCCCATCGCCATCATGGACGCGCGCCGAACCCTTGACCTCCACGGCGACCGACATATCCCCCATGACAACATCCACCTCCAACCCCGACGCGGTCCGCCAGTAACACAGGTCCATCTCCGGCGCCACATAGGCACGGTATGCCATCAGTTCCATCAGTAGAAAGTGTTCGAAGGACTTGCCGAACTCGGGGGTTCCCGCGCGCGGCGTGCGCCGGGCGAGGTAGTTGGACACGCCCACGTCGAACAAGTAGAACTTTTCCGTCTCGATCAGGCGCCGGCTCTTGGCCCGACGCCACGGCGCCAGCCGGAAGCCCAGCAGGGTTTCCTCCAGGATTTCAAAGTACCCACGCACGACTTTCGCGCTGATGCCGCACTCCCGTGCCACGTTCGTGTAATTCAGCAACTCTCCGTTCGTCAGGGCCGCCACGCGCAGAAACTCGGCAAAGGCCGGGATGCTGCGAATGCGCGCCTCGGCCGCGATCTCCTCGCGAAGGTAATCGCCCACGTACGCTCGCAGTTCCGGCATGGGGTCCGGCGCCAGAAAATGCGGCGGCAGCAATCCAGAGATCATAACCTGCTCGATATCGAAGCCCTCCGTTTCCCGATAGGTCAGGGGGTGCATGGCGAACCGCCACGCGCGACCGCCAAGCAGATTGGCATGGCCGCGGCGCAGCTTGCGTGCGCTGGAACCGGTCATCAGAAACGACGCCTGCCGGTTCTCGATCAACCAATGGACCTCGTTGAGCAGATCCGGCGCCATCTGGATCTCGTCGATCAGGATCAAGCCGTGGTGCTGTTCGAAACGCTCGCGGAGCAAGGCGGGACGGGAGGCGTATTCGGCGAAGACATCCGACTGCAACAGGTCCACGAGGCGCGCATCGGGAAAGGCCCGCCGCAGCCAATAGGTTTTGCCGGTCTTTCGCGGCCCCCACAAGAAGGCGGACTTGCCCGGAGGCAGTTCGATCTGCAGAACCCGTTCACCGATGCGCTTCATGAGGGTAGAATATCAGGATAATCTGCCATGTCAAGGCACATTGTCATCACGTGTTTTCTCGCAAAAACCACCCCGCAAAAAACCTGTTGACCGGAAACGAAGGTCGGCGCAACCTCTTCTTACGAACTTGTGACTGACGAGTCTGGAGATATACACGAAGAACCGATGCATGCTAGGAATCCTGCTGTGGACAACGGCGCTTCAAGCCGCACAAGTTGAGTTTTCCGTTGCTCCCACCGGCGCAGCGCTCCGGGCGCGACTCGATTGGCAGGCCATTCCGAGCCAAACCTACTCGGTCCAGACAACCACCAACCTCGTTACAGTTTCTTGGACGAACATGATGCCGGTACACTTTCGCACATGCTGGTTCCGGTAAGGCGGCGAACCACCCGGTGCAAACGGTAAGTTGGCACGACTGCGTGAAGTGGTGCAATGCCCGCAGCGAGAAAGAAGGCAGACCGGTCAGTTATCGCGTGGGTGGCAACGTTTACCGTGGTGTTGACGACAACGCGGTCACATGTGCCACGAACGTCGCCGGGTACCGGTTGCCGACGGATATCGAGTTTCATTACGCAGCGCGTGGCGGCTTGAGTGGCAAGCGCTTTCCATGGGGCGACACAATTGACCACACCAAGGCGAACTACTACGGGTATCCATCCTCTTCCGGCGGGTATGCCTACGACACTGGCTATTTAGGATTCGACACGCGCTTTTCCACGACCGGTTATCCATACACAAGTCCAGTGGATACATTCGCTGCGAACGGGTATGGATTGTACGACATGGCGGGCAACTTGTGGGAGTGGTGTTGGTATTGGTATCCTGGTCATCAGGGCTCGCCCCATGCGGTTCGCGGCGGCAGTTGGTACAACTACGCCGGCGACTGCCGGGTTGGCTATCCCGGCGGCTTCGGCCGCCCGGACCTCGCCGACGTCTGCATTGGCTTTCGTGCTGTCTTGCCTCCAGGTCAGTAAGGTGAGCAAGCAAGCGTGGTCGTTCGCGCCGTGGGTGCGGGACGCACCCCGAGCGGAACGAGAGGCCGAACGAACACTGGATGGCAGGGCTTTGACGGCGAATCCGCGTTTGCCTTGTATATTGAAACGCTTAATGAGATAAACGTGGCCATGATAAGAACTTGAGAGTACCGTCTTCTGGGGGTATGGTTACGCTGAATGCTTGCCTTGTCGAGTCTTAAGTTGAGAGAGTTTTAAGGCGAGGTCTACCCATCGATCCACGAGTTTCCGGAACCGTTTGAAGTTGGCGGTTTCGCGC
>CAIYGI010000027.1 GCA_903925685.1 uncultured bacterium
TAATGAGCGGTGAATGGAGTTCAGACGTGTGCTATTCCGATCTCGCAAATTGCGACTTCAAGTTCGCAACACGTTGAAAATAAAGGCGACAGCCTGAACTGGTCGCAAATTGCGACCAGTTCAATCCATGGCGGACGCCGGAAATTACCTGTTGCCTTCACGGAACATGGCGCAATCATGGCGGCCACTGTCTTGAACAGTCCCCGTGCCGTGCAAATGAGTGTGTTTGTGGTGCGGGCGTTCATCCGCATGCGGGCGGTCTTGGCGGACAACCGGGATCTGGCGCAGAAATTGTCGGCGCTGGAGAAGGAAATCAAAACCCGATTGGACGTTCACGAGTCGGCGATTGTGGATACGCTCCGGCGACTGATGGAGATCATAGACCCGCCCGCCTTGCCCGAGCCGCCCAAGAAGCAAATCGGCTTCCGTGTCAAGGAGTCGCGGGGGATGTACCGCGTGAGTCGGAAAGGGCGAAGAGCATGAGCGAGAAGACCGACATACATGTTGAAGAGGACAAAGCGACTTGTCTGGCATGTAGGGAGCGCGCGCTATGAGCGTACGACAACAGGCGAAACAGCTCTTTGAGTACATCAGTCACGTCTACGCAATAGACTTGCCTGTAACACGGGACGTTACCGCCTACCGTGCCGAATTGTGGTGGCAGACGGACCTCATGCCATGTTCCCAGTGCGCTGTTCGTGAGTTTGACACCGCCAGTAGTGAGAACGACCAAGGCGGCGAAGGCGCTTTGACGCAACCTGAGCCATGGTTGTCGGTGCTCAAACGCCCTATCGAGAAGCCACCACAACCTCCGGCGGAGATCAAGGACTGGCTAACGCTCGTTCCAAATCCCGAAAAACCACCGCAACCTAAACCGTCCATTCTGAAGCGCGAGAAGTTCAGCGACAGTAAAGCGCGCGTGGAGACTTTTCGCACATTCGCCGCAAGCTGGAAATCCGCCTTGCCTTCAGACAGGCCGCGCACGACTCCCGTTCCTGCGCTCCTTGGCGGATGGGTCGATACAAACGGCAACGGGGATGATGTAGCACCCATGACGGAAAGGGAAACTGAAGAGCGATTCCAAGACGACCCACGTCGAGTGTCCACATTGACGGAATATTTAGAAGGCCAGTGGAGAAAATGGGCAGACCGAGTGACGCCGTTCTTCCGCACGAACGTGCTCTACGACCAGTTGTACGCGTTACACCAAAGACTTAGCGTTGAAGGCGACCGAATCGAAATTCTTTGGGGTCACCTGCTTCTTGCCTGGGACCGTGGACCCAATGCTCGTGTCTTGCATCCGCTATTCTTGACCCCGATGAATCTGGTTTTCGATGAAAAAGAAGATGTACCCAGGAGACGAATTAGACTTGTTCCTTCGAGTTCACAACCGACAAGGATCGATTTGGAGTGTCTTCGTGATCTGGAGTATCCAAGCAAAGACAAGATTCTCGAGTACGCACGGAAGATGAACGATGGCGAGTCTTCTCCCGACGTCTGGAACCACGGCCAAATGAAGGCCGTCAGCGGCACACTCACCGGATTGTTGAGTTCTGAGATCGCCGAGGTTACGAATCGCTACGCAGACATGATTACCGGGAAACCGGAGATATCAGCGTGCCCCGTCGTATGCAACGCTCCTGTGGTTTTCGTCCGGCAACGAACCCGCCATTTGTGGATTGATGACGCTAAGAAGGTTGCTGCTGCCATTGAACGCGGCGAGGACATCCCTCCTTTCATTGGGACTCTGGTTGGGGGAACTGCGGGGCGTGTCGTCGATGGCCCCTCCAAAACTGCGCCAGCGGACGCTGACGAAAACGGGGGAGAGTTGTTCTTCCCCTTGGAGTACAACGCGCAACAGGAAGAGATTTGGCGGAAACTCAAGGATCATTTCGGCGTTCTGGTTCAGGGTCCGCCGGGCACAGGCAAAAGTCACACGATTGCAAACATTATCAGTTCCCTGCTCGCTAGCGGGAAGCGTGTGCTTGTAACTAGCCAAACAGAGAATGCACTGAAGGTCCTGAGGGGAATGATTCCCGGCGACATCCGTGACCTTTGCATCAGTCAACTCGGGAACGACATCGAGTCGAAGACGCAGTTAGACCAAGCGGTTCAGGCAATCGGAAGACGATTGGCGGACAAGACAAGCAATGCCCCTGAACACAAAGTGCAACGTGTCCGCCAGGAACTGCGGGCAGTCAGAGACGAAACAAGCGAGTTGAGAAATCAAATCAACGGTTGGTCAAAACTGGATTCAGAGACGATCGAAATAAACGGGCAACGAATCACCGCCGAGCAGGCCGCAAAGGAATATGCCGAATTTAATGACACTTGTGATTGGTTAAAGGACCGACTCGATCAGAATGCGGAGCCCCCCGTGACGGATTCTGAATTGACTGAACTATGCGGGTTATTGAAAGAGGTTTCGGCGGAGAATCATGCCAATTCTCTAATGTACCTGCCGGAGAAAATTGAACCACCCGAAGAACTAGCACGCTGTTTTGACGACTTGAGGGCGGCGATCGAGAGCGCCGCGGAGACGGAAGCCGAACGGTTGGAATGGCATGACGCACTGAGACGGGCCGACGAAAAGAGGCTTAGAACCGCCGTTCACGTTTTGGAAGAAGCAATACGAGAAATCCGCGAACTCACCGAGGAATGGCAATGCAGCGTTCTTGGTCTGATGGCCGCCGATCCGAAGAACGGTGCTTTTTGGAATAGTTTTCTGACAACGTGTGAAGAATATCATTCGACAGCGTTCGAGGCTTATAAGAAGAGTCAGACATTTGATATTGAAGTTGCCAGTTTGCCTCCCGATGTTGACATTGACGTTGCCCTTGCCTCTTTGGGTCGAGTTATCAAAAGCGGCAAGAACCCCGGCAGCTTTTTTGTTTGGCCGTTTCTTCACAAGTCGGCGAGATGCCTTTTCAAGGCCATAACGGCGGATGCCAAACCGCTTTCAACCTCGGAGCGGCTTGCCGCCGCAGAGGCATATTTTATCCACAAGGACCGAATGGCAAGGTTCGAGAAATATTGGCGCAAGAATCTCGATCCGGTGTCTGGTCCTATGGCCGACGATTCCGCTCCTATGCCGGTTGCCGACGTGGGGGAGCGGATCAAGAAAGTGCGCCAGGTCGTTCAATGGGCGAACCAACACCTCGGGAAAATTGTTGAACAAGCACAGGCGATGGGTTGTCCAGCGAGTCGTCAGGTTTGTCATTGCGAGAAGGATCTGACCGCCCTATCGACTATTCTTAACGGTCAACTGGCGGTTCTGAAGCAGAACCAGATCTCTGCAAGTCTAGGCGGTTTCGAGGATGCTCTGCGTAGGGAGCGGAAGAAGGCGGATGCTCATCCGTTGTGGGACGACTTTGCCGGGGCGGTTGCCCGTCGTTCCGCATACGAGTACGAAGAAGCCTGGAAGCGCCGGTACTTGCTGTTAACCGTCAAACCCAAGGCAGAACGAATCGAGGCTCTGAGGAGTCGTCTCGCTGCTGTCGTCCCGCTTTGGGCCGTTGATTTGATTGATTATGCTCGCAAATGCGGAGTAACAGCTATCCCGACAAATTGGCAGACAGCCTGGCGGATTCGACGCTTGGGTTCGTGGCTCGATCAACTCCACGATCGTGAAAGTATTGAAAGTCTACAGAAACGACTTGACCGGTGTCGTGATCGAGAGAAGGGCCTGATCACTCGGCTTGTGCATGAAAGGACATGGCAAAGACAGATTCAGAACGTGACAGATGCTCAGCATTCGTCTCTTACATCGTGGGCGAATGCCATGAGTCATTATGGTAAAGGTACCGGGAGACAGGCTCCCAAGTGGTTGAACGAGGCACACAAGGCCATGCAGGGAGCACAGGGGGCAATTCCGGTGTGGATCATGCCTCTCTTTCGTGCAGTTGAACTCTTTTCCGCCGTCCCTGGCATGTTCGACGTTGTAGTAGTTGATGAAGCTAGTCAGTGCGATATGCGGGCGCTTCCTGTGTTGTTTAGAGGCAAGAAGGTGCTTGTCGTAGGCGATCCAGAACAAATCAGCCCAGCAAGCGTCGGCATCCCGCAGGATAAAGTCTGGGAGTGTATTCGAACTCACTTGAACGGTGTTCTGAATCCGGCGCGTTTTTTCATCAACAATAGTCTTTACACGATAACTGGAACGTTGCCTCGCATGGCCCGGATTCTTCTAACCGAGCATTTTCGGTGTGTACCAGAAATCATTGAGTTCAATAATCACCTTTGTCCGACGTACGGCGGAAATCTGGAACCGCTTCGTCAACCTAATCCCGAATTCCTGCTTGAGCCTTCTATCTGTACCGTTTTCGTTGCGAGCGGACACAACAACAAAGCGAACATCAATGAGTCTGAAGCCGAAGCCTTGGTGAATAAATTGGTGGAGTGTTGCCGTGATTCTCGTTACGCGAGAGGCGGCAAGAACGGGCGTAAGAGAACCATGGGCGTGATTTCCCTGCTCGGAGACGAACAGGCCAAGTACCTTTCTAGGTTGATCGCCGAAAGGTTGGATGAGTCGGAGCGTGAGGAACGCCGAATCATCTGTGGAGATGCCTACACCTTTCAGGGCGACGAAAGGGACGTTATGTTCCTTTCCATGGTTATTGCGACAAACGAAAGTTCCCCCGCATTGGTTAAGGCGGATGCCCGACAACGTTTCAACGTCGCAACCAGCAGGGCGAGAGACCAAGTCTTTCTCTTCCACTCTGTTCGTCTCGGCGACATTCAGAATCCCGAGTGTGTCAGATACAAACTCTTAAGTTGGTATCAGAATCCTCCGCTCAAGCGAATAGACGCCGGTCTGGAAGTGTTGAAGGCGAAGGCGGAAAGCCCGTTCGAGATGGCCGTCGGCGAGATCATCATACGACGCGGTTATCGTGTGACCCCACAATTGGAACCGCTCAAGGATCGACAGTACCGTATAGATCTTGTCGTCCAAGGACAAAAGAGCCGGCTTGCCGTGGAATGTGACGGCGCTCGCTGGCACGGTCTGGAGCGGGGGGAAGACGATCAACGCCGTGAAGCACAGTTGAGGAGGGCGGGTTGGAGTTTTTGGCGGGTCAGTTCGAGCGCATTCTACCGAGACCGGGCAACCGCTTTGTCCTCACTTTGGGAACGACTGGATGACTTGGGGATAACCCCGGAGAATCTGTGGGTGCAACCTGAAGCACAACCAGTGCCGCTTCCGGCAGTGGAGACAGACATTGTCAGTAAAAAGACTGCCACCACTGCGGAATCGGCGGCAGTAGAGGATGACTCTTTCGCATCTGTTCAGGATGAAACCTTGCCGGATAGACTCGGGGCTGCTTTGGCTTATGCACAAAAGACAGTTGTGGATATTCGGGAAGTGTCTATCGTGGAAATCCAACAGGCTTTAGTTGTCCTGTTGCGTCGAGAGCATAAGCGACCATTGTTTCGCGATAATGTGACTGCCAGCGTGTGCAAGGAATTTGGGCTCCGTCCGTCTGGCAGGAGCAAGGAGTTGTTTGAAAGGAAAACAGAACGAGCCCTTCAGCATCTTGTTGATCGCGGTATGGTTGACATCCATGAGTCCGGCACCATCAGTTTCGCCTTTCAGAACGATGTCGGGCGACAAAAAGAGTTGGATCTTGGCGGCGAAGGCATGAAGGCGATGAAGTTGAAGGTGGAATAGGAGGAAGTTTATGACTTGGAGACTGAGAAAAGACTCGCATGGACCGTTGGCGAGGACGCCTGTACCACGGCCACCGAAGCCACCGCAACCACCTAAGCCACCCAAACCACCGAAACCGCCGAAGCCCCCAAAACCACAGGCGCCTCCAGGATATCAGTATTACTGGCGTGACAAGTGAGGCAGGTTGACCATGCAAAGGCAAAGCGTTTCATCGAGCAATATCCGGTCAATCGGTTACGATGCCGGCACCGGCACACTGGAAGTCGAGTTCAACAGCGGAGGTGTGTACCAGTATTTCAACGTACCGGAGACAACTTACTCCGCGCTTATGCGCGCCTCGTCGAAAGGCGCGTTTGTGAACGCCTGTATCAAAGATCGGTATGGTTGTCGAAAGGTACGATGAGGACGGGCAAGCATGATCATTGAGACAGTAAGAGTCAGGAATTTTCGGTCTGTTTTCGACGAGACGCTTGTCTGTGACGAACTTACTGCGCTTGTCGGGCCAAACGGAGCGGGCAAGTCAACGTTTCTCCGGGCGTTGGATCTGTTCTACACCGTCAATCCAAGAATTGACGCGGAAGATTATTACGGTGGCATCACAGCCGAACCCATTTCCATCATGGTGAAGTTCACCAGACTATCCGACAGGGCAAAGGAGAAATTCACACACTACCTTCAGAATGACACGCTAACTGTTGAACGAATGTTCGTCTGGAATGACGGACGGTTGTCATCCACTTACCATGGCGCGAGCCGTCAGAACCAGGATTTTGCGACTGTCAGGCAAGCGTCGGCAGCAAAGGAAAAGAAGGAAGCCTACGAACAACTGCGGCAAGGCAAGTACACGGAACTTCCGGCATGGAAGAACCAGACCGATTCACCCGCCGCGCTCAAAGTATGGGAAGATGCGCATCTCGAACAATGCAAGCCGATGCGCGACGACGGGCAGTTTTTTGGGTTCAAGGAAGTCGCCACCGGCTACCTTGGCGAGTTCACGCGGTTCCTGTTCATTCCCGCCGTGCGCAATGCGGCAGACGATGCAGCCGAAGGCAAGGGATCGGTGCTCACCGATCTAATGGACATGGTCGTCCGCAGCGTCGTCGCCAACAAGGTAGCCGTCAAAACGCTCCGGGAGAAAACACAGCAGAAGTACGAAGAAATCATGAAACCGGAAAACTTGGCCGAATTGCAGGGATTGGCCGGGCAACTTTCCAAAACGCTGCAAGCGTTTGTGCCGAATGCTACGGTTGATCTCCGCTGGCTTCCGCTTGACCAGATTAGAATCGAAATGCCCAAGGCGGATGTGAAACTTGTCGAAGACCGTTACGCTACGGCCGTTCACCGGACGGGGCACGGACTGCAACGGGCATTCATCCTTACGATGCTACAACATTTGGCGATGGCCCAATCCGCGAGCGACAACAAACCGAAGGAACCACATGAGGGGGCACCACCCGTCGCCGCGAAACCCGAAGTGAAGCCGACGTTGCCGAATCTTGTCCTCGCGATTGAGGAACCCGAACTCTACCAGCATCCAAACAGGCAGCGGCACTTGGCAAAGATTTTTTTGCAACTGGCGCGAGGAACGACGC
This sequence comes from uncultured bacterium, assembly GCA_903925685.1. Taxonomy (GTDB): domain Bacteria; phylum Verrucomicrobiota; class Kiritimatiellia; order CAIKKV01; family CAIYGI01; genus CAIYGI01. The sequence continues at coordinate 7,255 of CAIYGI010000027.1, forward strand.
CAGGCGTTGCTGAGAAAACACAGGTCATCTACGCCACCCACTCACCCCTTTTTGTCGGCCTTGACCGCTTCAATCAAATCCGGTTGCTCAGAAAAATCGATAACGGCGAAGGGAAGCCGAAGGTCACGCAGGTAATCGGCACAACACTGGATAAGGTTGCGGAAAAGGTGTGGGAGGCAAATGGGAAAAAAGACCCGAAGTTTACAGGGGAGACACTAGCTCACCGCCTGCACTCCATCATGACGCCTTGGATCAATGAGGGTTTCTTCGCCGATGCGGTCGTCTTGGTCGAGGGTGAAGACGACTATGCGGCAATCGCGGGCATGGCACACGCTATGAATCACGATCTTGAGAGTATCGGCGTTTCGGTCATCCCTGTGAACGGAAAACTCAGCCTCGACAGGCCCGCCGTGATCTTTCAGGAATTTGGCATTCCAGTTTACATCCTCTGGGATGGCGACAGCGACCAAGGGGCAACGGCCGGCGCGTGTCCCATATGCGGTAAGTCTCTCGATCGAAAGTCAGACCCTGCCGACAACCATCGCCTCTTGCGAATAGTCGGCAAACCAGTCGAGGACTGGCCGGCACATCAGGCGGGACACTCCTGTTGCTTCAAGCGCGATCTTGAAACAACTCTCAAAACAGAGATCGGCGAGGTTGTGTTCGAAAAACTACTTGCGTATTGCCAGACTGAGTTCGCGATTCCCAAGAGGAAGCACGCCGTGAAGAACCCCACAGTCATAGCCGCGATCATCGAGCGTGCCCAAAAAGAGGGCCAGACGTGCAAGACTCTTGAAAACGTGGTCAAGAGCATTCTCGCCCTCGCTGGCGCATCGACCGACAAGAAGGCGGTGACTTGATGTTCAAGTCGTTCTATGGCGAAACGCTGAAAGTATATCAGAACTGGGCGGCCGGTTCATTCCAGGCCGCGGCGGTGAGCCCATGAATATACAATTCCATCCTCATGCAGGTGTGCGCATGGCCGAGCGCGGGACAACGGAGGAGGAAGTGATCGCCACCGTCCGAGATGGCGAGCGATTCCCGGCCAAGTTCGGGCGGACGGGGTTCCGGCGGAATTTTTCTTTCGACGGCGAATGGCGCGGTCACCGCTACGGTACGAAACAGGTTGAAGCATTTGCTGTGAAAGAAGGAGCCGACTGGCTGGTAATCACAGTGGTAGCAAGATACTTCTGATGGAGGAATGAAAACATGAAACTGACATACGATTCCAAGCACAACATCGCCTATATGCGCTTGCATGAAAAGAAGGCACAGGTGGAGACGATTCGCGTGAGCGATGAGTTAAATGTAGACATTGCGCCAGATGGAACGGTGTACGGCATTGAAATGCTGAACGCGAACGTCCAACTTGAGGCGGAAGACGACGGCAATCTCGTGATCGTCAATGAAGTGATCGGGCGGCGGCAGGAACTGCCGCTGGCCGTGCATGAGAAGCCAGCGGAATACAAGACGAAAAAGAAACGCAAGGCCTGATGTGAGGATATGAACGCGGTGCCGACATGACGCAAACCGACAGACCCAATCCCGACGAACTGCTGGCTGACCTGCACCGGGAGGAGCAACGGCAGGGTCGCGGCACGTTGAAGGTTTTCCTCGGCATGTGCGCCGGCGTGGGCAAGACCTACGCGATGCTGGAAGCGGCGCAGAAGGCCCGGCGGGAGGGACGCGATGTCGTAATCGGCTATGTCGAGACGCACGGCCGCCGTGAAACGGATGCTCTGACCGAAGGCATCGAGGCCATTCCTCGCACACCGGTGGTCTATCACGGCGTGACGCTGACGGAGATGAACCTTGATGCGGTGCTGGCGCGGCGGGCGCCGTTGACCGTGGTGGACGAACTCGCGCATACGAATGCTCCGGGTTCGCGGCATCCGAAACGCTATCAGGACGTGATGGAGTTGCTCGATGCCGGAATCGACGTCTACACCACGCTCAATGTTCAGCACATCGAGAGCCGGGCCGACACCGTGCGGGAGATCACCGGCGCGACCGTGCGCGAAACCGTGCCGGACACCATTCTGGCCGAGGCGGAGATCGAACTTGTTGATCTTTCCCCGGAGGATCTGCGCCAGCGCCTGGCCGAGGGCAAGGTCTATGTGCCCGAACGCGCCGAGGCCGCCGCGCGCAACTTCCTCAGCGAGGGCAATCTGATCGCGCTGCGGGAAATGGCGCTGCGGCTGGCGGCGGAACGGGTCGGACAGGACGTGCGAGACTTCATGCAGGCGGGCAAGATCGCCGGTCCCTGGAAAACTGGGCATCGCCTGATGGTGGCGGTCGGCGCCACGCCCCATTCCGAGCAGATGGTGCGCTGGACGCGGCGGCTGGCGGACAGCCTCGGTTGCACCTGGATCGCGGCGCACGTCGCAACATCCCGCATATTGTCCGAAGATGAACAGACCCGCCTGACGCGCAATCTGTCGCTGGCGCGCACCCTCGGGGCGGAAGTCCGGGGAACCACCGACGAGGACATCGTGCGCGGCTTTCTGCGCATCGCGCGCGGGCAAAACGTCACGCAAATCGTTGTCGGCACGCCCTCCGTGCCGGGTCCATGGATCCTTTCCGGCGCGGGGCGAAAATTACAGCGGTTGATCCGGGAAGCAGGCAGCATCGATGTGCACGTCGTGCGCGCCGAAGGAGGCCCGGAGGCTGGACTGCGCCGCTTGTGGCGCCTGCCGGCTGAGGCGGCCTGGTCGCAGTATTTCAAGGCGCTGGCGGTCGTGGGAGCGGTCACCATGCTGAACGAGGCGCTGGCCTCATTTATCGGGGCGCGCACCGTGGCCCTGATCTTTCTGATGACCGTCGTCGGTTTGGCCATGAACCTGAACCGCGGTCCGGTTTACATGGCGGCGACCGTCAGCGCGCTGGCCTGGGATTATCTGTTCCTGCCGCCGCCTTACACCTTCCACATCGGCAGCGTCGAGGACGCGGTAATGTTTGCCATGTATTTCATCGTGGCCATGGCGATGGGGCATCTGATCAGCCGCATCCGCGCCAAGGAGCGCATGGATCGAAGACGCGAAGAAGGCGCGACGGCCATGTATCTGTTAACCCTGGAACTGGGCGATGCCTCCACATGGGAGGAGATCGGGCGCGCCATAGCGAGCAACGTAAATCGCGCGTTCAAAGCGAACGCCGCCCTGCTCCTGCCGGACACAGGGGGGAACCTGCGCGGTGAGCTTACGGAAAAGGAGCTTGCCGCGGCAGTCTGGGCCTATGAACACGCGCAGCCGGCCGGGCGCTTCACCGACACACTGCCGATGAGCGAGGCCATGTACCTGCCACTGCACACGGCCGGCAGCGCCCTGGGTGTGTTGCGCCTGCGCTGGCAACAGAGTATGCCGCCGACGATCGAGCAACGCACGATGCTGGACGGTTTCCAGCGCCACATATCGCTGGTCGTTGACCGGCAGCGGCTTAGGGAAGCCAAGGCCCAAAGCCAATTGATGGCGGAGTCGGAGCGGCTGAGTCATACGCTGCTGAACGCCGTGTCCCATGAACTGCGCACACCCATCGCGGCGATCAAGACGGCCGCCAGCGGGTGGCAGCCGGGACTCGATCCGGCCATACAGAATGCGCTGCTGGCGGAGATCAGGGAGGCAACCGAACGCTTGAGCCGGCTGGTTGCCAACCTGCTCGACATGGCCCGCCTGGAGTCCGGCTACGTCAAGCCGCGCCTGGATTGGTGCGACGTGAACGACATCGTCAATGCGGCCTTGAAACGGGTCGGCGGCGAACTGGCGCAGCGGGATGTTTCCGTGCGAGTGCCTGCGGCGTTCCCGCTGGTGCGTGCCGATTCCCGACTGATCGAACAGGCGCTGGTGGACTTGCTGCTGAACGCCGCGATGCACACACCGGCCGGGACACCGGTGGAGGTAAACGCCGTGGTGGAAGAACAGCAGATCGCCATCGCTGTTGCCGACCGCGGCCCGGGCCTAACCGCTGAGGCGATGCCCCGCATCTTCGATAAATTCTACCGGGCGCCGGGCGCCGCGGCGGGCGGCACCGGGCTCGGTCTCTCGATCGTCAAGGGCTTTGTGGAAGCGAACGGCGGAAACGTGCGCGTTTCAAACCGGCCCGCAGGCGGCGCCTCGTTTACGATTCTCCTTCCAAAGCTGGAGCAACCCAACACATGAGCAGCGTGACGGCGCGCAATCCTGTTGTGCTTGTAATCGACGACGAGGTTCAGATCCGTCGCCTCTTGCGCATTACGCTGGAAGCCAACGGATACAAGGTCATCGAGACGGCGGGCGGCAAGGACGGCTTGGTCGAAGCTGCCACCCGAAGGCCTGATATCGTGATCCTGGACCTGGGCCTGCCGGATATGGAGGGCGTGGCGGTTCTGAAACGCTTGCGCGAATGGAGCCGTGTGCCGGTCGTCGTCCTGTCCGTCAGGGACCGCGACGAAGACAAGATCGCGGCCTTGGACGCCGGGGCCGATGACTACGTCGCCAAGCCGTTCAGCACACCGGAACTGCTCGTCCGTCTGCGCGTGGCGCTCCGCCATGCCCAGCCGGCGCAAGAAGAGACCGTTTTCCAGATGGGCGATCTGACGGTCGACCTGGCGGGACATCAGGTCGCGGTCAAGGGATGCGAGGTCAGACTTACGGCGACGGAATACGCCCTCCTGCGACTGCTCGTGCGCCATGCGGGCAAAGTCCTGACCCACCGTCAGATTTTAACGGAAATCTGGGGCCCGAATGCCGTCGAACAAACGCACTATCTGCGCGTGTACATGGCGCGCCTGAGGGAAAAAATCGAATCTGTCCCCTCCCGTCCCACACTCCTGCTTACAGAACCCGGCATCGGCTACCGTCTGGTTACGCAGGGATAACAATACAAGACTTCAATTCTTCCCGGCGCTGGAGTATCTTGTGTTTGGTATTCGTCTGCCAAGCATCGGTAAACAACCGTGACCAAGAAGAACATATTCGTGGTGGAGGATGAGGAGGATATTCTGGAACTCCTCCGCTTCCACCTATCTCGCGAAGGTTTCACGGTGACAACCGCCGCGAGCGGCGAGGAAGCCGTAAAGTCGGTATCTCGGAAAATTCCCGACCTAATCCTGCTGGACCTGATGTTGCCGGGGTTGGACGGACTTGAAGTTTGCCGGGCACTCAAGAAGGATTCCAAGACTTCCGGTATTCCCATTGTGATGGTGACGGCCAAGGGCGAGGAAAGCGATCTCGTGGCGGGACTCGAGCTGGGCGCCGATGACTACATAACGAAACCTTTCAGCATGAAGGTGCTGATTGCCCGCGTGCGGGCGGTCCTGCGCCGCAGGCGGGATCCGCCCGCGGACAAGAACGCGCCGATTCGTATTCACGAGATCGAGATCAACCCGGGGCGCCATGAAGTCCTGATCAAGGGCAAGCCGGTGGAGATGACCTTTTCGGAATTGCGCATTCTCCACTTGCTTGCAAGCCGTCCGGGCTGGGTCATGACGCGGGAGCAGATTGTGGACGCCGTCCGCGGCGAGGACTACGCCGTGACCGACCGCGCGGTGGATGTGCAAATCGTCGGAATTCGCCGGAAACTCGGCGCAAGGGCTGACTGCATCGAGACCGTACGAGGCGTTGGATATCGCTTCAAAGAACAGGAGTGAACCTGTATGCGGCTGTTGTGGCGCATTTACATCGGCTTTTTCGCGTGTACCCTGCTGGCGCTAGCGGTGACATCCTGGTATGCAAACCACTCCCTGCGGCGCTTCTACCAGGAACAGGTCGCGTCCGAGTTGCTGACACGGGCCGGCATTCTGGCAAATGAACTCCAGTCCCACGCCCTGGACAAAGAGGCGGAGCAGATTGACCGGCACTGCAAGGAATTCGGACGCCTGACCCAGACGCGGGTAACGGTGATACTGCCGGACGGCCTGGTGATCGGCGATTCCGATCAGATTCCGTCCGGCATGGAGAACCACCGGAACAGGCCGGAAATTGCGGAGGCCTTGACAGGGCGAACCGGCAAGGCGGTGCGCTTCAGCGACACGATACGCCGGACGCTCATGTATCTGGCCATCCCCGTGCGGCGTGATGGCGCGATTGTCGCGGTGGTGCGAACTTCGCTGCCGCTTTCGGTGATAGACTGGACGCTTCATGCCGTGTACCGGCACATCGCCTTCGGCGGCCTGATCGTCGCGGTTATTTTCGCCGTGATCGCATTCTGCCTGGCGCGCCGGATCAGCCGCCCCCTGGATGACATGCGACGGACCGCCGGGCAGTTGGCGGCCGGCGATCTGCGGGCGCGCGTAGCCATGCCAAAAGGCGAGGAAATGCAATCGCTCGCCCGAACCCTGAATCAGATGGCGGCGCAACTCAGCGAGCGTATGGAAACGATTACGCGGCAGAGCGACGAGCAGAAAGCCGTCTTTTCCAGCATGGTCGAAGGGGTTCTGGCGGTGGATGGCGACGGGCGCATCCTGAATCTTAACTTATCCGCGGCGCGACTCCTGGATTTGAATCCCGACCATGCCAGAGGCCGGAGCATGCAGGAGGCCGTGCGCAATATAGAGTTGCAGAACTTTATCGCCGCCACCATCGCGGCCGGCGGCCCCGCGGAAGCGGAAATCGTCCTCTACGGCAACGAGGAACGTTTCCTGCAACTCCACGGTACGGCCTTGACGGACCCGACCGGCCGGAAATTCGGAGCATTGATTGTCCTGAACGACATCACGCGAATCAAACGGCTGGAAACTGTGCGGCGGGACTTTGTCGCCAATGTGTCGCACGAACTTAAGACCCCCATCACGGCCCTCAGGGGATGCGTGGAAACATTGTCCGACCCTACGCAGCGGAATCCTGCGGATGACAATCGATTCATGGCCATGATGGGCAGGCAGGTCGAGCGCTTGAGCTCGATCGTCGAAGATTTGCTGAGCCTGTCACGAATCGAGCATGACGCGGAACACAAACGCATAACGCTGGCATCTGGGGCGGTGTGCGATCTGCTACGCAGGGCGGCGCAGACTTTTGCCAAGACGGCGGACACGAAAGGAATCGAGGTCGAGGTGGAATGCCCCGGCGATCTGGCCGCGCCGGTCAATGCCGCGTTGCTGGAACAGGCCGTGGGGAACCTGATCGATAATGCGATCAAATACAGCGGCGAACGGACGCGCGTTGTCGTGAACGGGACACTGACCGGTAATGATATCGAAATCCGCGTTACCGATCAGGGCCCAGGCATCGAAAAAAAACACCTGTCGCGAATCTTCGAACGTTTCTACCGCGTGGACCAGGCCCGCAGCCGGGCGCTCGGCGGAACCGGCCTTGGCCTCGCGATAGTGAAGCACATCGCGCTGGCCCACGGCGGATCGGTCTCGGTCGAAAGCACCCCGGGACAAGGCAGCGCTTTCACGATCCGCATCCCCCGTCATTAGGCCATTCGCCGTTCCGAGGGCTTTCCTTTCCTAACCAACTTCTAACACTGCGCTAATACTGCCCTAATGGCCCGCTGTTTTACTGATGACGTTTCGTAACTGCTCAGGTAGCCGCCCCAAAGCGGGCGGCCACCTGAGAGTGAATGGCGGTGCGTCCGAACCCGGCGCGTGGGCGAGGCTCACGAGGTGTTGACCGCCGGCACAAAGGGGTTGCCGAGGAACACGCGTTGCA
>CAIYGI010000028.1 GCA_903925685.1 uncultured bacterium
CATCGTGCCCGGTGTCCCTTCCCCGCTCCAAATCCGCCACGAAACCAGCCCCGTTCGTCTCGTTGCGCTCCTCCTTGCCCGCTCCTCACGCTCGCTCCGCCCACTCCGGGGGCGTCACGGCCCTTACGCGCGGATTTGGGCTCTTGTACGGAGCTTGAGTTGTGATCTGGCTTAGGCTATAATTACGCTTACGACGCATTTGCGGAAGACGATGGAGCGACAGTATGCGGCAGATCGGCACTTGTGAAACCCGGCCCTTGGCGGACCGTTTTTTTTCTTACCTGCGGGTGCAGGGCGTGGACAGCGAGGTGCGCGAAGCTTCGGCTGGCCGCTGGGCGGTTTGGGTCCTGGACGAGGACGCCATGCGCAGCGCCCGCGAAGCCTTCACGAAATTTTGCACCCAGCCCCAGGCCGCGCAGTTCGACACGCCGCCCCCGGCGGCGTCGGCGCCAACCGCCGCAATTCCCTCGCCATGGCGTGTCAGCCCGGCCGCGCCGGTCGCGGCCGCCGTCGGCGCGGCGGTCTTTCCTTCGGCCACCTGGATTCTGATTGCGCTCAGCATTGGCGCGACCTTGCTGGCGCCGCTGGGCTCCGACCAGGAACTGGCGCGCTTGTTGCGAATCTCGCCGGTGGCTCTGCGGCAGGGCGAAATCTGGCGCTTGATCACGCCGGTCTTCCAGCACCTCGCGTTGACGGCGGGCGGCGCGGGCTTTCTGCACCTGCTCTTCAACATGATGTGGCTGCGCGATTTCGGGGTAAAGATCGAAACCAAACTCGGCACCGCCGGGTTCCTGATCCTGTTCGCGCTGCTGGCCGTCGTCTCGAATTCCGCCCAGTTTCTGGCCGCGGGCGCCGGCTTCGGGGGCATGTCCGGGGTCGTCTACGGCTTGTTCGGCTACATCTGGGTCAAAGCCCGCCGCGAACCGCGCTCCGGTTACACGCTCGATTCCTCCACCGCCTGGGTCCTGGTCGCGTGGTTTGTGCTCTGCGCCGCGGGATTGTGCGGACCGGTGGCGAACTGGGCGCATGGCGGCGGCCTGCTGGCCGGCGCGCTCTGCGCCTTCCTGCCGTCATGGTGGCGCGCGCGCGGGAAATCAGGCTGAAGGCTGTTAGGTGAAATTGCAGGCCAACGAACTTCAGGTGTCGCAAGCGACTTCCCGCGAAATCGAATAGGCAAACAAGTATTTCCTAACAGCCTAACAGCCTAACAGCCTAACAGTCTAACAGCCTAACAGCCTTCAGCCTAACTCCGGCGCGCGGCGCAGGCGCTTGACGACCCACGGCAGTCCGTACTTCGGCAACAGCTCCATGAAGGGCTCGGGATCAAACTCCTCCGTGTTGAAAACCCCGGGCTTGCGCCAGACGCCCGTGACGACCAGCCGCGCGCCGATCATGATGGGCACGCCGGTCGTGTAGGAAATGGCCTGCGCCTTGACCTCGCGGTAGCAGGCGGCGTGGTCGCAGACGTTGTAGATATAGATCGTTCCCTGTTTGCCGTTCCTGGTGCCCTGGATGACGCAGCCGATGTTGGTCTTGCCGGTGTAGTTGCGGCCCAGCGAGGAGGGCTCGGGCAGGACGGCCTTGAGGAACTTGAGCGGCACGATCTCGCGGCCTTCGTACAGGACCGGATCGATGCGCGTCATGCCGACGTTCTGCAGCACGCGCAGATGGGTCAGATATTGCTCCCCGAAGGTCATCCAGAAGCGGATGCGCTTCAGGCCGGGCAGGTGCCGGACCAGCGATTCGAGCTCCTCGTGGTACATCAGGTACATCTCGCGGGCCCCGATCTCCGGGAAGTCGAACGACCGGTGCATGGAGAGCGGATCGGTTTCGACCCAGCGGCCACGCTCCCAGTATTTCCCGCGCTGGGTGATCTCGCGGATGTTGATCTCGGGATTGAAGTTCGTGGCGAAGGGGTGGCCGTGGCTGCCGGCGTTGCAGTCCAGGATGTCCACCGCTTCGATGGTGTCGAAATATTTCTTGAGCGCATAGGCGCAGAAGATGTTGGAAACGCCGGGATCGAAGCCGCAGCCCAGCAGCGCCATGCGCCCGGCCTTGCGGAAGCGGTTGCGGTAGGCCCACTGCCACTTGTATTCGAACTTGGCCTTGTTGGGCGGCTCGTAGTTGGCGGAGTCGAGGTAGTCCACGCCCGCCGCCAGACAGGCCTCCATCAGCGCCAGGTCCTGGTATGGCAGCGCGACGTTGATCAACAGGTCGGGCTTGAACGACCGGATCAGCGCCACGGTCTCGGCCGGCTTGTCGGCGTTCAGGACGGCGGTCCGGATCGGACGCTTGAGCTGGCGGGCAATCGCGTCGCACTTGGCCAGCGTGCGGCTGGCCAGGCAGATATCGGTGAAGACATCCGCGGCCTGCGCGCATTTATGGGTCACAACGCCGCCGACACCGCCGGCGCCGACGATCAGAACTCGGCTCATGGCAAACCCTCCCTGTTTTGCTCCGGACCTCGCCGGAACCACGCGGCGTACGCTACGCGCCGCGGACGGCGGCGTCAAGTTGCGGATTGGCGCGACTTGCCGCTGGACATCTTTTGAAGCCTTGGCTATGCTGGCGCTTTTGACCGGAGCGCTTCTAAATGACAACTTCGATTAGACAAACGCCGCTCTTCGCCTGCCATCAGGCCCTCGGCGCCCGCATGGTGGAATTCGGCGGCTGGATGATGCCCGTGCAGTACGAGGGCATTCAGTCCGAGCATCTCAACACCCGCACGGCGGTGACCATGTTCGACACCTGCCACATGGGCCGCTTCTACTTCTCCGGCGCCCGTGCGCTGGACGCGCTCTCCGGCCTGGTCTCCCAGGACCTGCGCGGCATGCGGGACGGCGTCTGCCGCTACGGCTTCCTGCTGCGGGAGGACGGCGGCATTCTCGACGACGTGATCGCCTACCGTTTCGACGCGCAGCGCTGGCTGCTGGTGGTCAACGCCGGAACCCGCGAAAAGGACCGCGACTGGATCGTGCCCCGGCTGGGCGCGGATGTCGTCTTCGAGGACGCCTCCGAGCGCCAGGGCAAACTGGATATCCAGGGTCCCCGCGCGCTGGAACTGATGTCCGCCGTGCTGAATCGGGATCTTACCGAGCTCGGCTATTTCCGCTTCATCTCGTTGACGCGCAATGGCGAAAGTATCGTGGTCAGCCGCACCGGCTACACGGGCGAGAAGGGCGTGGAGGTCTATCTGGGCGCGGACCGCATCGCGGCGTTCTGGGCTGAACTGCTGCGGGTGGGCGTGAAACCGGCCGGACTCGGGGCCCGCGATACGCTGCGGCTGGAGGCCGGGCTGCCGCTTTACGGACACGAATTGTCGGAGGCCGTCACGCCCGTCGAGGCCGGCATGGAGCGCTACGCCTCCAAGGCGGAGGATTTCATCGGCCGCGCGGCCGTCACGCGGCGGCTGGCCGCGGGCGCCGCCCGGCGTTTGTGCGGCTTCCGCACGGGCGGCCGCCAGGCGGCGCGCGCCGGCAACACGCTCATGGCGGACGGCCGCGCGGCCGGCATCGTGACCAGCGGCACCTACGCCCCAACCCTGCAGTGCGCCATCGGCTTCGCCTATGCGGCGGCGCCGCTGGCGACGCCGGGCGCGCGGGTCACGATCGAGACGGGCCGCGCGCCGCTGGAAGCCGAACTCGTGCGCATGCCGCTCTACTCGGCGGTGAAATAGAAACCGGAAATTCCAAGGAGAACAGACCATGATTCCTGAAGGCTTGTGCTACACGAAAGATCACGAATGGGCGCGCGTCGACGGCGGCGAACTGGTGCTGGGCATCACGCACCACGCGCAGCAGGCGCTGGGCGACCTGACCTATGTCGAACTGCCCAAGATCGGCAAGGTCTGCAAGGCCGGGGATGCGCTGCTGGTCGTCGAATCCCACAAGGCCGCCAGCGACGTCTATGCGCCCGTGGCCTCCACGGTCGCCGCCGTCAATCAGGCGCTGGCCGACGCCCCGGAGCTGATCAACCACGATCCCTACGGACAGGGCTGGATCTGCCGTTTCAAGGATTGGGACCGCGAAGGGCTCAAGAGCCTGCTGACCCCCGAAGCCTATCGCAAACTGCTGGCGAGCGAGAGCGCCTGACATGCCGTACATCGCCAACACCGACGCCGACCGGGCGGCCATGCTCAAGACCATCGGGTTGTCCGGCATGGACGACCTCTTCACGGACATCCCGGCGCAACTGCAGGTGCCCGCGCTCAACCTGCCCGAGGGCCTCAGCGAACTGGAAGTGTACAACCGCCTGCACCAGCTCTCGCACCGCAACGCCCATGACCTGGTCTGCTTCCTCGGCGGCGGATTTTACGATCACTTCATCCCCGCCTGCGTGGATGAACTTTCGGCGCGCAGCGAATTTTACACCGCCTACACCCCCTATCAGCCCGAGGCCTCGCAGGGCACGCTGCAGGCGATTTTCGAATACCAGACCGCCATTTGCCGCCTGACCGGCATGGATGTCGCCAACGCCTCGCTTTACGAGGGCGGCACGGCGCTCTACGAGGCCGCCATGATGGCCGTGCGCATCGCCGGCCGCAACAAGATCCTGCTCGACAGCGGCGTCAGCCCGATCTACCGCAACATGCTCTACTGCTATACCAGCAACCTGGCGGTGGATTTAGTGGAGATCAAAACCGCGCACGGGCAGAGCGACCGCGACCGCATCGCGGCGGCCCTCGACGACAGCGTCGCCGCCATCATCCTGCAGAATCCGAATTTCTTCGGGGCGGTGGACGACTTTACGGACATCGTGGCCATGGCGCACGCGCGCGGCGCCCTGGCGATCGTCTCCGCCTACCCCATTTCCCTGGGCCTGCTCAAGACCCCCGGCGCGATGGGCGCCGACATCGTCACCGGCGAAGGCCAGAGTCTCGGGCTGCCGCTTTCCTTCGGCGGCCCCTACCTGGGATACATGGCCACGCGCATGGAACATGTGCGCAAGATGCCCGGCCGCCTGGTGGGCGAAACGCTCGACCAGCACGGCCGCCGCGGCTTCGTCCTGACCCTCCAGGCGCGCGAGCAGCACATCCGCCGCGAGAAGGCCACCTCCAATATCTGCTCCAACGAGGCGCTCTGCGCGCTGCGCGCGCTGATCTACCTCTCCTGGCTCGGCAAGCAGGGCTTCCGCGACCTCGCCCGCCTCTGCGCCCAGAAGGCGGAATACGCCAAGACGCGCCTCGGCGCCATTCCCGGCGTGCGGATCAAGAAAAACTCCCCGACCTTCAACGAATTCACGCTCGAACTGCCCGGCGACGCCTCTTCCGTGGCCAGCCGCCTGGTGGACAAGGGGATCGCCGCCGGCTTCCCGCTCGGCCGCTATTACCCCGACATGCAGAATTACCTGCTCGTGGCCGTGACCGAGAAGCGCACCCGCGCCGAGATCGGCCTGCTGGCCGAAGCCCTGGAGGAGGCGCTATGAGCCGCTTGATCTACGAAAAATCCGCGCCCGGCCGCCGCGGCGACAATCTGCCCCGCCTGACCCAGGCCGAGTCCGGCTGCCGCCTGCGCATTCCGCCCCGCTACTTCCGCGAACACGAGGCGGAACTGCCCGAACTTTCGGAACTGGAAGTCGTCCGGCACTTCACCAACCTCTCGCGCATGAACTTCAGCGTGGACGGCAACATGTACCCGCTGGGCTCGTGTACGATGAAGTACAACCCCAAGATCTGCGAGCGGGTGGCCGCCCTCGACGGCTTCTCGGCCCTGCATCCGCTGCTGCCCCAGTTGCGCGGCGGCGGCAGCCTGACCCAGGGCGCGCTGGAAGTCCTCTACGAAACCGAGCGCCTGCTCTGCGAGGTGGCGGGCATGCACGCCTTCACCCTGCAGCCGCTGGCCGGCGCGCACGGCGAACTGACCGGCATGATGCTGATCGCCGCCTACCACAAGGCCCGGGGCAACAAAAAAACCAAGGTGCTGATCGCGGATTCCGCCCACGGCACCAACCCCTCCAGCGCCTCCATCGCCGGCTTCGGCGTCGTCAGCGTGCCGACCGGTCCCGACGGCTGCGTGGACATGGCCCGCTTCAAGGAAGCCTTGAACGACGACGTGGCCGCGGTCATGCTGACCTGCCCCAACACGCTCGGACTCTTCGAACGCCGCATCCGCGAAATCGCCGACCTGGCGCATGCCCATGACGCGCAGCTCTACTACGACGGCGCCAACCTGAACGCCCTGCTGGGCCGCTGCCGGCCCGGCGACCTGGGCTTCGACGTGGTGCATTTCAACCTGCACAAGACCTTCGCCACCCCGCACGGCGGCGGCGGCCCGGGCTCGGGTCCGGTGGGCGTCAAGCGGCATCTGGCCCCGTTCCTGCCGACCAGCATCGTGATTCGCCGCAACGACGGCTCCTATGCCCTGGAGTACGAACGCGAAAAAACCATCGGCTTCATCGCCCCCTTCTACGGCAACTTCGCCATCATCCTGCGGGCCTATGCCTACATGCTGCTGCTCGGCCGCAACGGCATGCGGCGCGTCAGCGAGAACGCCGTGCTGAACGCCAATTATATCCAGGCGCGCCTGAAGCACAGCTACGATTTGCCCTATGACCGCAACTGCATGCACGAGTGCGTCTTCAGCGCCGCGCGCCAGGCCGCCAATGGCGTGCATGCCATCGATGTCGCCAAGGCGCTGATCGAACGCGGCATCCATCCGCCGACCGTTTATTTCCCGATGATCGTGAAAGAATCGATCATGATCGAGCCGACGGAAACCGAGTCCAAACAGCAGATGGACGAGTTCATCGCCGCCATGCTGGAAATCGCCGACGAGGCCGTCAAGCACCCGGAATCCTTCCGCGCCATGCCGCGCCAGAGCCCGGTCAGCCGCGTCGACGAAACCAAGGCCGCGCGTGACATGCGCTTCAAGGCATAGCGCCGCCCTTGAATAAGATTGCGCTCAAGCGAAAGCTCCTGTATCAAGTTGCGACGCGCCGCCGGGGTGGCGAAATGGCATACGCACTAGACTCAAAATCTAGCGCCCGCAAGGGCATGAGGGTTCAAGTCCCTCTCCCGGCACCATCGAATTCATCGCGCGCTTGGATATTCCTCGTTTGACATTGGACATTGGAAATTCCTTGTTGGATATTGGATATTCAGTTCTTCAGTTCTTCCGTCCCGTCGCCCATTGCCCTGCCCCACGCTTTGAGAGTTTACCACCCACCCGTTATTCGCTATTCTTCACCTGCAACCTAACCACCACCATCCCCCCTCCACCTCCCACCAACCACTCACCACTCACCACTCACTACTCACCACTCACCACTCACCACTCACCACTCACCATGTTCAACCCCGCCCCATCATCTGGCGAACGCCTGCCGCCGGCCACGAAGGGCCTTCTGATCGTCACCGCGGCGGCCTTTTTGTTGCAGACGCTGCTCAACATCTTCAATCCGGCCCTGCCGCTGGACGCCTGGTTCGGCCTCAGCATCGGCGGCCTGGCGCGCGGCCTGCTCTGGCAGCCGCTGACCTATATGCTGCTGCATGGCGGCCTCTGGCACTTCTTCGTCAATATGCTGGCCCTGTTCTTCTTCGGACCCGAGGTCGAACGCGCCATCGGCACGCGGCGCTTCCTGGCGGCCTATATCCTCTGCGGCATCGCCGCCGGCATCGGCTGGATCATGATCTCGGCGCTGCCCCAGCAGATTGCCGGACCCTGCATCGGCGCCTCCGGCGCCGTCTTCGGCGTGATGGGCCTCTTCGGCGCGCTCTTTCCAAACCGCGTGATCACCCTGCTGCTCTTCTTCGTGATACCGATTACGATGACGGCGCGCACGCTGGTGATCGCGCTGATGGCCGTGGCGCTGCTCTCGCTGGGCTGGGACCAGCAGGGCGGCGTCGCCAACGCCGCGCACCTCGCGGGTGGCCTGGCCGGCTACCTCTACGGACGCCGCCTGGCCCGCGGCGGCTTCGACGGCTGGGTCTACTACGGCGGACAGGCTGGGGGACGCCGCTCCTGGAGCGCCTTATGGCAGTCCCTGCGCGCCATCTGGCGCACCCGCCGCATGCGCGTCGTCTCAACCCGCGAAGTCGACCGCATCCTCGACAAACTCAACCGCCAAGGCTACGCCAGTTTGACGGAAGCAGAACGCAAACTGCTCGACCGCGCCGCGAAGCAGTGAACCGGTGAACCGGTGAGTCGGTGAAGCGGTGAGTCGGTGAAGCGGTGAGTCGGTGAAGCGGTTGTCGGTGAATTATTCTCCGCGCGCGAAAACCTCTTCGCCTTCAGTTTACCACGAAGGGAATGGCCTTCGGTAGGGCGCTCTCGCCGAGAGCGCCGGGCGCGAATATCCAACACTCAAGCTCCAATTTCACACTTCCTGATCCCGTGCTGTAATTACGCATGTTTTTGCGAACTGCCCGGAAAATGACATGGCACTTTTTGACGCGTGACAAGTAAAGCGGCGTGGTGAA
>CAIYGI010000029.1 GCA_903925685.1 uncultured bacterium
GGAATCCACGGTCAGTCAGTGGGCGAACGGCCAGCGTTTTCCGCGGCCTGATGAAATGGACGCCCTGGCCGATTGCGCCGGCGTCGCCCCCGTATGTCTCTTCTGCCCCGACTTGGCGGACGCCTACGAAGCACGCGCCCGTGAGATGGCGGACGGAACGATGTAATCAGAACTCGAGAAAGCCCCTGTTTCATGGGAGGGCGAGCGTCCTCGCGAGCCGGAAATCGGGCGAGAAGCACTTTTTAACCGGTCAGCTAGCGCTCGTTGCCGGAGTCGGTCAGGAAGTCCACGATGTGTCGTCGCCGGATTCCGTCGATGTCGTCCACGAATACAGGATCCATGCTCAACACGAGCTTGGGATAGTTGTCCGGAATCGCCTTCAGGACGCCAAACTCGCGTTCGATCGTCTCCGGGGTTGCCAGCAAGTACGCCACCTGCACGTAGATTTCCAGCAAGCGCCGGCCCTTGATGTCGAACCGACGAGTCCGGTGTGCGACCAGCGCCTCCTCGAAATAGGACAGGTAATTCTGCACCGTCTCGACCCCGACGCGGAGGCGTTGCGACTTGAGGTAATCCGCGATGCTTTTCGCCGAAGTCACGCGCCCGGTGTTGTCGAACAGGAAACGCGCGATTCTTTCGAGCAAGGTCACATTGAGGACCTGGTGCCGCCGAACGATGTCTTTCAGGAGAATCGTATTGTTTGCCGACTATACATGAAGAAACCTCCGAATCGCCGACAACTTTTCGGTATGGAGAAAACTTAATGCAATCCGGTTGCGGATGCAACTCTAATATTAATATTAAACAGCCAGCGGGCTTTGGTTACAGGCGTCAGTTTTTCACTGTTTACTGTTCACTCCCCGCTCTTCTCCCACCTTCCACCTAACCCCCCCCCACCTTCCACCATGCGCGTCCCAGCGTCCGCCTGCGAAGCGCGCGCCCGTGAGACGCCGGACGGAACGATATGACCGGACACGCCTGCCGCAAACGTCGCCAGCCCGGCCTTCACGGAAAGTGAAAAGCGGAAACTCGACACCCACGGGGGGCGACCGTTATGGTCCATTTACGTGAACGGGAGTGCTCATTGCCATCGGCGCAATCAGGTGCGGATTTGCGCTTTCGGCTATTTTGTCAGTGGAGTGAAACTTAACAACGGCGAACGAAAGGGAATCGAAGCATGAAAAATGCAATGGCAGTTATCATTGCGGGTTCGTTTGCGGTGGCATCGCTTGCGAGCGCGGAAGTCAATTCAAACAAAATCTACAATCTGCGACTTTATGGACTGGCGGAACAATTTGAATGGAAGGAATCAATTAACGACCGAGAAGTCGTCAAGGAATCAGGCCCCTTGTTTGGGGTTGGTGGTGAACTTGGGTTGCGAGTCGTAAATCCCCTTTGGATCGAAGGCCGCGGCGAACTGTTTTTGGGTGAGGTTGACTATAATGGCGCAATACAGACATCCGCAGGCCATTTAATCCCATACAAGAGCACTACGAAGTATGTCGGAGCAAAAGTAGATTCTGACATTGCGTTCAAACTGCCTATTGCGCGTAACTTCTATTTAAAACCATACGCAGGTCTTGGCGTCCGCGCATGGCAGCGAACACTGGATAGTAACTTTTCGGACACGGATCCCGGTAGGTACGGTTACGTCGAAAACTGGTTGACGACATACGGAATCATCGGGTGCGGTGGTGGCATTGCCGTCTGCAAGAACGGCGAACTTTTTGGACGTATCGAGGGAAGATTGCCGATTTACAACTCAATTACCGCCGACTTTACGAATCAAGACGGTCCATCTGATGTCAAAATAGAACCGGGCAAACGTCCATCGGTGTATGCGGAGACAGGCATAAATGTGACGCCCATAACAGTCTCGATCTTTGTTGAAACGCTTGCGTTCTCCGAATCTCCACTGGATAACAAATATCAAACTGTTATCCAACCGGACTCAAAGGCCACAATGCTTGGCGTGAAGCTTGGCCTCGTGTTTTGAAAAAACAGGGTGGCGACAAGATACTGAAATGACTGGCTATGAAACCCGGGGCAAAAACAGAGCCGACCGAAACCGTCTACGTGGTGAATCACGGCTGGCACACGGGTATTGTCGTCCCGGCGGCGATTTTACCTGCGACCGCCCGGCCTCCGTGGGAAGCCGTGCAGCGCAGTCAGTATCTTGAATTCGGAAGGGGAGACGAAGCTTTCTATCGTGGGGATAGGACGCCAATAATTGCACTCCGCGCAATGTTCTGGCGCAACCCCGCCGTACTTCATGTCGTCGCCATGAACGAATCCCCGGAAGTTTTCTTTCCGTATAGCGGGATCATCAAGATTCATGCCAGCAAGGACGGATTT
The DNA here is from genome assembly GCA_903925685.1 of uncultured bacterium. Lineage (GTDB taxonomy): Bacteria > Verrucomicrobiota > Kiritimatiellia > CAIKKV01 > CAIYGI01 > CAIYGI01. The sequence goes on from CAIYGI010000029.1 coordinate 2,356, forward strand.
GCCCGGCTTTGCGCGTATCTATCAGAGTCGTACGCAATCGACGCAACTCGGAACCCGATAGAACTCGGGAATGGAATCTATGGAACAAGCCGGTTCTATCGGGCCGCTGGACATTATTATTTTCCCAATACCTGCAACAAATGGACGGCCCGCGCCATCCGGACAACTGGCACGCCAATCAACCCGTTTTATGCGATCAGGGCAGAGAATGTGTTCAACCAGTCAAGACGGTATGGCGTTGTCATGAGGGAACCGGTCGCAAAATGGACGGCGGGTTTTAAACCGCCCGTGATATTTCGAGGTTCGAGAGCGGAAAGAACAGCAATGTGACCCTTGCCGGCGTCATGACGACGCCGGATGGTAAAAGCAAAACAAAGGAGATCGGCATGGCGAGCCCAATGTACTGCCACTTGTGCAAAAGGAATATTGTTCCGGAGAAAAAATTCAACTGGCTCATCTTCATATTCCTCTGCGGGATCTTTTACATTCCTGTCTACTTGATGCAGAAGGCGAAATGTCCAATCTGCAAAGGGACCAGTTACGGACCTGCAAAGGCGGATCAAATCGGGTAAACAAATATGACAGAGTGTGCGTACAAGCATGTTTCTCGAATCAGATGGAGCATGCTTGTGTCGCACCACGCTCCCTGCGACTACGATCGGACGATGACTCTGTTTCGTATCCGCGTTTGTGTCAGGTGTCTTGGGATGCTCGGCGGGGCGCTTGCCGGCTACTGCATTAATCCCGCTGGCATTGAGGTTCATAATACGTGGCTCGTCACGGGGAGTATCGCCCTTGCGTTGCCAGCAGCGTTCGATTTCACCGCGCACGAACTGATTAAGCAATATCGAAGTTCAAACTTCCGCCGTTTCATCACGGGGTGCTTGTTCGGCATAGGGGTAGGCGCATGTCTCGCAACTGCGTGGCAAGGTTCGCGGTGGCCGCTGTTTTGCCTGCTTGCATATCTCGCGCTAATGCAGGTAGTCATAGCCGGATTGTTTCGTATATCTGGCCATCTTGACTCATATGTCGCACGGTACGAAGCGGCATTGTTCAAAAGCGGAACGGCCTTCACGGAAAGTGAAAAGCTGAAACTCGACACCCGCGGGGGCGACCGTTATGGTCCTTAACTGTTGTCTGAAACAAGTCAGACAATCACACAGGAGAATGAGTCATGAACAAGGTTAATGGTACGTGCGTGGTGGTTACTGCGATCATTTGTCTGGTTTCTGGCAGCGGTTTCGCCCAGACCCTTCGAGACACCGATTATTTTACCCTTGAAGCAGGGACTTTTGTTTCAGGCGATAAGTTAATCAACGACATCTTCGGTCCGCATCTGGATGCTTTTGGCGCCCTCAATAAAATGTTAACTGACAATTTCTCTGTACTTGGGAAAGTCGAGGGCATTTATGGTGAAGGCTCCAAAAGCGGGATTGATTTAACACGGAGTGGCCTAAAGGCGGGACTCAGTCTCGTGGGGTTGCTAATGCCTGGAAAACCGGTCGATCCGTATGTGTTGGCGGGGGGATTGTTTGAATACAACAGGGTGACGGCGTCGGCTGGTGGTGCCGATGAGAACGATTCCGATAGTGAATTCGGCTTTGAAATCGGCGGCGGTATCGAATTCAATCTGGAACCCAAGACTTTGCTCGATTTGGGAGTCCTTTATCAGAAATTCAGCGATTTCGATTCGATTTACGCCAATGCCAGGATTGGTTACGCGTTGACCACGAGTGTTACCCTGCTTTTGGAAGGCGGGTATGCATTCGATGAAGAGGATTATTATGCCCGTGCCGGTATTGCCGTGAAATACTAAACGTTATCGAAAAGGAATGAATCTCATGAAAACACCTTGTCTGCAATCTAAATGGTTGGCCGGGTTGTCGTTTCTTGTTGCGATGTTGGTCGGACTCTGCGTCGTCGGATGCGACAAGGACAACAGCGATTCCGGCGGCAGCAACACGGGAAGCGGCGGAGGCAACTTGACGCTTTCCCAATATGATGCCGTCAAAGCATACATGTCTTATGATGATGTGTGTGGAATTATGGGAAGACACGCATATTCCAGCGTAAACATGCCGTTCTATGGCGGTCAATGCATAGGTTACACATGGACTTCTGATGATGGGGACGTCATCAATGTAGCTATTATTGATCCGCCAACAACGTCAGGTATTTCAGGCAGGACGGTTTATGGGGCATGGATGAAAGATTGCAATCTAAACGACAATAACGCACGAACTGTGCGAGGTGAGACCATGTACGATCTTTAAACCGGCAACCGTGGTTGCGCAAATAGTTGAGCGCAAATGACGATGACGCAACCGCGTATCACGGTGGCAATATTCGTATGGCTTGCCGCATCCACGGTTGGCTGTCCCGAGTGGAGCCAGCAAGAGACGCAATCCTCCCCTCCCGCGCTGTGGATGATCGAGCAGTATCAAGAGGTGCTCAGTTCGTCCAAAGCCGATACGTGCAGAATGTACCCATCATGTTCGGAGTATGCGCGGCAAGCATATGAACGATACCCTTTCTGGAAAGCTACACTCATTGCAGCGGATCGACTGAATCGCAGTGACCATGATTCGTTGCGTTATGAAATTGTTGAGATTGGCGGCAAAAAGAAACAGTACGACCCCTTACCGGGCACATCTTATGCGCCTCCCTCAACAAACACCAGCGGCGCCAAAGCACCCATACACCCAGTTGACGTTCTTCTCGCGGGAAAGAAGCCCGCCCTTTCAGACGAAGAAACAGTGCTTGATTTTGCGCGATACTTGCATGCGCTTGGTAAGACGGAACTGGCGTTCACTGAGTATTTGCGGTTCTTGCGACAGTATCCAGAGTCTGCGCTTGCATCATCTGCACGCGCGAGCGTGATGCATCTCCATTATGACGCACGGAATTATCGCGAGGCGATTCTTTGGGCCGAGCAATCAATCTCAGAGGGAAAGATTTCTGACGGTGATCTTCCTGAACTGAAGTTCTGCCTGAGCGCGGCATATGCGCGTTTGAACAACCCGGAAAAATCCCGCGCCGTCCTCCCTTCGGTCCCACTCGACCCACAGTTGTCGGCAAGAAGCATGCTTCTCGAAGGCTATACATACGCACAACAGGAGAACTGGCCAGAAGCTGTAGCAACATTCCGAGAGTACGGATCTCTTGCCGACGACCCAGCAAGGGCGGAGACATTGACGGCAAGTTGTGAAAACGCCATATCCAGACGAAGGAAAAGCCCGGCGCTGGCCGGACTGTTAGGCGTAGTGCCTGGGCTTGGTTATCTCTATGCCGGATATCCGGAATCTGCCTTGAGTGCGCTGATCCTCGACTCTCTGCTGCTTGCCGCCAGCTACAAAGCTTTCGATGATGGCAACAAACCCCTTGGCGCTCTTCTCGGCATTGTGGGTGTCGGCTGGTACGCAGGAAGTATATATGGTTCGGTGTCCGCTGTAGAGCGACGTAACGAAAACGACCTTCGTGAAACGCTGCTTCAGCTTAACCTTGGCTTCAGATTTTAAAAATGCCTGCCAAAACGGCGCGCAAGAAAAAAGGAGACCGAAGATGAGACAGAGAAGTAGGAAACTGAAGATTATGAGCGTTTGTACACTGGTTACGTATATGGCTACTTTCGGCCCCATGGCCGTGGCGCAAGCGGCAGAGAAATTGACGGTGCCAGCAGGCACTCTTGTCATGGTTAGGCCAGCAGATGTGTTTACCCCTAACTCATGCAAGAGCGGCGACACCGTTGACTTCATCGTCGTCCAAGACGTTAAGGTCAAGGATCGCTTGGCCATCAAGACCGGGGCTCGTGCTCGCGGCCAAATCACAGAGGCGAAAAAGGCTGGGATCGTTGGCATGCCTGCAAAGATCGGTGTCGAACTACAGTCGGTCACAGCCATTGACGGATCAATGATTCCGATCCGTGCATCGAAATCGATGGAAGGTGAAGACAAACTCGTTCTAACGGTGGTTCTTACCCTAATCTGCCTGTAACAGTTTAGCCTTTTTCGGCTTCCAAATGACCTAAGGACGGAGCCAAACAGAAAAATGCGGAAATTTGTGCTTGCTTTTCGAGCATGAACAGGCGTATGTATACGCCTGTAAGGAGGCGAACACATGAAATCGCTTGA
>CAIYGI010000030.1 GCA_903925685.1 uncultured bacterium
CTTACGCGGAGAAGCCGGACTTCAACGTCGCGGCGATCACGACCGTGCCGGCCATACTGACCCCGGGCTGCGCGTTCACGGCGACCGTGATGGTGGTAAATTACGGTCTTGTAGCCGGCAACGCCGGCGTACTGCGGCTCTGGCTGGATCATCCGGCGTTGGCGGTAAGTCACGAAGTTGGTGGCGTGGATCTGCCGGTTGGCATGCTGGCGTTGGGCTCCATAACGAATATCAGCTTTACGGGGCTGACGGCGACGAACGGGAACGGAACCTTCAACCTGCGCGCCTTCGTGGACGCGGATAACGCCACGGTCGAGCAGAGCGAAGGCAATAACCAGATGACGTTCACGTATACTTTCCTGAACGCCACCTCGCTACAGATCCTCATCGCCGGCAACGGCGTGGCCCTGAGCTGGCAGAGCTACTGGGGGCAGTACTACACGCTGTACCGACGCACGAACCTGACCGAGGGGTACTTGGTGTTAACGAACAATATCGCGGCGACGCCGCCCACAAACACCGTGTTTGACGCGTCGCCGCCCACCCCGTCCTACTACCGCCTCAGCGTGCAGCCGTGACCGCTTGAGCCGTTACGCGCGGTGTCGCGATTTCTGGTCGTGGTTCAGACTGCGCCGCGCTGGTGACGGAACTGGCCCTGGACAGTATCGTGCAACGTGATTTACGAATGTGGAGGTTGCTTTACCGAACACCTTGTCACGATTACGGCGCGGTGTCAGGCGCGGGCGGCGCGGCGGAAATGTCCACGGGCGCGGTGGTGGCGGCGTTCTCGGCGGCCACGGCTTCGGGGGTGGGGGCGGGGGTGGCGCCGAAGACGGCGGCGGCGAGCTGACGCAGGGGACTGCGGCGGCGCAGAAATTCCTTGGCAAGCGCCCGGTAGGCCTCGGCGCCGGTGGAGTGCGCATCGTATTGCAGGACCGGCAGGCCGTGGCTGGGCGCTTCGCTCAACCGCACGGTGCGCGGGATCACCGTCTGAAAAACCTTCTCGCCAAAGTGCTTGCGCACCTCGTCCACGACCTGGGTCGAGAGGTTCGTGCGGTTGTCGAACATGGTCAAGACGATGCCTTCCATCTCGAGCGCCGGATTGGTTCCATTCTGGCGCAACTGGAGGATCAGGCGGTTGATCATGCTGAGTCCTTCGAGCGCATAGTATTCGCACTGCAGCGGGATCAGCACCGAATCGACCGCGACCAGGGCGTTGATCGTCAGAATGCCCAGCGACGGCGGACAATCAATCAGGATGAAATCGTAGCGGCTGTCGGCCGCGAAGGGCCGCAGGGCGTCGCGCAGCCGGTAGAGATGGCGCTCGCCGCGGGCGATTTCCACCTCGGCGCCCGCCAAGTCCACCTCCGACGGTATCAGGTCGAGCCGCGGCAGTGAGGTTTTGACCAGCGTGTCCGCCAGCTTCGCGTCGCCGAGCAGCACGTCGTAGATCGAGCCCTTCTCCGAGGCGTGGGCGCCGACGCCGCTGGTGGCATTGGTTTGGGGATCCATGTCCACCAGCAGGACCTTCTTGTGGCGCTCGGCCAGACCGGCGGCCAGGTTTATGGCGGTCGTGGTCTTGCCGACTCCGCCCTTCTGATTGGCGAGCGCGATGATGGTGGCGGGCATATTTTAGGTTCCTTGCGGCAATTTATTAGGTGTTCGGTGTTCAGTGTTCGGTGTTCAGCGAATAATTTCTGACTGTTGCCTCCTGATCTTACCTAACACCTAACACCTAACACCTAACACCTCTACTGTAGCATTCCTGTTTTGCGCGCGTAGGCGAAAATTCCGCCGGCGGCGACCACGGGACCAACGGCCCCCAGCGGCTGGAGTTTGAAGACTTCGCCGGTGCGGCGGTTGGTGAGCGTCGCGCCCGGCATGTCGATCTCAGCCTCGTCGCCGGTCTGAAAACGGTCCAGCAGGCGCACCGCCGTTTCGAAAGGATAGCACTCGCCGGTGGCGACGGCGTTGCGGAAGAAGATGCGGGCGTACGATTCCGCCACGATCGCCTGCACCCCGGCCGCGCCCAGCGCCACGGGGGCATGCTCGCGCGAAGAGCCGCAGCCGAAGTTGCGGCCGGCGATGACGATTCCGTAGGGCGACTTGGAGCCCGGCGGCGGCACGAAAGGCGCGCAGTCATCCGGGAGGCCGCTCAGCGCGTAACTGCCGAGCTTGATGTACTCCTCCGGATTTGTCGGCACAAGATTCAGGTATTGCGCCGGGATGATCTGGTCGGTGTCGATGTTGTCGCCGGCCACATAGACCCTGGCGCTGAAACGGGGGGCGGATTGTGTGCTCATTGATGAACCTACTGCAGGAACTCGCGGGGATCGGTGATGCGGCCCGTGATCGCCGAGGCGGCCACGGTCAGCGGGGAAGCGAGATAAACCGAGGACTGCTTCGAGCCCATGCGGCCGGGGAAGTTGCGGTTGGTGGTGCTGATTACCACTTCGTTGCCATGCGTCCGTCCGAAGGTGTCGATCGGTCCGCCGAGACAGGCCGCGCAGGAGGGCGGGGCGATGTCGAGGCAGCCGGCGTCGGCGAAGACCTCCACCAGCGACTGCCCGTCGATGGTGGTCTTGATCAGTGCCAGGGCCACTTCGCAGGTGGCCGGTACGAGGAAGGTGTCGATTGCCACCTTGCGGCCCTTGAGCACCCGCGCGGCGGCCACGAAGTCCTCGATCTTGCCGCCGGTGCAGGAGCCGATGTAGGCGCGATCGAGTTTCACGTCGCCCCGCTGGCGGGCCAGCGCATATTTGGAGGGCAGATGCGGTTCGGCCACGCAGGGTTCGAGGGTGGCGGCGTCGTAAACCCGGTCACTGACCACCTTGGCGTCGGGGTCGCTGGTCACGACCTCGAACGGTTTGGAGGTGCGGGCGCGCACGTAGTCGACGGCTTTTTGGTCCGGCGCGACGATGCCGTTCTTGCCGCCGGCCTCGATGGCCATGTTGCAGATGGTCATGCGGCCTTCGATCGAAAGCGCATCGATCGCCGTGCCGGTGAACTCCATGGCGGCGTAACTCGCGCCGTCGAACCCGATGTCGCCGATGACCTTGAGGATCATGTCCTTGCCCATGATGTAGTCCGGCGCCTTGCCGTCGAAGCGGAAGCGCATCGTCTCCGGCACCTTGAGCAGGATTTTGCCGGCGCCCATGACGAAGCCGGCGTCGGTGTTGCCGATGCCGGTGGCGAAGGCCCCCAGCGCGCCGTGGGTGCAGGTATGGGAATCGGTGCCGACGATGACTTCGCCGGGACGGACATGGCCGGCCTCGGGAAGCGCGACGTGGCAGACGCCGCGGTAGTTCGGCGTGCCGGGATCGTAAAAGTAGGCCAGCTCCTGTTCCATGGTAAACTGGCGCAGGGTGTCCACGTTGCGATGCGAAAGTTCGTCGGCGGTGAAGATGTAGTGATCGGGAATGATTACGACCTTTTCGCGGTTCCAGACGCGCGCCTTGGGGCCGAATTCGCGCCGGAAGACGCCGATCGTGCCCGGCCCGCAGATGTCGTGGGTGAGCAGGACGTCCACCTCGACCCAGACGTTTTCGCCCGGGCTCACACGATCCAGTCCGGCGTGCCGGGCGAGAATCTTTTCCGTTATCGTCATGCCGTTCATGGCGTATGTCCTTTTAGCAATTGAAAGAAACGATCTTCGTACTGGTTGAAAAGACCCAGCCGCTGCAACTTCTGGCCCAGCGCCTTGACCCGCGCATGGTCCAGGCTGGCGGCGGCGAAATCGGACTCCAGCTCTTCCCGTGTGCCGTCCGCGGCCCCGTCCCCGGACTGAAACGCCCGCCGCCGTTCCAACTCCCGGACGTTGCCGGGGAAGGAGTGACCGCTGACTTCGGTCATCAGGCGGATCAGGCAGACCTCCCAGGGCTTTTCGACGCCGACCACGATGGCATCGAAGGCGCCGTCGCGGGCTTCGACTTCTTTATTGACCTGTTCGATCACCTGCTCCAGGGGCGCGGTGACGATGTGTTCGTTCAACTGCTCCTTGCGGATGGCGAACCCGTACTGAAGAATGCGCAGGTCGCGCTCATGCTCGCGCAGCCAGTCCACGTAGCGTTCGGCCTCTTCGCCGAAGCCCTCCAGCAGCGACTCGGCCAGGCCATGCGGCGTGATCAGTTTCGGGCGGTAGGATTGGATGTGTCCCTCGCGCACCCGCACCTTGCCCACCGTATCCATAAGTTCGCTGATTAAATGGTAATGCACATTCGTCGCGCCGAAGGTCTCCAGGCGCTGGCTCGGGAGGCGAACAATCCGCGTGTTGTGCACGGCGTACCAGAAATCGAATGTCGGCGGCGGCGTCATGGATGGTATGCTACCAAAACCATCGTCCGCATTTCCAGCGAGAAGCGCAAAGCGGAATTCCTGGCGCCTGACACCTCAACCCAAGCGTCGCTTTCTCTCCGATCATATCAGGACTGCCATGAAGCGGAATTCATCCAGGCGCCCGATACTGAGTCGTTGGACCGCGCCCGCCTGCGCGACGGATTTAAAAAGGCGCTGGCAGGACTGCCCGGGCGCCAGCGCGAAGTGCTGCACCTGGTTTTTTACGATGACATGACCATCCAGCAGGCAGCCGGCGTGATGGGCGTTACCGTCGGTTCCGCCCGCCGACACTACGAGCGCGGCAAGCAGAAACTGCGTGTCTGGATTCAAGGGAGCGGGGTGTGTTCATGAACGTGGAACACGAAGATGCGAAACTGCGCTAGCCCAAGTTTCGCGGGTACTCAACGGTTTCGGGCAAAATCGGTTCGATTTCAGTCGCAAGTCCCTGATATATCGTGTGGGTTTCGGTTTGTAGTGCCCATAAATGCCTGAGTTCCATTGACGCGCGTGGGGCCGC
>CAIYGI010000031.1 GCA_903925685.1 uncultured bacterium
GCAAGCGAATTATTATTATTGAGAGTATTTACATGGGGACAAACGGAACGGAAAAAGACGCCAGTTTCGTGAGCAAACACGCTGCCATCAAGGGTTTGAGCATGAAAAGCGCATCAAAAGACGCTGGAACTTCGGTTTAGGTAATCCGTGGTTAACTCGATTACATCGAAATTCATGATGCGTTCGCCCTGCGATACATCCCACGGCAGACGAGCTGCGGCCAACGCAAGCCTGACGTGTTGAGTCAAACCGTGCCACCCAAGGGCATATTCGCTGGACATCGCTTTACGACCACAGCTCCCGCTTCACAATCTGGTCCAGCGCCAGGCGGGATTTTGGCTCTGCCGCAGGGTTCTTCGGGTACCCGGCCGGCAGCAGTCCCACGACTCTTACTCCCTTCGGCACGCACAGAATCTCTTTAACTTGCGCCTCGTCGAACGCGCCGATCCAGCACGTACCCAGTCCCTCGGCGGTGGCGCACAACATCAGGTGATCCATGGCGATGGCCACGTCGATCGGATAACAGGGCTGGCCACAGGTCATGATGTGCTCATTGGTTTCTGCGCAGCAAGCAAGCACGACGGGCGCTTCGCCGACGAACTTCTGGTTCCTCGCCGCAGCGGCCAGTTTCTTGCGCGTGGCCGGATCGCGCACAATGACAAAACGCCATTCCTGCCGGTTGCTTGCCGAGGGTGCAAGCCGCGCCGCATCCAGCAAACGCATCAAAGTCTGCTCCGGTACGTCCATCGATATAAACGCCCGAACACTCTTCCTTGTCTTGATGGTTTCATACACGTCCATTGTATATCTCCCCAAGGTCTCGATCGGTGTAATGTAATCAGTGAGTAGAAACTACTACGGCTGTTGTTGCGGCGATACTCCCCGCCGCAGACGAGCTTGCGCGGCCAACGCCGCCTTGGGCGTGTTGCGTCGAACCGTGTCCTGCGTTTCCGCCCAGGTAATCGTCTCCTGAAGTACTTTCCAACGCAACGCAGGATCCCAGGCGCGCTCGCGCTTGAGTTCCTCGCGCCGCTTGACTTCGCCAATCGTCATAACTGCGCTCCAGTTTGTAGGCATTGCCGCAACACGCGGATCCGATCCAACTTACGCTCCGCTTCCGGCAGCGCCAATTGACAGGCCAGCATATCGCGGTCCGAAAGCGCCCGGTACGGCACTCCTGCCGCCGTCACCGTAGATTCGGCGCGTTCAAAGCAAACCCGCCAGTCTTCCAAACCGGTGACCGTTAGAAACACATCGACCGATCCGTGCGGACTGGTAAAGCAGTATACCGACTGGTGTCCCAACCACCCTGGCGCCCGGCGTGCCACCAACCCCCACACTTCCTCCGTCTCCCCCCATGCGGCATCCAAACTGGACAACGCGTTTTCACATCGCAGCCGGTTTTCCGGCGAGGGTTGAATCCAGAGATCCGCATCGTAGGTCAATACCGGTTGATGGCGCAGCAGGAAGTTCATCCCGCCAATCAGCAAACTTTCCACCCCGCAGCGGTTGAAAGCCGCCAGTATCGTGTCCACATTCATGAAGTTATTATAGATATTTTTGAAAATTAATACCACGTTCAAGCTTCCCGGACGGCAGCCATTACACGCTCCACCACCTGTTCAAGGCTGAGGCCGGTGGTGTCGATGACGATGGCTCCCGGCGCCACGCGCAGCGGCGCGGTCGCGCGACCACTGTCGCGGGCATCGCGCCGGGAAATCGCACCCAGCACGCGCTTCACTTCGCCATCCTCCCCCTGCCCTTCCGCTGCCCGGCGACGGGCGCGCTCCCGCGGGTCGGCATCGAGGTAGAACTTGTGCCGGGCATCGGGGAAAACGATCGAGCCGATGTCGCGGCCTTCCATCACCAGCGGACCGAAACTGGCCGCTTCACGCAGCAGTCCGGTCACTTTGGCGCGGATTTCCGGCACGGCGGCGATTTCGCTGACCCGCTCGGCCACCGGCGCGGCGCGAATCGCGCCGCCCGGATCGAAGCCATCGTAGGTGAATTTCACGGCCCGCTCCACCACGCTGCCGGCCACCTTCATGCGCCCCAGCGCCGCCACCGCGCCCGCCACATCCCCCGCCGCCACGCCCAACTCCATCACGCGCCAGGTGATCCCGCGATAGACCGCGCCGGAATCCACATAGACCCGCCCCAAAGCCTCGGCCACACGGCGCGCCACGGTGGACTTGCCGGAGGCCGACGGACCATCGATCGCAATCACATCAGCCGGCATCGCCGCCCACCTTCCTGAGATCGCACCAGAAATCGGGATAGGACTTGGCCATGCAGCCCACATTGTCGAACTGCACCGGTCCCGTGGCCCGCAAGGCCAGCAGCGACATGGCCATCGGCAGGCGGTGATCGCCATAACTGTCGATCGCCACACCGCCGCGCGGCGTCACCGGCCCCTCCACGCTCAGCCCGTCCGCGCGCGCTTCCGCATTGGCTCCGAAACGCCGCAGGTTGTCCACCACCGAGGCGATGCGGTCGGACTCCTTCACGCGCAGTTCCGCGGCGTCGCTGATCGTGGTGCGTCCCTTCGCCAGCGCGCCCAGAACGGCCACCAGCGGCAACTCGTCAATCAAATCGGGAATCTCCGCCCCGCCCACTTCCTTGCCGTGCAATTCGGCGCCCTCCACCCGGATCGTCGCCACCGGCTCGCCACTGCCATCGTCCGGCTCCGGCGTCACGAGCAAGCAGGCCCCCATGCGGTTCAAGACGCCCAGCAGCGCCGCGCGCCGCGGGTTGATCCCGACGCCCGGCAGCGTCAGGCGCGCGCCCGGCCAGGCCGCCGCCATGGCGATCCAGAAGGCCGCGCTGGAAAAGTCCCGCGGCACGGTCCAATCCCGCGCCTTCAGCCGCGGTCCGGCCGATCCATAGCCGTCCAGTTCGATCTGCGTCCCCTCGCTGCGCACCGCCACGCCCAGCGCCCGCAGCACGCGTTCGGTATGATCGCGCGTCGGCGCCGGTTCGATCAGCCGCGTGCAGCCCTCGGCAAAAAGTCCCGCCAGCAGCACGCAGGATTTGACCTGGGCCGAGGCCACGGGCGTACGGTATTCGATACCGCGCAGTTTGCCGCCGATGATGTGCAGCGGCGCCGTGCCGCCTGGTTCGGTCAGTTCCACCGTGGCGCCCATCAGGCGCAGCGGCTCGGCGATGCGGCGCATCGGCCGCGAAGAAAGCGAACGGTCGCCGGTCAGCCTCGTCGCAAAGGGTTGCCCCGCCAGCAATCCCGCCAGCAGACGCATACCGGTGCCGGAATTGCCGAGATCCAGCGCCTGCTGCGGCCTCCTCCACCTGGCGCCCCGGATCGTCAACAGATCTTCATCCCATGTGTGGCTAGCGCCCAGCGCGCTCAGTGCCTCCAGGATAATTCCCGTATCCTCGCTGCGCAGAAAGCCCCGCACATGCGAGACGCCTTCGCAGAGCGATGCCAGCAAACTGATGCGGTGCGAAAGGCTTTTGTCCCCCGGCGCCAGAATCGTCCCGTTCACAGGCGCACCCGGCCGCACTATCATGCTCGTTGTCATGGCATATTGTAACAACTCAGGAGCCAGAATCCAGAAGTCAGTAGTCAGAAGCCAGAATAATAAAAATGCATGGTCAAGTCGCATCCTAACTAGACGGCATTCGACAACCCGCCCCTGTAAGGGTCCAACGAAGGCATCGGCCATGGCGCTTTACGCTGTCCGCTTTCATTCTGACTTCTGAATTCTGAATCCTGAATTCCTGAACAAATATAGAAAATAAAAAAGACTATGGGAAGTGAACAGCCCGATCACCGCCTTCGCGGAACGATCAGAGCCTGGCCCACTTCCAAGTCGCCGGAGTTGCGCATGGTGGCGCGATTGGCTTCATAGATAATGGTCCAGAGATTAGGATCGCCATAGCTGCGGTCCGCGATCTTGCGCAAGGTGTCGCCCGAGCGCACCGTGACGGTGCGCCCGGCCGGTGGTTTTGAAGAAACAGTCGGCACACTCGCCGTCGCCGCCGTCATGCGGACAACCATCCCGGTTGCGGCGCCGGCGCGTTCAAGTTCAGCCACCCGCGCGCGCAAGGCGGCGTTTTCGGCCTCGATCCGCCGCAACTGCGCATCCAGCGCGGCGGCCCGCCAGACCATGTTGCTGGCGTCTCGTCCGGTCAAACCGGCGAATACCAGCCGCGCCGCCAGGGCGCGCTGACGGATCATCGCGACCTTTTCGGTGTCGGGGCGCAGTTCCAGATAACGGTCGTAATGATAAACCGCCTCCACGTAATCGCCGTGCGGACGGTCGAGCAGAAAAGCCAGCGCCAGATGCGCCCGCGCCAGACCCGGATCGCGGCGCAAAACGTTGCGGTAGGCATCCCTGGCGCCCGCTTCATCCCCGCGCTCCTCCAGCGCCTGCGCTTCACGCAGCCCCGCGTCGTTCAGTTCGCTGCTGTCGGCCTGCCGGGCAGCACGACCGCAGCCGGCCGTCATCAGCGCCAGCACGGCCGCCAGCGCCACACAGCCACGCATCGCCTTAAAGTTCCTGCGCATCATGATCGTGAGCCTAACATGTCGAGTGCCGTTTCGACCACCTCCGAAACGGGCAGCGCGGACAAACAATCGCCCTCCTTGCGTACGCACACGCGCTGGCGGCATGGCTGACATGGCAGCGGACTTTGCAGCACGCGGTGGCGCGCGCCGTACGGACCGGTGCGTTTGGGATCGGTTGGACCGAACAGCGCCAGCACGGGCACGCCGCAAGCCGCCGCCATGTGCATGGGGCCCGTGTCATTGGCGATCACAAGGTCCATTTGCTTCAAAATCGAACCTGTTTCAACCAGTGAGGTCGTGCCCGCCAAGTTCACCGCCGCACCCGGCAACTGCCCCGCAATCGCCACGCAACCGGCCGCATCGTCCCCGCCGCCAAAGAGATAAAACGTGCCGCCCGTCTCGGGCCGCAGCCGGCGGCAGGTTTCCGCAAAATTTGCCGACGGCCAGTTTTTGGAAGGCCAGCGCGAAAACGGGATCAGGCCAATGCGCGGCCCCGGCGTATCCAGCTTGTGCTCGGGAAATTTGACCGGAAAGAGCGGCGGGGTCGGGTTTAGACCGAGATATCGCACAATGTCCATGTTCTCTTCGACCGCATGGCGGTTGCGCTGCCGCGGGCCGGCCAGACTCGTGTAAAACAATCTGGAGCCCTCGCGCGCGAAGGAGGGGCCGATTCGCCGACCCGCCCGCGCCAGACGCGCGATCAGCGCGCTTTTGAGCAAGCCCTGCAGATCCACCACCAGATCGTACTTCTCCGCCCGCAACTCCCGCCACAAGGCGCCGAAGCCGCGGATGGGCGCACGGCGGTTGTAAACGATGATCCGGCTCACATCCGTGAAGCATCCGACCAGCCCGGCATATTCGGTCTGCGTCACCCAGTGGATTTCGGCATCCAACTGTTCGCGCAAACAATGCACCGCGGGCAGGGCGTGAAAAAGGTCGCCCAGCGAACTCAGTTTGACGATCAGTATGCGATTCGGTTTCATCCGCGCTCGGTTTAGTAGCCGTTCTGAAGGCAGTTGCCGTTTAGAACGAAGAGGTTATTCATTTGCCGCGTACGGCTTCGCGGTCGAGCGTCTCGCGTTCGCGGATTTTTCCAATTTCGAAGCGCTGTTGCCCTTCGAGCGTGGCCAGTTTCTCGGCGTCATCCGCCGCCCGCGCCGCTTCCAGCTTGGGCCGGAACATGATCTCGATCTCGGCCACCTTGGCCTTGGCCCGGCTGGCGATCTCCGCCATGGCCTCCTTCTGCTCGGCGGTCAGCGACGACAAGCCATCGCCGCGTTTCGCCATCCTGTCCATCGCCAGATCGAAAGAGCTTTTCAGTCCACTCATACCGGTCTCCTTTTTATGCCATCCCCGCCGCTTTAGCCGCGGCCCGCCGCGCCCGCCGCAGCGCCGCCGCCGCGAAAACCATGGGATAGGACTCTTCTTCGTACCATAAACTGGAAAAATAGTATCCAATCGTGGCCGGCAAGGGAAGCCGCTCTCCACCGGCCGTGGCGTTTTCGATCCAGGCAATGCCGCGCCGCACAGCCTCGAGCGCGGTGGCATCGGACGATTCCGCCAGCGCCTCGACGGCCCAGGCGGTCTCTTCCAGTGTTGGCGCACAGCCCGCCGCCCCAACCCAACCGCCGTCCTGGGCCTGCGCGGCGCAAAGCCAGCCTTCGCCCGCCGCCAGCATGCCGGCCGTCTCCGGCGCCTCATCCGCCAGCGCGCGTAAACCCAGCAGCACGCGGGAAGTGCCATAGGTGGGATTCCCGGCCTCCGGCGCAGTTTCGCAGCCGAACCATAACGGTATCCACGAGCCGTCGGCGCCTTGAGATCTTTTGAGATAACTCAACCCGCGCCGCTGCGCCCGCTTCAGGCGTCCCGCAAATGCCGCCGGCAAGGCCGATCGCCACACACTCAGAGCGCGCAAGGCATGCGCCGTTAGATCGGGACAACTCCGGTCAAAGGGCCAGCGCCCCCAGCCCCGGCAAAAGGTCGGCCAGCCGCCGTCGCGATTTTGCAGATCGAGCAACCACTTCACGCCGCGCCAAACCGCCTGACTGCGTAAATAATCACTATCTGCTCTCAAAGGAAAATGGTTTAAAACATTTTCTTGATTTTGATGGAGGGCGACGGGCCTCCGTCGCCGCGATCCCGGCGGGCGAGGCCGCCCGCCCTCCAAAATAAAGCGCCAAATCATTTTTAGGGATGCTCCAGAACACTTGTGTAATTCCGGAACGGAATCAGGAATTGAGAAATGTTCATCGTTCAGTGCATATAGCGCCAGCAATGCGCCCGCGGTATCGTCCGCGTCGGGCACAGCCCCGTCGCGATCGGTCCAGCCCCAGCCGCCCGCCGCGGCGCCCGTAAAGGGATGCCGGACCTTCCACTGGCGCGCGAGCAAGGCATCGCACACTTCCGCGCGGGCGCGATCCGATTCCAAATTCGATGCGACTCCGCCCGCGCCCCACAATCCCTGCACCGCCAGCGTGGTCACCCAACTCGACAAATCGACGTCGATCGGCCAGGCGCCGTTAGCGCGCCGGGTATTTATTAGAAACTCCGCGCCGCGCCGCGCCGCCGCCTGTCCGCCAAAGCCCGAGGCCGCCAGGCAGAGCACGACAAAGGCGGTCAACGGAACCGCCTCAAGGTAGCCGCCGCTGGCCGGCTGTATACGTTCCAGCCGCCGCAAGACCGCCGACACGGCCGCCGCCTGCACTCCACCCCCGCCCCGACGTCGCCACTGATACAACCCCACCGCAATCAACGCAGGCAGGGCATAACTGACAACCGGCAGGCGCAGCCATCGGAAAAGTTTTTGCGGCAGCGCCGCCAGCGCGAACGGCAGTTGCGGACCCAGCCATCGGAGATCGCCATCGAGTGTGCCGCACCAGTCCGCCAGGGACATAATCGGCGCCGCAAAAGTCCGGTCGCCGCCGTAGCGCTTTGTCACGGCGGCGCTCAGCGCCGCCGAGTCCGCCCCACCCGCCGCGCGCAACAGCCACGCCTCGCCCGCCGTCTGGCAGTTTTCGATGGCGTCCAGTAATGGGTCAGTTACGTGGTGTGGCCGCCTGAAGGCGGTACTACAAACGCGCGGCGCGCCGTTTGTAGTACCGGCTTTAGCCGGTCTTTCGTCCACCGCACAACCACATAACTGACCCATTACGGCGTCCTTGTCGGTGACGCGCAGAGCCGACACCACAATCAACGTCGTACTGAGATTACTGCGCGCGCGCGGCGTGTCGCCCCACCCGCCGTCCGCGTTGACATGCGCCGCAAGCCAGTCGCGACCTTCGGCAATAACCGGCGCGTAACGCGATCGGTCCAGCGCCGCCAAAGCCGCCACAGCCGTCGCGGTCGCCAGCGCGCTATCCGACAACCGCCCGAGCCACCCGCCCGTCGGCGCACGCGCCGCCAGCAGTTTGCAGGTCAACCCGCCGTATAGCGCATCCAGACTTTGAAGATCAATGGTCGGCATTAGTCAGCACATGTGCGGTTATGATGTTTATCAAAAAGCAGTCACAAAGGATGCAAAAGCAGGAACCAGCCGTGAAGAAGTATAGCCTAGCCCGAACACTTTTGAACAGTTTTGAACACTTTTCGGAAAAGTTGGGCGGCTCTAAGG
The DNA here is from genome assembly GCA_903925685.1 of uncultured bacterium. Lineage (GTDB taxonomy): Bacteria > Verrucomicrobiota > Kiritimatiellia > CAIKKV01 > CAIYGI01 > CAIYGI01. Next base: position 8,136 of record CAIYGI010000031.1, read on the forward strand.
CGTAAGCGCAAGGCGCGGGGTCAAGGTCGACGACTGGGGCATTCACCGGCGCTGGGTCGAACACGAAACCGGCGGCTACTGGGACTATTGCGATTTTCCGCTCCAGGACGCCGGCGAAGAGCAGATTGCGGCCTGGCCGTTGCCGTCGCCGGACGATTTCGATTACAGCCAGGTGGCGGACGACTGCCAGCGCGACCGGAAGTATGCAATCTATGTCGGGGGTACCGGCCAGGCTGACGTCATCAACAAGGGAGGGATGCTCCGCGGGACGGAGCAATCGCTGATCGATCTGATCACCGAGGACGAGGCCGGCATGCTCCTGACCCAACGGCGTACAAGCGTCCAGATCGAGATCCTGCGCCGCACCCTGGATGCCGCTGCCGGCAGAATTGACTTCCTCTGGATGGGTGAAGATCTGGGCACACAGATTGCGCCTCTCATCAGCCTGGAACTATACAGAAAAACCATACGCCACATTCACCAGCGATTCGTCGATCTGGCGAAGAGTTTCGACATCCCAGTCATGATCCATTCCTGCGGTTCGAGCAGCTGGGCCTACAATGACTTTTTGGAGATGGGCATCACCGTTGTCGATACGCTTCAGCCCGAAGCTAAGGAGATGGCTCCAGAGTATCTCAAGCGGCGGTTCGGCGGGCGTCTTGCCTTCCACGGGTGCATCAGCACGGCAGGCCCGGTGGCAACAGGAACCGTCAGGGGGACGATCGAATACTGCCGGAAGACGCTGGAGATCATGATGCCCGGCGGGGGCTATTGCTTCGCACCGACGCATCAGCTTCAGGACAACTCGCCGACGGAGAACGTGCTCGCCATGTACGATACGGCACGCGCCTACGGGAAATACTGACCGCCTGCCGCGCCGCACCGCCGATGTCCGGCAAGAAAGAAATGCATGGGATTGACCGCTCACGGGAACAGGCATAGGATCTGGAAGCGCAGCTGCCAATCGGCGGCATCGTCCGGCCGCTGCACGTTGTAGAACGCCTGCAGTTGCAGGTTCACACTTCCTGATCTCGGAGGAAAATGAGTTGGCACTTTTCTGGTATTTATCAGGCGAGTTCGTAGATCAAACGCGCGCCGGTTTCAGGGTGGTAAAAAGCGGCGTGGGTTAAATCTGCGAGGAGTGCGCTGATCGCC
>CAIYGI010000032.1 GCA_903925685.1 uncultured bacterium
CGCATCCTGCATCATGCCGAAACCGTCGTCATCGAAGGCCCCAGTTATCGCATGAAGGATCGCGTTGTAGAACCCTGAATCTTCCATGGCTCCGGTCCCATCCCGGAGCCACCTTTTCGCCGCGCATTTTCAAACCGCCAGAAAAAATACATTTTCACACCGGCGCTGGCAAGCGGTGTGCAGTCGGATGACTGAGCGCGGCATCGCGTGCCAAACTTGCCTGGTTAAGCAGTTTTCCGGTTCGTTGCGCCGCAAGAGCCATGATGCGCTGGAAATCCGGCAGACTGGAGACGGCGCTCAATTGGCGTAAATCGCGTTCCAGGTAAGTCTGGATATAGGCGGCAAACCACAGGCCGCGATCGGCATCGGAGTCAATTTGCAACGCCGGGGGAAATCCACCACGCAGCAACCACGCTGTCCAGTCACCCGGCTCGTCCGGCCACGTTTGCCAATCGAAATCCGCGGCAAACAAACGATCCAATGGTGTCAGCGCGCCGTCGCGTTCCTGCCACTCGGCTGGGCAAAAGGGCGGTAGTTCCAGGTAAATTGCACGACCAGCCAACGTGTCCGAGACGTGTTGCATCAGGAGCAGGTTGGCTGAACCGGTCAGAATGAAATCGCCCGCGTGGCGCTGCGCGTCCACGGCACGTTTGACCGCCAGCAAGAGCCGCGGCGCCCGCTGTACTTCATCAAGCGTGACAGGGCGTGTGGCAAGTAATGCGTCTGGATTACGGGCAGCCTGGTCGAGGACGCCCAGATCGTCAAGGGTGAAATAGGTCCGCGCCGGCCCAAGCATTTGCGTGAGCGTGGTTTTGCCGGTCTGCCGCGCGCCACTAACCACACTGACAGGCAGCACACGGAGCGCCGCCTGAAGATGCCCTTGACACCATCGTGGCTTAATGTTGCTCATGACGTGAACTAAATCATTTCACGGCGTGAAATGCAAGTGGATATTTTGAAGCCGACTTCTGATGCATGAAGGTAAAATAAATCACAGGGTTACACCGCGGCGTCAGAACTGCTATTCTCCCCCGCATGCACGCCGCCGCTGTGGCTGGCGGGTGCGCGGCGAACCGTTAACTGAAGACTGTCAGGCTGACGAATAATGGCAAACTTGAAACATAACTACGACGAAAGCAAGATCAAGACGTTGTCGTCGCTCGAACACATCCGCAAGCGCACGGGGATGTACATCGGGCGCATCGGCGACGGGTCGAACCCCGACGACGGCATTTATGTGCTGCTCAAGGAGGTGCTCGACAACGCTGTGGACGAGTACATCATGGGTTTCGGACGCCAGATCGAAATCGGCATCCAGGGCGTGGTGGTGACGGTGCGCGACTACGGCCGCGGCATTCCGCTTGGCAAGCTGGTGGAGTGCGTTTCGGTGATCAATACCGGCGCCAAATACAACGACGACGTTTTCCAGTTCAGCGTCGGCTTGAACGGCGTCGGGACCAAGGCCGTCAATGCGCTCTCCAAGTGCTTTCTGGTGCGCAGTGTTCGCGACGGACAATTCGCCGAGGCCGAGTTCTCCTGCGGGGTCAAACTGAAGGAACGCAAGGGCAAAGTGGACGAAAAGGACGGGACCTACGTCCAATTCGAGCCCGATCCGGAAATTTTCGGCGCCTCGGCCTTTCAGGAAGAACATGTCCTGAGACGCCTGCAGCTTTACACATATCTCAACACCGGACTGAAACTGCAGTACAACGGCCAGACGCTGGTGTCGGAAAACGGACTGCTCGACCTGCTCGACGAGGAGGTCGTTTCGGAATCGCTCTACGAGCCGCTGCATCATCAAACCAAGACGCTGGAGTTGGCCTTCACCCATACGGGGCGCTATTCGGAGACCTACTTCAGTTTCGTCAACGGCCAGTTTACCGCCGACGGTGGCACCCATCTCAGCGCCTTTCGCGAGGGCTTCCTGAAGGCCATCAACGACTTCGCCCAGGCCAAGTACGAGGGCGAGGACGTGCGCGAGGGGCTGGTCGGGGCCATCGCCATCCGCTTGAAGGAGCCGGTCTTCGAGTCGCAGACCAAGAACAAGCTCGGCAACACCGACATCCGCGCCGGACTGGTGGCCGAGGTGCGGGATGCGGTGATCGAACTGCTCCACAAGAACCAGGAGGCGGCCGAGCGGGCCATCGCCAAGATTCACGAGACGCAACTGGTCCGCCGCGAGTTGCAGGCGGTCAAAAAGATGGCCCGTGAACGGGCGCGCGCGGTCTCGATCCGCATACCGCAGCTCAAGGACTGCAAGATGCACTTCGACCGCAAACGCCAGCGCGGCCTGGAGTCCATGCTTTTCATCACCGAGGGACAATCGGCCGCGGGCTCGATCACCAGCTGCCGCGACGCCAATACCCAGGCCGTCTTCACGCTCAAGGGCAAGCCGCTCAACGCCTGCGGTTTGAAACGCGAGGCCGTCTACAAGAACGACGAGCTTTACAATTTGATGCGCAGCCTGAACATCGAGGACAGCACCGAACTGTTGCGCTACCACCGCGTGATCCTGGCGACCGACGCCGATGTGGACGGACTGCACATTCGCAACCTGCTGCTGACCTTTTTTCTGCGTTTCTTCGAACCGCTGGTGCTGGAAGGCCATGTCCACATCCTCGAAACGCCGCTCTTCCGCGTGCGCACCCGCAAGCAGACGCGCTATTGCTACTCCGAGAGCGAGCGCGATCAGGCGGCGGAGGCGCTGGGGCGCGGCCACGAAATCACCCGCTTCAAGGGGTTGGGCGAAATTTCGCCGGGCGAATTCAAGAGTTTCATCGGTACCGAAATGCGTCTTTCGCATGTGACCGTCGGCAATCAGCACTATATTCCGCGGGTGCTGGAATTTTACATGGGCAAAAATACCCCCGAGCGGCGCGATTACATCATGGAACATCTGGTTGTGGACGAAACGCTATGAAGGACGAACAAGGATTGTTGTTTGGCGAAGTGAACGGCGGCGTGGACGCAGCGGCGTCCCGTCCGGGGAAGGACAAAACCGCATTCAAGCCGGTTGCAAAAGCGGGCGCGCCGCCGGTCGCGCCCATTCCCGGCGCGGGCCATCCGCCGCCGGCCGGCGGCGAAGTGCTGGGTCCGGGCGTGGGCGACGGGCCGCTGCAGCGGATGGTGGAAGGCAACTTTCTTCAATATGCCTCCTACGTGATCCGCGACCGCGCGATTCCCGATGTCGAGGACGGCCTTAAACCCGTCCAGCGCCGCATCCTGTGGTCGCTGCACGAGAACGACGACGGCAAGTTCATCAAGGTGGCCAATGTGGTGGGACACTGCATGCAGTACCACCCGCATGGCGACGCCTCGATCGGCGACGCGCTGGTGTCGCTGGTCAACCGGCAATACCTGATCGAAGGGCAGGGGAATTTCGGCAATCTTTACACCGGCGATCCGGCGGCCGCTTCGCGTTACATCGAGTGCCGGTTGACCGATCTTGCGCGCCACGAGTTGTTCCATGACGGGTTGACCCGCTTTATTCCGAGTTACGACGGACGCCACAAGGAACCGGTCAAACTGCCCTGCAAACTTCCGCTGCTGCTGATGCTGGGGGCGGACGGGATTGCCGTCGGGCTTTCGACCCGCATTCTGCCGCATAATTTCGGCGAGTTGATCCAGGCGCAGATCGCCATTCTGCAAAAGAAGCCCTTCCATCTGCTGCCGGACTTTCAGCAGGCGGGACGCATGGACGTATCGGAATACGAAAAGGGTTGCGGCCGCGTGCGCGTGCGGGCCGTGATGGAGCCGCGCGGCGACCACGCCCTGGTGATCCGTGAAATCCCATACGGAACAACCACCGACATCTTGATCGGCTCGATCGAGGACGCCGCGCGTAAAAAGAAGATCGCCATCCAATCGATCCACGACTTCACCTCCGACAAGGTCGAGATCGAGATCAAGCTTGGCGGCGGCCAGGATCCCAAGAAGGCCATCGCGGCCTTGTACGCCTTTACCCAGTGCGAAGTCTCCTTCAGCGTGCGTCCGATGGTGATCCGCGACAACCATCCGGTCGAAATGAACGTGGACGAAATTCTGCGCTACAACACCGGGTGCCTGATGGACCTGCTGAAGCGCGAGTTGGAGGCGCAGCGCGACAAGTTGCTCCAGGACATCCATATTCGCACGCTAGTGCAAATCTTCGTCGAGAACCGCATCTACAAGCGTATCGAGAAGATGGAGCGCTACGAAGAGGTGCAGAAGAGCGTGCTCGACGGCGTCAACGTTTTCCGCTCCAAATTGCGGCGCGACGTGACTCTGGACGATGTCGAGCACCTGCTCGGCATTCAGATCCGCCGCATCTCGCAGTTCGACATCAATCGCTCGAAGAAGGAAATCGGCGACCTGAAGGCCGAACTTTCCGAGGTCGAAAAGAACCTCAAGTCCCCTGTGCCCTATGCAGTCCGCTACCTGAAGGAACTGCTGAAAAACCACGGCGCGGCTCATCCGCGGCGCACGCGCATCGAGAGTTTTACGACCATCGAAATGCGCGATGTGGCGGCCAAGAACCTCAGCGTGTGCTACGACCGCGAAAAGGGATTTGTCGGGACCGAAGTGGAGGGCGAAGCGCTGGCCGAGGTTTCCAGCTACGACCGCATTCTGCTGCTCTTCGAGAACGGCCGTTACCAGATGATCCCGCCGCCAGACCGGCTCTATATCGGAAAGGACCTTCAATACGGCGCCAAATTCGACCGCGACCGTCCGATGGTGCTGGTCTACACCCAGCACGATATGACCTACATGAAGCGCTTCACGTTCGGCGGGGCGATCATGAACAAGGAGTACTGGTGTACGCCGGGAGGCGAGGCGCGCCTGCGCTACTTCAGCGATCAGCCGGTCGCCGAACTGTACGTGAAGTATCGTCCCGCCAAGCGCCTGCGCATTCTTCAACAGATCTTTCCGGTGGGCGATATGGAGTTGCGCAGCGCGAAATCGCGCGGCTTGCAGATGACATCCAAGCCGATTTCCTCGGTTGGCCCGAGCAAACCCCGCAACTGGGACGATGCCGACACCAGCGCGCCCGCCGGAGTATTACTAGAAAGTTGATCAACATGAATTTTGACGAAAGAGTGGCGGCCCTGCGGAAGTTCCACCAATGCGAGCGGCGGCTGCCTGGTTACAAAGAGATGCTGGAACTCTTTGGCTACCGCTCCAAGAATGCCGTGCATAAATTGGTGCTGCGGCTGGTCGAGGCTGGTTACCTGATCAAGCGCAGTCACAAAATCGCGGCGGCGCCACGTCTGGAAGATGAGCCGGGGCTTGCGGAACAGCCGGTTGGTTCTACCGATAGCGGGGAACAATTGCTCGATTCAGGGAGAGCGTTGAACCTTTTGGGTGTCGATATTGGCGGCACCAAGACGGCGGTCTGTCTAGGCAACCAGAAGGGCGAAATTCTCGCCACCCAGCGCATACCGGCCATGCCGGGCGAGGATCCACAGGTCTTCAAATGCCGCTTGAACGAACTGGTCGGCGCCGTTCTGGAAAGTGCCGGACTCAAGGCCGACAGCCTGGATGCCGTGGGCATTTCCGCTCCAGGTCCGTTGTCCGTGCCGCGAGGGATGCTGCTGGCGCCGCCCAACAATCCCGGCTGGCATGAAGTGCCGATTTTCAAGATGGTGTCCGAGATGGTCAAGGCGCCGGTGTTTTTGAACAACGATGCCAACGCCTGCGCGCTGGCTGAGATGTTTTTTGGCGAACATCGCGGCATACAGAGCCTGATCTACTTGACCTTCAGCACCGGCATGGGCGCCGGTATTATCACGAACGGCCGCCTGGTTCAGGGCATTACGGATTGCGGCGGCGAAGTTGGACACATGGTGCTCGATCTGCATGGACCGCGGTGCGGCTGCGGAAACTTTGGCTGCTGGGAGACATATGTGGGCGGCCGCAATGTGGCTGAACGGCTCAAGGCGCGCATCCGGGCGGGCGGGCTCAAGACGGCAATCGTCGATCAGGCGGGCGGCGAGGTGGACAAGATCGATATGAAGGCGCTATCGGCGGCGGTCAGGTTGGGCGACCCGCTGGCGGTTGAGGAATGGGAATCTTTCACCGATCGTCTGGCGCAGGGCATTGGCGCGCTGGTCCAGGTCATCAATCCCGAGATTGTTATTTTGGGCACGATTGCGATTCACGAGCGGGACCTGGTGATGCCCGCCCTGCAGGCCAAATTGCCCAAGTACGCCTGGCGCTGGCCGCTCGAAGCCTGCCGCATCGTGCCCAGTTCGCTCGAAGGCCGCATCGGCGACCTGAGCGCACTGGCGGTGGCCATAACCGGCCTGCGCGAAACGGGCAACGGCGCGATGCGCCACGCATAAACTAAGTTTGCAAAAGGCTTGCGATTGACAATTTAAGGCGTAGGAAGATATGGTATTCCCATGAAAGCAATAGCCCTAAGAAGCAGCATTGGCCGGGATGGCTGTTTAAGGCTGCGTGTTCCCACCGCCTATCCGAACCGTCAGGTGGATATCGTCTTGCTGGTTGACGTACCATCTCTTGATCTGACGGAGAAGAACGGGTACGATTTTTCGGATTTGGCTGGCCGATTGAAATGGCGCGGGAATGCAGTTCGGGCGCAAAGGAAAGTTCGGGATGAATGGTGATCGCTACGTCCTAGACACCAATGCCGTGATTGCGCTTTTGCGAGGGCATTTGGGTTTACAACGTTTTTTACGAGATGCAACGTGGGTTGGAATTTCCATCATCAGCAAATTGGAATTTCTTGTCTTCCCCAATTTGACGGATGCTGACGAGGCTTTGTTCAACCGGTTTCTGGAACGGGTCGATGTGGTGGATTTGACCGATGGCAACGTGTCACTGCAAAGGCTGGTTATTAAACTGCGCAAGGATTTCGCCTTGAAACTTCCAGACGCTATCATCGTCGCAACGGCTTTGGACGCCAAAGCCAACCTATTGACCGATGATCAGCGGTTGCTACGTTCCGGGGCTCCCGCCACCAAGCCGATTCCTGCCGATTAGTCTGCATATTTGCTGTCGCGCATTCCGGCTTATGGGCGGTTATGAGGTGTTTCATGAATGGCAACGCCTTTTTGACGCATCGGGTTTCATTTGTACAGGCATTCGTTGTGGTTGGACTTGCAGTTGCGCTACTGGCGACGATGTTACTGCTTAGCAATCCGTGACCCTTAGCTCCCTCAGTTTACGGCGCTGGATGATCGGGCAGCAACCTGTGCGCACACTACTGCGCGCCGCGCTGCTGGGGGCGTGCGTCTGGATTCTCGCCAGCTATATATGGCTACCGGTCTGGGTTTCTGGTGAGAGCATGCTGCCCGCGTACCGCAGCGGACAGTTTCGGTTTGTCGACGCCTGGGCCTTTGCACGTCATCCACCGCGCCGCGGCGATGTCGTTGCCATCCGTCTGGCGGGCAAAAAGGTGATGTATCTTAAACGCGTGATTGGACTACCGGGCGAACGCCTGGCAATTCGCGACGGCGTTGTCCTGCTGGATGGGGTGCCGCTGGCGGAGCCTTACGTGATGTTTCGCGAAGCATGGTCTTATCCCGAAACGAAACTGGAAATGAACCAGTATTTCGTCATCGGGGATAACCGCGCCATGCCGCGCGAGAATCATGTGATGGGCAAGGTTCAGCGGGAACGAATCGTGGGAAGGATTGCTTGGTGAATAATCAGGCTTTGCCGTAAAATCGCGGAACGATGCAGGCGTGGAGGCCGTGATGAAACGTTGGCTGATAGTTGCATGCTTAATGGTTGCGGCAATTGCGGCCCTGTTCTGGCTGGCGCGAACGATCTGGCCGGACGACGAGGGGCGTATTCGCGGACAATTGACGCTCCTGGCGGAGGCCGTGACTTTCGATCAGACGCCCACTCCGTTTGGTTCTGTCGCCCGCGGGCGGCAGGCGGCCCAGACGTTCACGGCAACGGCACGCGTCAATATTAATTTCGGCGGACTTGGAAATGTGGAAGGGCAGAACGCCATCGCCGCGCTGGCGGCGCAGGCCTGCCAACTGGTGAGTTCCGTGCGGGTGGCATTTCCCGATTCGAAAATCGTTGTGTCAGGCGATTCGGCGATGGTTGAGGCGACGGGTGTGGCAACCGGCAAGTCGCGCGGCGGCGAATCCTTTCGCGAGGTCCGGGAGTTTCGCATGCGCTGCCTGCGTGATGGCGGAGCATGGCTTTTTGCCTCCGTGGAGGAAGTCCAGCCAGTTGTGCAGTAAAAAAAGGCCGGCCGGCGATGCCGGTAAAGTCTCAGTCCTTGTGAGCCTTCGATTCTAATGCATGGAAGAAAAAACATTATGTCGTTGCGTTCGCATCTTACGCGAAGCGCAGGCATGCTGATTGTGTCGCTGTTCGCGGTCGCAACGCAGGCTGCCGCGCCAGGCGTCAGCTTAAAGAGCGCCGCCACGCAGGAAGGTTATGGCCTAAACCGAAGTTCCAGCGTCTTTTGATGCGCTTTTCATGCTCAAACCCTTGATGGCAGCGTGTTTGCTCACGAAACTGGCGTCTTTTTCCGTTCCGTTTGTCCCCATGTAAATACTCTCAATAATAATAATTCGCTTGC